>NZ_JBVIJE010000003.1:259176-354263 GCF_055581585.1 Streptomyces sp. NPDC031426
CCCCACCCACGAGCTCCGCACACCCCCCCACCCCCCCCCCCCCCCCCCCCCCCCCCCCCCCCCCCCCCCCCCCCCCCCCCCCCCCCCCCCCCCCCCCGCCCAGCTCTCCAGCCAGGCGGGCAGCGAGCAGAAGCTGGAGGTCTTCGTCAACCTCGCGCGCCGGCTCCAGTCCCTCGTGCACCGGGAGATCTCGATCCTCGACGACCTCGAGAACGAGATCGAGGACCCCGACCTGCTCAAGGGCCTGTTCCACGTGGACCACCTGGCCACCCGCATCCGGCGCCACGCCGAGAACCTCGCCGTGCTCGGCGGCGCCGTCTCCCGGCGCCAGTGGAGCAACCCGGTCAGCATGACCGAGGTCCTGCGCTCCGCCATCGCCGAGGTCGAGCAGTACTCGCGGGTGAAGCTGGTGCCGCCGATCGACGGCGAACTGCGCGGCCACGCCGTCGCGGACGTCATCCATCTGCTCGCCGAACTCATCGAGAACGCCTCGGTGTTCTCCGCCCCCCACACCCAGGTGCTGCTGCGCGCCAACCTCGTCACCTCCGGGCTGGCCGTGGAGGTCGAGGACCGCGGGCTCGGCATGCCCGTCGGCGAGCAGAACCGGATGAATGCCCTGCTCGCCGACCCCGACCAGGTGAACGTCGCCAGCCTGCTGGCCGACGGCCGGATCGGCCTCTACGTCGTCTCCCAGCTCGCCCGGCGGCACGGCATCCATGTGCGGCTGCAGACCAACATCTACGGCGGTGTGCAGGCCGTACTCGTGGTCCCGCAGGCGTTGTTGGGCACGGAGCCCGGGGCGGGCGGCGTGGTCGCCGGCACGATCGCCGATGCCGCCACCGGGGCGGGCGTGCACCGGCCGCAGGATCCGGCGGACACCGGGGCGTCGCCGCAGGTACGGCTTCTGGGCCAGAGCGGTGGACAGGGTCAGGGGCAGGCCGGTGGGTTCGGCCGGCGGCAGGGGCACGGGCTGGGGCAGGAGCGGGGGCCCGCGCCGGCGCCCGCAGCTGTGCCTGCGCCTGTGCCGGGAGCGCGGTCCGGGGATGCCGGCCCCGCGCGCGGCGGTGCCGGGCCGGACGCCGAGCCCGCCGGTTCGAGGGCCGTGGCCGGGGCAGGCCCCGTAGCGGGTTCCCCGGGAGAGGGCGGCTCGCCGGGCGACCCGGCTCAGCTGACCGGCCGGCGGCGGCACGCCCAGCGCGGGAGCGGGCGGCGCGAGGCCGGGAGCGGGGACGTACGGCCCGGTGAGAGCGGTGACGGCCGGCGGAACGGAGGTGGCCTCGCGCCGCTTCCGGTGCGGGGCGCCCGGCAGGACCGACCCACCCCCGCCGAGGCCGTGCCCGGCATCGGCACCGGGGACCGGGCGGCGATCGAGGCGCACGCGGGCATCCTGCCCACCCCGCGCAGCGGCACCGTGCGCGGCACCATGAACAAGCCCAAACTGCCCCGGCGCCGCGCGCAGGAGCACATCGTCCCCCAGTTGCGCGGCGGCCCCGTACCCCGCCCGGAGGGCGACACCGTCCCGGGTCACGACCCGGGGCTGATGGCGGCCTTCCAGCGCGGGATCGGACTCGCCGAGGCGCAACAGCACATGGAGAGCCGGGAGCCCGCCCGTCCGGACGCCGACCAACTGGACTCCGCGCTCCTGGGCTCAGCCCACATGGAGTCCGCGCACATGGAGCCCGCCCACATGGAGCCCGCCCACATGGACTCGGCCCATACGGGCGCCAGCCATGCCGCCGCTCCCCTGATGGACCATCACCTCCAGCCCGCCGTACCAGAGTTCACCGAACCACCCCGTGTGCAGCCGGACCCCATGGGCTCAGACCATACGAGCTCGGACCACATGGGCCCCGACCACATGGACCCCACCCCCATATCGCAGGGGCGCACCCACGCGCCCGCATCCGACGGTGCCCGTGGCGCCGGCCGGCCCGACGGGAGCGCTCCGGCCGGCTGACGCCCGCACCGTACCCACCCCCCATCACCGACGACCATTCCCCCCAACCGCCAGCGCTCCCGAAGACCTTCGTACCCCAAGGAGTCGATCCACCATGGCGAGCGATGCGCCGACCGCCCACGCATCCGACCTCGACTGGCTGCTGAGCGGCCTCGTGCAGCGCGTACCGCACACCACCAGCGCGGTGCTCCTGTCCTGTGACGGGCTGGTGAAGTCCGTGCACGGCCTCGACAACGACAGTGCCGACCACATGGCGGCCCTGGCCTCCGGCCTGTACTCCCTCGGCCGCAGCGCGGGCGTCCGGTTCGGCGACGGCGGGGAGGTCCGCCAGGTCGTCGTCGAGCTGGACTCGACCCTGCTGTTCGTCACCACCGCCGGCTCCGGCACCTGTCTCGCCGTGCTCGCGGGCCGCGAGGTCGACGCCGCCGTGCTCGGCTACGAGATGGCGATGCTCGTCAAGAGCGTCCGCCCCTACCTGGTGACCGCCCCCCGGCAGCACGCCGTCGAACCCACGGCGACGAGGCCTTGAGCGTGGCCGCAGCCGGCGACGGGCCGTGGCTGGACGACGCGGCCGGACGGCTGGTGCGCCCGTTCACGGTCAGCAACGGACGCACCGAGCCCAGCATCGCCCTGGACCTGATGTCGCAGGTGATGGCCACCGGTGTCACCCCGCTCGGCTATCTCGGCCCCGAGCACGCCCAGGCGCTCGACCTGTGCCGGGCGCCCGTCTCGGTCGCCGAGGCCGCCGCGCATCTGAAACTGCCCGCGGTGGTCACCAAGGTGCTGCTCTCGGACCTCGTCGACTGCGGGGCGCTGACCACCAAGCCCCCCGCTTTCCACCACACACCCACTGACCGGTCTCTGCTGGAGGCAGTGCTCGATGGACTACGACGACAGCTCTGACCCGTTCCCGACCGCGCTGAAGATCCTGGTGGCGGGCGGGTTCGGGGTCGGCAAGACGACCTTCGTGGGCGCGGTCAGCGAGATCGCGCCGCTCAGCACGGAGGAGCTGCTCACCACGGTCAGCGTCGGCACGGACAGTCTCGACGGCGTCGAGAACAAGATGGAGACGACGGTCGCCATGGACTTCGGCCGGATCACCCTCGATCCGGACCATGTGCTGTACCTGTTCGGCACGCCGGGGCAGGAGCGGTTCTGGTTCATGTGGGACGAGCTGTCCGAGGGCGCGCTCGGCGCGGTGATCCTCGCCGACACCCGCCGGCTGCAGGACTGCTTCGCGGCCGTGGACTTCTTCGAGGAGCGCGGACTCGGCTTCATCGTCGCCATCAACGAGTTCGACGGCGGCTACCGCTACGACCCCGAGGAGGTGCGTGCCGCCATCGACCTGGACCCCGCGATCCCCGTCGTCAGGTGCGACGCCCGGATCTCCAGCTCCGGCGTGCAGACCCTCCTCACCCTCGTACGCCACCTCCTCGCCCACGCCCCCGCGACGGCGCCGAGCCATGGTGCCCACATGTGATCCCGCACTACCGTCCACGGAGTTCCCCCATGAGGTACGCCCACAGCGCCGGAGCCCGGCCATGACCTACGAGCCGCCCCGGCCGGTCCGGGGTCTGCTGCTCACCCCCGAGGACAAGGAGGCCCCGGCCCGCGTCCACCGACTGCGCCTGCTCGGCCTGGCGGACCGTCCCGACCCGGCGCTGGACGCCTTCGCGGACCATCTTGCCCGGCTCACCGGCGCGCCCTACGCCATGGTCAACTTCGTCGGCGAGGACCACCAGTTCTTCGCCGGCCTGTGCGTCCCCGCCGTCGCGCCGCCGGTCCGGGAGGACGGCAGCAGGCCGGAGTTCGGCCGGGTCCTGCCGCGCGAGCACGGGTTCTGCCCCCATGTGGTGGTCCGCCGTAAGGCGCTGGTGCTCGAGGACGTCCGCGACTATCCGCGGTTCGCCGGAAACCCCGTGGTGGACGAGTACGGCATCCGCTCCTATCTCGGCGCCCCGCTCATCGACAGCTCCGGCATGGCGCTCGGCACCGTGTGCGCGGCCGACACCGAGCCCCGCGTCTGGGGCCGGTCCGGCCTGGAGACCATCAAGGCGCTGGCCGCCGATCTCGTCGTACGCCTCGAACGGAGCGCCGAGGACGGGTTGCCCCTGTGACGGGCCGGGGCGGCCCTTTGGCCGCCGGTACCTGGGGCGTGAAGGAAAGCTGAGGCGGCGGTTAAGAAAAGCTCGATGGACCCGCGGCCCGCGCATACGGCAGATTGCAGGGTGATTCCACCCCTCTGACCCGGTGCGGGCGTCTTCGGCATGCCCGCGGGCCGGGATCTCACCCACAGGAGCCGCACGCGTGAAGGCGCTGGTCAAGGAGAAGGCGGAGCCGGGGCTCTGGCTGACGGACGTCCCGGAGCCCGAGATCGGCCCGGGTGACGTACTCATCAAGGTCATGCGGACCGGTATCTGCGGCACCGACCTGCACATCCGGGCCTGGGACGGCTGGGCGCAGCAGGCGATCAGGACCCCGCTCGTGCTCGGCCACGAGTTCGTCGGGCAGGTCGTCGAGACCGGCCGGGACGTGAGCGACATCCGCATCGGCGACCGGGTCAGCGGCGAGGGCCATCTGGTGTGCGGCAAGTGCCGCAACTGCCTGGCGGGCCGCCGCCATCTGTGCCGCGCCACCGTCGGCCTCGGTGTCGGCCGGGACGGTGCCTTCGCCGAGTATGTCGCCCTGCCCGCGAGCAATGTCTGGGTGCACCGGGTCCCCGTCGACCTCGACGTCGCCGCGATCTTCGACCCCTTCGGCAACGCCGTGCACACCGCGCTGTCGTTCCCGCTGGTCGGCGAGGACGTGCTGATCACGGGCGCCGGACCGATCGGCCTGATGGCCGCCGCCGTGGCCCGGCACGCGGGCGCCCGCAACGTCGTCATCACCGACGTCAGCGAGGAGCGCCTGGGGCTGGCCCGCAAGATCGGCGTGAGCCTCGCCCTGAACGTCGCGGAGACCTCCATCGCCGACGGACAGCGGGAGCTGGGTCTGCGCGAGGGCTTCGACATCGGCCTGGAGATGTCCGGCCGCCCCGAGGCCATGCGGGACATGATCGCCAACATGACGCACGGCGGCCGTATCGCCATGCTCGGCCTTCCGGCGCAGGAGTTCCCGGTCGACTGGGCCCGGATCGTCACCTCGATGATCACCATCAAGGGCATCTACGGCCGCGAGATGTTCGAGACCTGGTACGCGATGTCGGTGCTGCTGGAGGGCGGCCTGGACCTCGCCCCCGTGATCACCGGCCGTTACGGCTACCGCGACTTCGAGGCGGCCTTCGCCGACGCCGCGAGCGGCAAGGGCGGCAAGGTCATCCTCGACTGGACCGCGTAAGCGACGTCAATCCCCAGCCGCGCCAGCACTTTCAGGAGCTTCCCCATGTTCGACACCGTCCGCGACGACCTGCGCGCCACCCTCGACGAGATCCGCGCCGCCGGCCTGCACAAGCCCGAGCGGGTCATCGGCACCCCGCAGTCCGCGACCGTCAACGTCACCGCCGGCGGCCGCCCCGGCGAGGTCCTCAACTTCTGCGCCAACAACTACCTCGGCCTCGCCGACCACCCCGAGGTGATCGCCGCCGCCCACGAGGCGCTGGACCGCTGGGGCTACGGCATGGCCTCGGTCCGCTTCATCTGCGGCACCCAGGAGGTGCACAAGGAGCTGGAGGCCCGGCTCTCGGCGTTCCTCGGCCAGGAGGACACGATCCTGTACTCCTCCTGCTTCGACGCCAACGGCGGTGTCTTCGAGACCCTGCTCGGCGAGGAGGACGCGGTGATCTCCGACGCCCTCAACCACGCCTCCATCATCGACGGCATCCGCCTGTCCAAGGCCCGCCGCTTCCGCTACGCCAACCGCGACCTCGCCGACCTGGAGGCGAAGCTCAAGGAGGCGTCCGACGCGCGCCGCCGGCTGATCGTCACCGACGGCGTGTTCTCCATGGACGGCTATGTGGCCCCGCTCCGCGAGATCTGCGACCTCGCCGACCGCTACGACGCGATGGTCATGGTCGACGACTCGCACGCCGTCGGCTTTGTCGGCCCCACCGGCCGCGGCACCCCCGAGCTGCACGGCGTCATGGACCGCGTCGACGTCATCACCGGCACCCTCGGCAAGGCCCTCGGCGGCGCCTCCGGCGGCTATGTCGCCGCCCGCGCCGAGATCGTCGCCCTGCTGCGCCAGCGCTCCCGCCCGTACCTGTTCTCCAACACCCTGGCCCCGGTGATCGCCGCCGCCTCCCTGAAGGTCATCGACCTGCTGGAGTCCGCCGACGACCTGCGGGTCCGGCTGAACGAGAACACCGCCCTCTTCCGCCGCCGCATGACCGAGGAGGGCTTCGACATCCTCCCCGGCGAGCACGCCATCGCCCCCGTGATGATCGGCGACGCGGCGAAGGCGGGCCGCATGGCCGAGTTGCTGCTGGAGCGCGGTGTGTACGTGATCGGCTTCTCGTACCCGGTCGTCCCGCAGGGCCAGGCTCGCATCCGCGTCCAGCTGTCCGCCGCGCACTCCACGGACGACGTCAACCGCGCGGTGGACGCCTTCGTGGCCGCCCGCGCCGAACTGGAGGCCTGAGCAGGGCGGACGCCTTGCGATAATTGACGGCATGATCGAGGCACGGCGGCTCCACATCCTCCGTGCGGTGGCCGACCACCGCACGGTCACCGCGGCGGCCGCCGCGCTCTATCTCACCCCCTCGGCCGTCTCCCAGCAGCTCACGGCCCTGGAGCAGGAGACCGGTCACCGCCTGGTCGAGCGCAGCGCCAAGGGCGTACGGCTCACCCCGGCGGGCGAGATCCTGCTCAGCCACACCAACGCGGTCCTCGCCCAGCTGGAGCGGGCCGAGGCGGAGCTGGCCGCCTACGGCTCGGGTGAGGCGGGCACGGTCACCGTGGCCGCCTTCGCGACCGGCATCGCCCAGGTCGTGGCGCCGGCCGTGGCCCGGCTCGCGCACACCGCGCCCGGCATACGCATCCGTGTCCAGGACGCCGAGGGCGACGCGAGCCTGCCCATGGTCCTGGACCGGCAGGTCGACGTGGCGGTGGCCGTGGAGTACCGGGGCGCCCCGCCCGCCGACGACCCCCGGCTCACCCACGTCTCGCTCTACGCAGAGCCGTTCGACGCGGTCGTACCCGTCGGCCACCGCCTCGCGGACGCCGCCGAGGTGCCCCTCGCCGAGCTGGCCAAGGACCCCTGGATCGGCCCGTACCCCGGCAACCCCTGCCACGACGTGGTCGTCCTCGCCTGCGAGAGCGCCGGTTTCCAGCCACGCCTGGAGCACTCCTCCGACGACTTCCGCGCGGTCGTCGCCCTGGCCTCGGCCGACGCGGGCGTGGCCCTCGTACCGCGCTCCGCGCTGAACGGCATGGACCTCACCGGCGTCGTCGTACGCCCCGTCGACGGCGTGGCCCCGACCCGCCGCGTCTTCGCCGCCGTACGGCGCGGCGCCGAGGGGCATCCGCTGATCCGCCAGGTGCTGGACGCCCTGCGGGAGGCGGCCCGGGCGTAGGGAACCGGCATCGGCCGCACGCAGTCTGGGAGGTCATGCGTGTGACGATGAGCCTCCCGGCCCGTCCTTCTACACCCAGGCCGTGTTCGACGGCATGCGGGGATGGGCAGGCATCCTCTGGAGCTCGTCTCATATATGGCATAGCATCTCTGATATGAAACAGGACGATGTCGCAGCAGGCCCGGAGCCCGTCGACGCCCGGCTCGGCGCCCGCCTCGCCGAGCTGCGCGCCGACCACGGCTGGTCCCTGGGGGAGTTGGCCGAGCGCAGCGGGGTGAGCCGCTCGACCCTGTCACGCGCCGAACGCGCGGAGATCAGCCCCACCGCCGCCGTGCTGAATCGGCTCTGCCATGTCTACGGCCGCACGATGTCCCAGCTGCTCAGCGAGGTCGAGGCGGCACCCGCGCCGCTGGTCCGGGCCGCCGACCAGCCGATCTGGGAGGACCACGGCTCCGGATTCGTCCGGCGGTCCGTGTCCCCGCCGCACGCCGGGCTCCGCGGCGAACTGGTCGAGGGCCGGCTCGCACCGGGTGCCGACATCGCCTACGACCGCCCGCCCGTGACCGGTCTGGAACAGCATCTGTGGCTGCTCGACGGCGCCCTGGAGGTGTCCGACGGGGAGCAGGTCCACCACCTGGACCCCGGAGACTGCCTGCGGATGCGCGTCTTCGGCCCCACCCGGTTCCGGTGCGCCGGCCCCGTCGAGGCGCGGTACGCGCTGGCGGTGGTGCGGCCATGAGGGTGGAGCGCTGGAGCGCCGCACAACTATGCGAGCGGGCCGGGGAGTTGGCGGAACTGCTGACCGACACCGTGGCCGGTGGCGCCTCGGTCGGCTTCCTCGCGGCACTGACGCACGAGGAGGCCACCGCCTGGTGGCGGCGGCGGGCCGAAGCGACGGCGGCGGGCCGGCTCGCCGTCTGGGCGGCGCTCGACGGCACCGGCCGCCCGGCCGGAACCGTGAGCCTGGCCTACCCCGACAAGCCGAACAGCCGCCACCGCGCGGAACTGGTGAAGCTGATGGTGCACCGCAGCGTGCGCGGGCAGGGTCTCGGCCGCCGCCTCCTCGCCACTGCCGAGGACGCCGCCGCGGCCACGGGCATCACCCTGCTCCACCTCGACACCGAGACCGACAGCCCCGCCGAGCGCCTCTACCGCTCGGCCGGCTGGACCCGGGCCGGTGTCATCCCCGACTACGCGGAGAGCCCCGGCGGCGAACTGCGTCCGACGACCCTGTACTACAAGCGGCTGGAGCCGCCGGCCGGGTGACTGTCAGTGCCAGGAGCTACCGTGCGTTGCATGCCGGATGCCGAAGACGTACGCCGCATCGCCCTGTCCCTGCCGGACACCACGGAGAAGGTCGCGTGGAGCATGCCCACGTTCCGGGTGGCCGGGAAGATGTTCGCGACCCTGCCGGAGGACGAGACGTCCATCGCCGTGCGCTGCCCCAAGGAGGAGCGCGACGAACTGGTCCTGGCCGAGCCGGAGAAGTTCTGGATCGCCGACCACGAGGCCCAGTTCGCCTGGGTCAGAGCGAGACTCGCCGCGCTGGAGGACGAGGACGAGCTGCGCGACGTCCTCGCCGACTCCTGGCGGCAGGCCGCACCGCCCCGACTCCTCGACGAGCACCCCGAGTTGGGGCTGCCTTCCGGGGAGTGAAATCCCCCGTGCGCGGGCGCCGGGCGTGGCATCATCCCGCGCGGCGCAGCCGGGCGCGGCACCGCAGGGGACGGCGGGGAGGGAGCATCCGCGATGACAGGAACGGACTCACCGCCCTCGGCGCGGGCACGGTGGTCGGCGGCCTGCTCGCCCTGCGGCTGCGGCCCGCCGGATGCTCCGCGCCGGCGCGCTCTCCCTGTTCGCCTTCTTCGGCTTCCCGGCGGCCGTCGGCGCGGGCCTCGGTGTGCCGGCGATGGCGGCGGGGGCGGCCGTGGCGGGCGCCGGGATGTCGTTCTGGGGCGTGATGTGGGCGACCAGTGTGCAGACCCAGGTCCCCCCGGACGTCCTCAACCGCATCCACGCCTACGACGTGGCCGGCTCCCTCGCCATGATGCCGGTGGGCCAGGCCCTCGCCGGCCCGGCGGCCGATGCCCTCGGCGCCGGACACGTCCTGCTCATCTCCGCCGCGACCAGCCTGGCGGTGGCCATCGCGCTGCTCGCGGTCCCCGCGATACGCGACCTGGTCCGAGCGGACGCGCCGCGCGCTGAGCGCCCCGAAGGGTCGCGGGGAACTGCGCGATCAGCGCCTGCGCACCCGCAGTCGCGCACGGTGCTCAGCCGGTCCGGCGGGTGGGTGCCAGGAAGCGCCCGATCCGGTCGCGCAAGGACGCCGGGTCGAGCCCGTGCGCGGCCACATGCTCCTCGACCGTCCCGTAGCGGCGCAGCTCGCGGCGGCCCACGCCGAGGCCCAGCACCCGGTGCGGCACGTCCGTGAGCGCTTCGCTCACCGCAGTCGTCGAGGTGCCCGCGAGATACGGCTCGACCAGGACGACATCGGTGCCGGCCGACTCCGTGGCCCGGCGCAGGCCCGCCGCGTCGAAGGGCCGTACGGTCGTGGCGTACAGGACCGTCACGTCCAGGCCCTCCGTGGCGGCGAGGACCGAGTCCAGCACCGGGCCCACCGCGAGGACCACACCGCGACGGCCCTCGCGGACCGTGACGAAGTGCCGGCCGTCGATCCGCCGCCCCTGCCGGTTGGCCTGCACGGACAGCCGCACGTACACCTTGTCGTCGCCCGCGGCGACCGCGTGGTGCAGCAGTGTCTCGGCCTCGTCCGGATGCCCGGGCACGTGCACGGTCCAGCCGTCCAGCGTGTCGAGGAGCGCCACATCGCCCGGGGCCATGTGCGTGTAGCCGCCGGCCGGCCAGTCGAAGGAGGCGGCCGCGCTCACCAGCACCGCCCCGGTGTTCTGATGCCCGAGATCCAGCTTGACCTGCTCGAACGGCCGCTCCACAAGGAAGCTGGCGAAGGTGTGCACCACGGGCCGCAGCCCGGTGAGCGCCAGCCCTGCCGCCGCCCCGACCAGCAGCTGCTCGCGGATGCCGACGTTGATGACCCGGTCCGGATGTCGGGCCATGGCCTCGCGGAAGCCGTCCATGCCGATTTCGGCGAGGACCACCGCGACGCGCGGGTCCTCGTCCAGCAGCCGGGAGACGACGGGTGCGAAACGGTCACGCATGGTGTCCATCAGGGTCTGCCTTTCCAAGGGGTGGGAGTCAGGCGTTCTTCGGCTCGACGCGGGCCACGACCACGTGCGGCCGCCCGGGATGCGGCGCGGTGAACGCGGCGTACAGCGGCTCGTGATCGCGCCCGTCGACGGTCACCGCCGACCAGCCCGCCGCCTCGAACCGGGCGGCGATCCCGCCGGGCAGGGCGTGGCTGGCGGAGGAGTTGTCGACCACGATCGTGTGCAGCCGTTCCAGGCCGGCCGGCCCGGCGAAGGCGATCGCCTCGTGGTTGCTGCCCTCGTCCAGCTCCGCGTCCCCGATCAGCACCCAGACCGCCGGGTCGTGCAGCCCCTGCGCCCGCAGCCCCAGCGCGCTGCCCACCGCGATCGGCAGCCCGTGCCCGAGCGAGCCACTGCCGATCTCGGCGCCCGGCACCAGCACCCGGTCCGGGTGATGCCCGAGCGGGGAGTCGTACGCCCCGAACCCGGGCAGCCAGTCCACCGGCACGTAGCCCTTCGCGGCCAGCACCGCGTAGTACGCCATGGGTCCGTGCCCCTTGCTGAGCAGGAACCGGTCGCGGGCGGGATCGTCCCGCCGGTCCGGTGTCACCCGGAGCACCCGGTCGTAGAGCACCCACAGCACATCGAGGGTGGAGGTGGCCGCCGGTCCGTGCTTCTCGTCGCCGGTCATCAGACTCATCAGGCCGGGCAGGTCGTCGTAGCCGTACGCGTGGCTTTCGTCCGCTGTGATCGTCATGCCGACGATCGTGCAACCTCAACCAAACTTGAGGTCAACCGGGAAACCGGTGCGCGATCAGTGAGCCGAGTGCGGTATTGTTTCCCTGCGCGTTTCGACCGGGGAAACCCCAGGTCAAACGGCACCGGGACGTGGCGCAGCTTGGTAGCGCACTTGACTGGGGGTCAAGGGGTCGCAGGTTCAAATCCTGTCGTCCCGACCAGCTTTCCTGCCGGTCGGAGGCCGTTTCCTCAGGGATGGGGAGACGGCCTTTGTCGTGTCCGCCCGTCTCCGGCCGCCTTCTCGCCGTTCGCCTTCTCCTCGTCCGCGTGGGGGAGGGCGGGGCGGTGGTCGCCGGCGGCGATCCTGGCCGCCAGCGCGGCGAGCTGCCCGACGGCCCACGCGATCTCCCGCTGGTTCTGGTTGCGCTCGCTGACGACCGCCGCGAGCAGCAGCGCCGTCAGCGCGGCGGAACCGTTGAAGGCCTGCAGGGTGATCATCTTGGTGAGCAGGTCGTGCCCGGCGAACGGGCCCGATCTCTCGGCACCGGCGATGATGGCGAAGGTCGACACGGCCAGCGCGCAGGGCGCGGCCCCGGCCAGCTGGAAGCGGAAGGCCGCCCAGATCAGCAGCGGGAACCCGAGGAACAGCAGGGGCGTGTGACCGGTCACGAGGAATCCCACCACGCCCGTGGCCGCCACGAGCAGCAGCGCCTCCGCCCACCGGGACGTCTGTGCGTTCCTCGGCCGGTGTGCCGAGCGGAGGACGAGCAGGACCGGCGTGACCACCAGAACGCCCATCGCGTCGCCGGTCCACCAGACCGACCACGTCGGCCAGAAGTCGCCGGGGCGCAGCACCCCGGCGAGGGCCAGGGTCCCGCTGCCCGTCGTGGCGCTGACCAGCATCCCGGTGAACGCACCGAGGAAGATCAGCGCGAGCGCGTCCCGCAGACGGTCCAGCTCCGCACGGAAGCCCGTACGGCGGAGCAGCAGATAGGAGCAGACGGGCGCGAGGGTGTTCCCCGCCGCGATGGCGAGCACGGCCGGGAGCGACGGCCCGAGCGAGATGTTGACCAGGAAAGCGCCGAGTGCGATACCGGGCCAGACCCGTGGGCCGCGCAGGAGCAGGCTCGCCACCGCGATACCGCTCGGCGGCCACAGCGGGGTGACCTGGCCGCGCACCAGCTGCTGGAGCAGCCCCAGCCTGGCCGAGCCGTAGTACAGCGCGGCGATGACACATATCTCCAGGGCGGCCGGACCACTGGTCCGGAGCCCCGGATGCCGCGCGACAGCCATTGGGCGACCTCCGCTCCGACATCGCCCCGAACGCTCATCCGAACCCATCGTCCGTCGGATCCCCCGGATCCTCCACACGGGCCGACCGGCCCCGAGGCGGCGACGGGTGCGGTGACCCGCGAGGTCAGGCGGGCGGGGTGCGCAGGGCGAGGATGGCCATGTCGTCGTGACCGTCGCTGGGGTGGTGATCGGCCAGTGTCCGGACGAACTCCGGCAGGGGGAGGTCGGCATGAACCGAGGCGAGACCCGCCAGTTCGCTCAGACTCTCGTCGATGGAGTGGCCGGGATGCTCGATCAGCCCGTCGGTGTAGAAGACGACGGTGGCCTCCGGGGGCAGGAGGCGGGTGTGGTCCGGGCGGGGCTGCTCGGTGTCGACACCGAGGGGCAGTCCGGGCTCGGCGAGCAGACAGGTCACTCGGCGCTCACGGGTGACCACCAGCGGCGGAACGTGACCTGCGGTGCTCCAGTTCAGTCGCCAGCCGGATCCCTCCGGTTGGATGCGGGCCAGGGTGGTGGTCGTGACGGGGTTGTTCGTGATCATCTCCAGGGTCCGGTCGAGCTGGGCGAGGACCGCGCTGGGCGGACTGCTCTGCTCGAACACGAGAGCGCGCAGCATGTTCCGGGTGGCGGCCATGGCGGCCGCGGCCTGCAGATCGTGGCCGACCACGTCGCCGATCACGACCGCCACGACGTGGTCGGGCAGGGGGATGGCGTCGTACCAGTCCCCGCCGAGCTGACTGGGCTCGGCGGCGGGCCGGTAGATGGCGGCGGCGGCGAACGGCCGCAGGTCGGGCAGGGTCGGCAGCAGAAGCCGCTGGAACTGCTCGGCCCCGAGGCGAATCCGTTCGAACAGGCGGACGTTCTCGATTGCGATGCCTGCCGCACTGGCCAGGGCCACGACGACGCTCTCGTCGTGCATGTCGAAGGGCTGTCCGTCGGTTCGCTCGGAGAGGTAGAGGTCGCCGTAGATCTCGCCGCGCACGCTGATGGCGACGCCGAGGAGGGTGAGCATGTGCGGGTGGCCGGCCGGGAATCCGGCGGAGGAGGGATGGGCCTGGATGTCGTCGATCCGCAAGGGGTCGGGGTATCGGATCAGGTGCCCGAGGACGCCCAGACCACGAGGCAGTCCGGCCTCGGTCAGCGCCTCGCGTTGCCGCTCGGTCAGACCGGCCGAGATGAACTGCCCCAGGCGTTCTCCGGACTCGTCGAGCACGCCCAAGGCGCCGTAGCGGGCGCCGACCAGCTCCATCGCGGTCGTCACGATGCGATGCAGCACCGCGGGCAGCTCCACCTCACGGCTGATGGCCATCACCGCGTCCAGCAGGCCCTGCAGCCGGTCCATGGAGGACAGCAGGGCACGCAACTGCTCGTCGATCCGGCCCAGCTCGGACCGCAGACGCATGTGCAGGTCGGGGACATACGGCTCGCCGGTCCGTCTCCCTGCCTTCTCTCCCGCCATTCCGGCCTCCTGACACGACCCTGGTCCGTGCGGGACGGCGGCATCACCTTCGATTGTGGCATCGGCGCCCTGATCGCGGGGTGTGACGGCGGCCCGCACCGCAGGGGAAGGGCCTCGCCGGCGCTGCCGAGCGAGGCCCTTCACCGTGCCGGGCGGGTTCAGGCGTTCTGGACGTCCTGACGTGATACGGCGAGGTAGCCGACCAGCGCGAGAATGGCCACCGTCCAGGACAGCGTCACCGGGCCGAGTCCCCAGTCCAGGCCGCCGCGCTTGCCGGGCAGGGCCATCCAGTCGGCGATGGAGGCGCCGAGCGGGCGTGTGATGACGTACGCCGTCCAGAACGCGGTCACCGCGCCGAGCACGCGGGCGCGGTGGGCGAGGGCCGGGACGCAGATCGCCACGGCGAACAGTACGACCGAGCCCAGGTAGCCGAGGCCGATGGTCGCGGTGAGGTCGCCCGCCGCGGTGCCCAGCGCGAACGTCGCGAGGACGGCCGCCCAGTAGAAGGTCTCGCGGCGCCGGGTGCGGATGGAGTGGATGGACAGGGTGCGCTCGGACGCGTACCAGAGGGCGAAGACGGCGGCCAGGGCGATCATGAACAGCGGGGTGGACAGGGTGTACGGGACGCCGACGACGACGTGGAGCGCATCCGCGGCCATCGTGCCGAACACGCTGACCATGACGATCGCCGTCCAGTAGATCCAGGCCACGTACCGGCGGACGGCGAACTGGAGCACGAGCGAGGCGACGAACGCAAGGCCGCCGAGGCCGACCGCGGGGATGTTGCCCAGCGTGTGGGCCAGGAAGTCGGAGGCGGTCTCGCCCATGCCGGTGGTGAGGACCTTGATGATCCAGAAGTAGACGGTGACCTCCGGCACCTTGTTCGCGCTCTCACGTATGCGCGCGCGTACGTGCCCGCGGGGGCGGTCGTCCAGGACCTGCTCTGTGCTCATGGCCTGCACTTTCGCACGCCCAACTGACGTTGCCCCAGATGCCTTTGCCATTGTTTTGAGGCTTCTGGTGCTGCTGTTGCCACGCGCCGCCGCGAGCCTGAACGCAACCTGAACGCGTCGGGGAAGCCCCTGGCCGGCGGCCTGACCGCCTGATAGACAGGCAGGTCAGGCGGCCGTGGGCGTCACAAGGCCAGCCCCACGTGGGCGAGCGCCTGCTTCAGCAGCACCCCGTGCCCGCCCGGCATCTCGCTCTGCACCGCCGGGGAGACGGCCTCCTGCGGGCTGAACCAGACCAGGTCCAGCGCGTCCTGCCGGGGGCGGCAGTCGCCGCTGACCGGGACGATGTAGGCGAGGGACACCGCGTGCTGGCGTGGGTCGTGGTACGGCGTGATGCCCGCGGTCGGGAAGTACTCCGCGACCGTGAAGGGCTGCAGGGAGGCGGGGACCCGGGGCAGGGCCACCGGGCCCAGGTCCTTCTCCAGGTGGCGCAGCAGGGCGTCGCGGACCCGCTCGTGGTGCAGGACGCGGCCGGAGACCAGGGTCCGGCTGACCGTCCCGTCCGGGCCGATCCGCAGCAGCAGTCCGATGCTGGTCACTTCGCCGCTGTCGTCCACGCGCACGGGCACGGCCTCGACGTAGAGGATCGGCATCCGGGCCCTGGCCATTTCCAGCTCGTCCGTGGACAGCCAGCCGGGCGTCGTCTCGGTCATGTCAGACATTGCTTGATCATACTTTCCGGGTGGGGCGTCCGCTGGGATCGCGGGCCGGGTCGGATACGGGCGGTCCGTACAGGCGCAGGGCGTTGTCGCGGCCGGTCCAGGCCGCGATCCGCAGGGCGTCGGGCAGACTCAACTCGTCGGCGTCGACACGGGCTTGCAGCAGATCGGCGAGCCCCTGCCGGAAACACAGGGCGCCGAGGTGGTGGAATTCGGCCACCCCGTAGGCGTCGGAGCTGTACAGCAGTTTGCGGAACGGGGTGATCTCCAGGGCCTCCTCCAGGACCGCCCGGCAGCGGGCCGGGCCCGTGTGGTGCAGGGCGAGGCCCACGTCCAGGTACACCTGCTCGAACACCGCGGCCAGATAGGCGGCCTGGCGGTGGTACGGCCAGCAGTGCAGCAGCAGCACCGGGACCGTGCCGGACGTCAGCCGCAGCCAGTCGGTCAGCAGGGCCGGGTCGGCGTGGTGCAGCCGCAGGTCGGCGTCGCCGAAGCCGGTGTGCAGCTGCAGCGGCAGGCCGAGGTCGACGGCGGTCCACAGCAGATGCCGCACCAGGACCGGATCGGTGAGCCGGCCGCCGGTCTCGAGCCAGCGCCGGGCGGCCCCGGTCACCTCGGCGTCCGCCGGGCGCGCGGGGTCCAGGGCGAAGCCGGTGCGGTAGGCGGCCACCGACTTCACCGCCACCACGCCCGGCCGGCGTACGGCGTCCTCGGCGGCGGCACGGAAGCGGGCCGCGTACTCGCCCGGCTCGACGCCCCCCGCCGCCACCGCCTCCGCCACCTGCTCCAGGCGTACGACCTCGAACGCGGCGGCGCCGGACGCCTCCGCCAGCTCGGCCGGTGAGGTGAGCGGGTGCGGGGCGTAGCCGGTGTCCACGAGGAACACCCCGGCTCCCGCGGCGCGCAGGAAGCGGCGGTTGACCTCCTGCGGGCCCAGTTCCGCGCGGCGGGCCGCATAGTCGGCCGGCGGCGCGTGCCGGGGCAGGTCCAGCAGGGGCGCGCAGTGCCGGCGTACGGCCACGCCGGCCGGTGTGTCGAACGGCGAGACGCCGGGCCAGGCCGCGCCCTCGGTCAGCAGCGAGGCGAACTCCCCGGGCGCGAGGCCGGCCGTCACGGCGCCGTGGCAGTGGTGGTCCACCAGCTCCAGCTCGGCGAGGGCCTCGTGGACCGGTCCCTGCGTCGCCATGGTCAGTACACCCAGCGGTAGGCCGCCGCCACCCGGGCTTCGTCCAGGTCCTCGACGGCCGCCGCCTCCCCGAGCCGTACGGCGGTCACCGCGTCCGCGAGGACCGGGCCCAGCGCGGCCCGCAGCACCTGGTCGGCCCGGAACCGCTCGACGGCCTCCGGCAGCGACTGCGGCAGCCGCCGTACCCCGAGAGCCGCCGCCTCGTCCGGGCCGTAACGGGCCGGGTCGCCGGTGATCTCCTCCGGGAGGGCCAGGGACGAGTCGATCCCGTCCAGGCCGGCGGCGATGACACAGCCGAGGGCGAGATAGGGGTTGGCGGCCAGGTCGACCGGTTTCACCTCCAGGTTCGCCTCCTGCTCCCGGCGGCCCGCCGAGCCGGTGATCACCCGCAGCGCGGCCTCACGGGTCTCCCGGCCCCAGGCGGTGAACACGCCCGCCCACTGGGAGGGTCTGAGCCGCAGATAGCTGGCGGGACTCGGCGCGGTGACCGCCGTCAGCGCGGGCAGGCGGGCCAGGATCCCGGCCGCGAAGGACTCCGCCTCGGGCGTCATGCCGTGACGGCGCTCCCCGCCCGCGTGCAGGTTCACGCCCTCGCGCCAGCAGGAGACGTGGACATGGCCGCCGTTGCCGACGCCCTCGGAGGACACCGCGGGCGAGAACGACACCCTGAGGCCGTGCCGCTGCGCGACCGCCCGGATGGTCTGCCGGACCAGCACGCTGCGGTCGGCCGCCGCCACCGGGTCCAGCGCGCCCGACGAGACCTCGAACTGCCCGGCGGCGTACTCGGGATGCAGCTGGTCGACGGGCACGCCCTGGGCGTCGAACGCGGCCAGCAGATCGGCGGTGTAGTCGCTCAGCTCGACCTGCCGGATCGCGCCGTACGCCGGGCCGGACACCGCCGGCACGAACTCCCCGGGCGGTGCCGAGCCGAGCCCGACCGCCCACTCGACCTCGATCGCCGCCTTGAAGGCGAGGCCGTGCCGCTCGGCGGCGTCGGCGACGATCCGGCGCAGAAAGGTTCGGGCACAGCCGGGGTGCCGCTCTCCCTCCTGGGTGATCCGGTCCACCGGCGCCCACGCCCAGCCGGGCTGCCCGGCCAGCTCCACCAGCCGGTCCAGGTCCGGATACAGCCGCAGGTCACCGTCCGGGGAGCCGAGGACGTCGGTGGTGACGATCGAGTCGTCGGCCAGGAAGGTGTCGAACACCGGGGACATGCCGACACCCCAGGACACGGCCGATTCCAGCCGCGCCGTCGGGACCGTCTTCACCCGGCAGACGCCCGCGGTGTCCACATAGGCCAGCACGATCCCGCGTACGCCCCGCGCGGCGAGGTCGGCCGTGAGCCCCGCGACCCGGCGCAGATCCTCCGGGCGCCCGCCGGGCACGGGGTCGGCAAGCGTGGTCATACGTCCTCCTCGGCCATACGTGGTCCTCGGCCATACGTGGTCCTCGGCGTCGGTCCGTCCGTGCCGGCGCCGGTCCACCTGCCCGTGCCGGCGTCAGGGTTTCACGGCCACGGCGCCGAACTGCGGCACCGCGGCGGCGGATTCCGCCCCGGCGCGCCACTGCGAGCAGGGCACCAGACCCGGCTCGACCAGCTCCAGGCCGTCGAGGAAACCGGCGATCTCCTCGCGACTGCGGGCGGTGATCGGCGGGGTGGCGTTGGCGTTCCAGAACTCCATCGCGGCCCGGTTGCCCTCGCCGCCCACGTCGGCGTCGTACGTCGGGTGGGTGAGGACGAGGTGGCTGCCCGAGGGCAGCGCCGCCAGGAGCCGCCGCACGATGTCCCGCGCCTGGCCGGTGTCCAGGACGAAGTTCAGGATGCCCAGCATCATCAGCGCGACCGGCCGGGTCAGGTCCAGGGTCTCGGCGGCGCGCTGCAGGATGCCTTCCGGGTCGTGCACATCGGCGTCGATGTAGTCGGTGACGCCCTCGGGGGAGCTGGTGAGCAGCGAGCGGGCGTGCACGAGCACGATCGGGTCGTTGTCGACGTACACGATCCGGGACTCGGGGGCGATCCGCTGCGCGATCTCATGGGTGTTCTCGACGGTCGGCAGGCCGGTGCCGATGTCCAGGAACTGCCGCATCCCGCGCTCGGCGGTCACGAACCGCACCGCCCGGGCCAGGAACGCCCGGTCCGCGCGGGCCACCGCCCGGATCACCGGGAACATCCCGGCGACGTGCTCACCGACCCGCTGGTCGACCTCGTAGTTGTCCTTGCCGCCGATCCAGTAGTTCCACACCCGGGCGTTGTGCGCCACGGAGGTGTTCAGCCTCTCCGGTCCGGCCGTCGGGGAGTGGCCCTCGGTCACGTCGCCGCCCTTCTCCGGTTCTCGGTTCTCCGCCGTCATTGTGCCGCCCGGTGATCGCGCTGTCCCGGGAAACGCGCACCGTGGGCGGTTCGGGGCGGGTCCGGGACGTTTCGGCGCATCGGGGACCGGCTCCAGGACGTTTCGGCCCATGAGGAAGACTGGACCGGTACGCCGTCCCCGACCGGAAGCAGGACATGCCCGCCACGCCCACGCCCCTCCTGGACCACCCCGGCACGCCCGCCGGCCGCGCCGACATCCGGCTGATCGTCACCGACATGGACGGCACGCTGCTGGACGACGCCAAGCGGATCCCCGACGGGCTGTGGCCGATGCTCGCCGAGCTGCGCCGGCGCGGTGTGCTGTTCAGCCCGGCGAGCGGCCGCCAGTACGCCACGCTGGCCCGGCAGTTCGCATCGGTCGCCGAGGGGATGGTGTTCATCGCGGAGAACGGCACGTATGTGGTCCGCGACGGCGTGGAGCTGAGCTCCGACACGATGCGGAAGTCCGTCGCCGCCGGGGTGGCCCGTACGGTACGACGGCTGGTCGCGGACGGCGAGGACGTCGGGGCCGTGGTGTGCGGCAAGCGGTCGGCCTACGTCGAGCGGACCGACGAGGCGTTCCTGGCGGAGGTCCGCAAGTACTACGCCGTGCACCGGATCGTCGAGGACGTCACCGCCGTCGAGGACGACGTGATCAAGGTCGCGCTGTTCGACTTCGGATCCGCCGAGCACACCACCGCCCCGGCGCTCGCCGAGTTCGCCGCCGGCCACCAGGTCGTGGTCTCCGGCGAGCACTGGGTGGACGTCATGAACCGCACCGCGAACAAGGGCACCGCGCTGCGCGGCCTGCAGCGGGCGCT
Organism: Streptomyces sp. NPDC031426; assembly: GCF_055581585.1. NCBI lineage: Bacteria > Bacillati > Actinomycetota > Actinomycetes > Kitasatosporales > Streptomycetaceae > Streptomyces > Streptomyces sp. NPDC031426. The sequence goes on from NZ_JBVIJE010000003.1 coordinate 279,323, forward strand.
CGGCATCACACCGGCGCAGACCATGGTCTTCGGCGACTACCTCAACGACCTGGAGATGCTCGACGCCGCCGAGTGGTCCTTCGCCATGGCGGGCGCCCACCCCGAGGTCGTCCGCCGGGCCCGCCACCTCGCCCCGTCCAACAACGACAACGGCGTGCTGCGCACCATCGCCCACGTGCTCGGGATCACCGTGTAGCGGTGTGCGCGACCCGGGCGGTGCCGGTCAGCGGACGATGCCGACTCCGCCGTACAGGGAGACCGGGCCGGCGCCGTCCGGTGCTTGCGCGTGCCGCCAGCCGTCGACCGGGACGACACCCGGTTCCAGCAGGTCGAGTCCCTCGAAGAAGGCGGCCACCTCGTCCCGGGAACGCGCGACCAGGGTCACCCCGCCGGCGGCGTACGCGGCGATGCCCTTCCCGACGTTCTCCGGCTCGAAGTCGGCCGTCATCATCGACAGCACCAGGCAACTGCCCGGTGCCAGCTCCTCGACCAGCGTCGACACCACCTCGTGCGCGCCGTCCTCGTCGGCGACGAAGTGCAGCAGCGCGATCAGGGACAGGGCCACCGGACGGCCGAAGTCCAGGACGTGAGCGGCCTGTTCGAGGATGGCGCGCGGATCGCGGGCGTCGGCCTGCACATACTCCGTCACGCCCTCGGGCGTGCCGCGCAGCAGCGCGCCCGCGTGGGCCAGCACGATCGGGTCGTTGTCGACGTAGACCACGCGGGCGTCGGGCGCCACCGACTGGGCGATCTGGTGCAGGTTCGGCTCGGTCGGTATGCCGGTGCCGATGTCCAGGAACTGGCGGATGCCGGCCTCGGCGAGCGCGCGCGTGGCCCGCTGCATGAACGCGCGGTTGGCGCGCGCGGCCCGGGGTGCGCCGCCGCCGTCCACCGCAGCGATCTGCCGGCCGAGCCGCTCGTCGACGGGGTAGTTGTCCTTGCCGCCGAGGAACCAGTCGTACACCCGGGCCGGATGCGGCCGTGTGGCGTCGATGTGCTGTGCGGCCGCCGGCTCGGTCCCCGTCACGTGCTGCTCCTTCACGTCCGCCGAATGCACTTCGATCGAATGCACTCCCGATCGAATGCGAGCAGCAGTCTGACACGATCATGATGCGCGGCGCAGACAGTCTTCGGCCACCTCCTTGTCGAGTGCGGCCCGCACCAACGCGGCGGCCAGCACGGCCGGTTCGGTCTTCCCGGCGAACTCGGTGAGCTTGTCCGGATCCTTCGGCAGGCCGAGCCGCTGTGCCCCGGAGAGCGCCTTGTCGTCCAGATAGGGCGCCACTTCCGGCCATACGCGCTGGGCCTCGCGCAGGAAGATGTCGGCACCGGCCGGACCGACCCCCGGCTCCTCCTGGAGCAGCCGCTTGAGTTCCCCGGTGTCGCCGTGCGCCTCCGCGTGCAGCCGGCGCAGGTCGCCGGACCAGCGGTCCAGCAACAGCTCGGCGCCGTCGCCCAGTTGGGTGGCGGTGCGCTCGTCGTAGCGCCGGTAGCCGCCGCGGCCGAGCGCGTCCACTCGCTGCTGCCAGTCCGCGTCGGCCATGCGGCGCGGGCTGTCCAGGTGGTCCTCGTGCAGGGCCTGCGCGGCGGCCACCGCGACGGAGGCGCGGATCCGGGCGCTGAGCAGCAGGGCCAGCACCAGCAGCCGGTACAGCGGCTGCGGTGTGTCCTTCAGCTTGATGCCCGCTTCCTCGGCGTAGGTCCGCCCGTATTCCGACAGCAGTTCGTGCAGGACCCTCTCGTCGCGGTTCATGGCTACGGCTTGAGCGGATCGTGGCCCAGTGTCATCAGCTGGTGCCGGCGGCGGGTGTCCTCCGGCGCCCTTTCGGGCTCCGGCTCGTCCGCCATGTCCACCAGGTCTCCGACCGTGTCGACGACCTTGTGCATCACGCGGACGTCGTCGTCGGTGAGGTCGGTACGGCGCTTCTGGAGGATGGCGAGGACATGCTGTCCGGTCTCCGTGCCCGCCTCATCGGGCAGTGGCTCGGTCGCCTCGTCGGCGTCCCGGACCCGCAGCCAGGCCGCGAGCTCCGCCGAGGTCATGTTCACCACGCGGTGGAAGTCCTCCCACAGCGCTTCGATTTCGAGGGAGTCGGCCATGGGTCTCCCCTTCCGTCCGGAGGTGTCGGGCTAGCTGGAGGCGGGCTCGCGCGGATGGTTCTCGGCCTCGAACATCCAGCGCTGCTTCTCCAGGTCGGCGGTGACGGAGATCAGCAGGTCCTGGGTGACCGGGTCGGGCTCCGCCGTGGCGGCGATCCGCTCACGGAGCCGGCCGACGGCCGCTTCGAGCGCCGACACCATCAGCTCCACGACCTCGGTGTCGCGCAGCCGGCCGTCCTTGGTGCCGGGCAGTGCGACGGTCGCGGCGACGGTCTCGGGCCGGCCGTCCGGGGGCACGCCCAGTGCGGCGGCGCGCTCGGCGACCGTGTCGGAGTGGGCGCGGGCCGTCGCCACCACCTCGTCGAGCTGGAGGTGAATCGACCGGAACCGCGGGCCCACGATGTTCCAGTGCGCCTGCTTCCCGATCAGGGAGAGTCCGAGCAGGTCCACCAGGGTGTTCTGCAGGGCGGTCCCGGTGACGCCGAGCGCCTCCTCGGGCAGCGTGCTCTTCATCACCGCCATGGTGCGTCCGTCCCCTTTCGTCGCTTGCGTTCGGTCGTGTCCGAAACGGCGGGTGCCCAGCGCTCGGGTGAGCAAACAGGCCTGATCAGCGGGGCAGTGACCGGTCCAGGAAGCGGATCACCTCGGCGAAGACCGCCTTCTTGTCGGTCTCGTGGAACACCTCGTGCCGCGCCCCGGCGAAGACCCGCTCGGTCAGCCCGGAGCCGGCCAGCCGCTCCACGCCGATCCGGCTGCCGGGCAGCGGCACCAGCCGGTCGTCGTCCCCGTGCAGCCACAGCAGCGGCAGCGGGCCGATGTCACCGCCCCGGTCGACGGTCTCCAGGGTCCGCGCGAACGCCTCGAGCGTCGGCCGCTTCATGGGCCCGTGCCACACCAGCGGATCGGCCGCGTAGTCGGCGCCGACGGCCGGGTCCCGGGAGAGCGCGGCCGGGCTCACCGGGGTGTCCGGGATCTCCGGCAGGGCCAGCAGCCGCCCGGGCAGCTCCCAGGCGCCGATCACCGGCCCGGACAGGATCAGCGCGCTCAGTTCGGTGCCGTACCGCTGGGCGTAGCGGGCCGCGATCAGCCCGCCCATGGAGTGGCCGACCAGGACGAGCGGCAGGCCGGGGTGCGCGGCCCGGGCGAGGTCCGCCACCGCGTGCACATCGGTGACCACGTCCTCGAAGTCCTCGATCAGCACCCGCTCCCCGGCCGACCTGCCGTGGCCGACGTGATCGGGCCCGTACACGGCCGCCCCATGCCCGGTGAGCACGGCCGCGAGCTCGTCGTACCGGCCCGCGTGCTCGCCGTATCCGTGCACCACCAGGGCCAGGTACCGGGGTGCCGGGTGCGGCCACTCGCGTACGGCGACCGGGCCGTGGGCGCCGTCGAGGGTGTGTTCGCGGACGTGGTGCATGTCTCCTCCGGGTGTGTCGGTGAAGCTCCGGGGGGATCTTCCCAGCGGGCCGGTCGGAGGTCTATAGTCCAAAACTAGCAGTGCTAATTAAGTGTCCCGAGTGGTCCGCCGATCGACAGCGCCGCCGATCGGTCGTAGGTCAGGAGTCGAAGCCGTGCGTCCCGTTCACTTCGCGGCCGCCCGCCGCACCCCCATCGGCAAGCTGCGCGGAGCCCTGTCCTCCGTCCGGCCCGACGACCTGGCGGCGACCGTGATCCGCCACCTGGTGGCCGAGGTGCCCGCCCTCGACCCGGCCCGGATCGACGACGTCTACTGGGGCGCGGCCAACCAGGCCGGCGAGGACAACCGCAACGTCGCCCGCATGGCCGCCCTGCTCGCCGGACTGCCCGAGTCGGTGCCCGGCGCCACCGTCAACCGGCTGTGCGCCTCCGGCCTCGAAGCGGTCACCGCCGCCGCCCGCACCATCGCCGCCGGCGAGGCCGACATCGTGATCGCGGGCGGCTCCGAGTCCATGAGCCGCGCCCCCTTCGTGCTGCCCCGGCCCGACGAGGCGCTGCCGCAGCACATCGAGACCTACGACACCCGGCTCGGCTGGCGCCTGGTCAACCCCGCGATGAAGGACCTGCACGGCCTGCTGTCCATGGGCGAGACCGCCGAGGAGGTCGCCGAGCGGTACGGCGTCTCCCGCGCCCGCCAGGACGAGTTCGCCCTGCGCAGCCACCAACTCGCGGCCGCCGCCCGCAAGAACGGGCACTTCGACGACGAACTCCTGTCCGTGGAGCGGCCGGACGGCATCACGGTCGAGCAGGACGAGTGCGTCCGCGAGGACACCTCGCTGGAGAAGCTGTCCAGGCTGAAGCCGGTCTTCCGCCAGGGCGGCACGGTCACCGCGGGCAACGCCTCGCCGATGAACGACGGCGCGGCCGGGCTGCTCCTGGTCAGCGAGGAGGCACTGAACGAGCTGGGCCTGGAGTCCCTCGGCCGCTATGTCGCGGGCGCCTCCGCAGGCGTCCACCCCGACGTGATGGGCATCGGCCCGGTGCCTGCCACCCGCAAGGTCCTGGCCCGGGCCGGCTGGGACATCGCCGACCTCCAGGAGGCCGAGTTCAACGAGGCGTTCGCCGCCCAGGCGCTCGCCTGCGTCGACCAACTGGGCATCGACCCCGACCTGGTCAACCCCACCGGCGGAGCCATCGCCCTCGGCCATCCCCTCGGCTGCTCGGGCGCCCGCATCCTGACGACGCTCCTGCACCGCATGCGCCGCACCGGCGCCGCGCGGGGGCTCGCGACCATGTGCGTGGGCGTGGGGCAGGGGAGCGCGGTGCTGGTCGAGCGGCACTAGCGCCTTTCCTGCCGGGGGGCCGGTCAGTCGAGCCGCAGCAAGGAAACGGAGCAGCATTCCAGGCAACCCTGTCCGTCGCCGCCGTCCTCGCCGAGAACGCCCGGCGTCGCCCCGAGAAGACGGCGCTCGTCGAAGGCGAGCTGCGGCTGTCCTTCGCCCAGGTGTGGCACAGGTCCCCGGCCCGGGCAGGCGCGCTCACCGGGCTCGGGGGTGCGGCCGGGCGACCCGGTGGCGTCGATGGCCCAGAACACCGCCAAGTTCCCGGTCGCCTACTACGCGATCGCCGCGGCGGGCGGGGTGGTCGTCCCCGTGCACCTGCTGCTGTCGGCCGGCGAGGTCGAGCACGTGCTCCGGGACAGCGGGGCGACGCTGCTGCTCGTGCACCCGGCCCAGGCGGCGACCGGCCGGGCCGCCGCCGAGGCCACCGGCGTCGAAGTGGTCGTCCCGGGCGAGGAGTTCGACAAGCTCGCCGCCGACGCCGAGCCCCTGCCGCCGTACGTCACCCGTGCCACCCGGCGGTGACCTCCTACACGAGCGGGACGACCGAAGTGCCGAAGGGCGCCGTGCTCAGCCACTTCAACCTCGTGATGAACGCGACCTCCCCCAGCTCTCGGCTTCGCTCGAGCCGAGGGGACCCCCCATCGCCTTCGACGCCAGCGACATCCGTGCCGACGACATCTGAAGGTGCTCGAGCGGGAGCTGCGGGCGCAGTACGCGGAACGGTCATAGCGGGCGGCACGAACGGGTCATAGCGGCTGAAGCGGTCGCGGCAGGGGCCACCAGGCGAGACGGTCCTTACGCCGGAGGCTTGTCAGGACATAGCATCGGCCCCCGCATGAACACGATGACGCTCTGGCACATATCCGGCTGGGGGTTCGCGGCGCTCGCCTTCGCGGCCCTCCTCGTCGGCTTCTCCAAGACCGCGGTGAGCGGGGCCAACACGGTCAGCCTCGCCGTCTTCGCCGCGGTCCTGCCCGCCCGCGCCTCCACCGGCGTCCTGCTGCCCGTCCTGATCGCCGGTGACGTCCTCGCCGTGCTCACCTACCGGCGGCACGCCCACTGGCCCACCCTGTGGCGGCTGTTCCCGGCCGTCGCGGCCGGGGTGGTGGTCGGCACGCTGTTCCTGATGTGGGCCGACGACGGGATCGTACGGATCTCGATCGGCGCGATCCTGCTGCTGATGGCGGGGGTGACGGTGTGGCGGCGGCGCACGGCGGACGGCGGGGCGGCACCGGAGCAGGTCACCTCGCGCGCCGGCCGCGCGAAGGCCCGCTCGTACGGCGTACTCGGCGGGTTCACCACGATGGTCGCCAACGCGGGGGGCCCGGTGATGTCGATGTACCTGCTGTCCGCCGGGTTCCGGAAGCTGGGCTTCCTCGGTACCTCGGCGTTCTTCTTCCTCATCGTGAACGTCTCGAAGGTGCCGTTCAGCGCGGGCCTGGGCCTGATCGACGGCCGTTCGCTGCTCCTCGACGCGGCACTCGCCGTGTTCGTCGTCCCCGGTGCGCTGTTCGGCAAGTGGGCTGTGAGCAGGATCAACCAGCGACTCTTCGAACAGCTCGTGATCGCGGCGACAATCGTGGGCGGGGTGCAACTGCTACTGCGCTAGCCCCAGCAGAGCCGGGAGGTCCGCGAAGGAGTCCAGCACCCGGTCCGGTGTGCCGCTCGCCCCCTCCAGCGCCTCCTGCTGGAACTTCCCCGTGCGCACCAGCACCCCGGTGAGCCCCGCCCGTTGCGCCGCGAGCACGTCCGACTCCACGTCGTCGCCCACCATCAGCGCCTGCCCGGCGTCCACCCCCAGCCGGGCCAGCGCCGCCTCGAAGAACGCCCGGGACGGCTTGCCCGTCACTTCCGCCTCTGTGCGCGCGGCCTGCTCCAGCCCGAGCAGAAAGGCACCGGAGTCCAGCTGCAGCCCGGCGTCGGTCCGCCAGTACAGGTTCCGGTGCATGGCGATCAGCCGCGCACCCCGCTGGAGGAACCCGAACACCCGGTTGAGCGAGGCGTAGTCCAGCTCCGGCCCGGCACCGCCGAACACGACCACCTCGGGATCGTCGTCCACCAGGGTGACATCGCCCAGGTCCTCCGCGATGTCCCCGCTGTTGAGCAGCGCGCAGCGGGCGCCCGGGAAGTGCTCGGCGAGGTGTGCGGCGGTGACCGCGGGCGCGGTGAGGACGTCCTCGGCGCGCACCTCGAAACCGGCCCCGCTCAGCGTCTCGGCGATCGACGCCCGGGTCCGGGACGTCGTGTTGGTCACCAGCGCCACGCCGAGCCCCGCCGCGCGGATCGCGCGCAGCGCCTCCACCGCGCCCGGCAGCGGCTTCCAGGAGACGGTGAGAACACCGTCGATATCGATCAGCACGCCACGCACGGATTCCATGACCTCCATGCCCCAAGACCGTAGCGACCCGCCCCGCGGACCGTCCCGTACCACCTCGTACGCTCACCCCTATGCCCGCGCACGTCCTGATCCTCGGCGGCACCACCGAGGCCCGCCGCCTCGCCGCCGACCTCGCCGCACGGCCCGGGATCCGGGTGACGACGTCCCTGGCCGGCCGGGTCGCGCGGCCGGGAGCGGTGGCGGGCGAGGTACGGATCGGCGGCTTCGGCGGTGCGCAGGGCCTGGCCGACTGGCTGCGCACGCAGCACGTGGACGCCCTGGTCGACGCCACCCATCCCTTCGCCGAGGCGATCACGGCCAACGCGGCGCACGCGGCGGCGGCCACGGGAGTTCCCCTGGTCGTCCTGCGCCGCCCCGGCTGGCGACCGGGCCCCGGCGACCGCTGGTACGACGTCCCGTCCCTGGCCGGCGCCGCCGAGGCGCTGCCCGGCCTCGGCCGCCGGGTGTTCCTCAGCACCGGACGCCTGGGCCTCGCCGCGTTCGCCCACCTGACGGATCTGCACTTCGTCGTACGGTCGGTCGACCCGCCCGAGCCGCCCATGCCGCCGGACACCGAACTGGTCCTCGCCCGCGGCCCGTTCACCATCGCCGACGAGACGGAGCTGCTGCGCGCCCATCGCATCGAGGCGCTGGTGACCAAGGACAGCGGCGGCGAGGCCACGGCCGCGAAACTGACGGCGGCGCGTGAACTCGGCCTGCCCGTCGTCGTCGTACGGCGCCCCCCGCTCCCGCAGGGCGTGACGGCGGTGTCCGACGTGGCGGGCGTACGGGAGTGGCTCGGCCTCAGCCCTGAGTGAGCACCGACCTCCGGATCCGGTCGACGGTGCGCAGCACCTCGTCCCGGTTCTTGGCGGACGTGATCCACACCGGCAGCCGGGCGACCAGGGTCATCTTCTGCCCGGTGTCGTACCAAGGAGCGCGCTCGCGCAGATCGGCGGCGGCACAGCGGCGGATCAGGTCGAGGTGCCGCAGGTCGTACGCCCACAGCCGGCCGTGCCGGGTTTCCCGCTGGAGCCACAGACGGGTGCGGAAGTAGGGGTCCTCGGCGGGTCCCCCCGAGCCCGCCCACAGGCCGATGCCCCGGCCCGCCCACGTCCGGGACAGACCGCAGGAACGGCAGACCAGACGCCGGGGCGCGAACAGCGGCCGTGCTTCGGGGTGCGGTTGCCGCTCGACGCGGGCGACGCGGTCACAGCGCGGGCAGTGGACCAGGATCGAGTCCAGGAAGTCGTACTCCGTGCTGCGTGGATCGCGGAAACGGACGGGAGAGCCGGACATGGCCCGAGTATGACCAAGCCCGGTGCCCTGCTCACGCGGTTTTCGGCTTCATACGACCGTTGCCCGGCCCGGGGCCGGCGCCGCTACTGATCCCCGGGGTTTCTGCGCAGCAGATACGTGTCCATGATCCAGCCCTTGCGCTCGCGTGCCTCGGCCCGCACCCGCTCGATGCGCGGACCGGCCTCGGCGATCGGGCCGGAGACGAGGAGCTCGTCCGGGGTGCCGATGTAGGCCCCCCAGTAGATGTCGATGTCCTCCCCGGCGTACTCCCGGAAGGCCTGGTGCGCGTCCAGCATCACGACCACGTCGTCCACGCCCTCGGGGAAGCCCTCGGCCAGCCGCCGCCCGGTGGTGATCTGCACCGGCCGGGCCACCCGGTTCAGGCCCGTGCGATGCCGGGCGACCAGCGCGGAGACGCTGCTGATGCCGGGTATGACGTCGTACTCGAACGCGACCGCGCCGCGCTCCAGCACCTCCTGCAGAATCCCGAGCGTGCTGTCGTACAACGCCGGATCGCCCCACACCAGGAAGGCGCCGGTGCCGTCCTCGCCCAGCTCCTCGGCGATCAGGCGCGCGTAGATCCCGGCGCGGGCGCTGCGCCAGTCCTCCACCGCCGGCGAGTACGCCGACCCACCCGCCTTCCGGTCCCGCTCCGGGTCACGGGCCTCCACCACCCGGTAAGAGCCCGCGGGCAGATGCGCTTCCAGCATGTCCCGGCGGAGCTGGGTGAGATCGCTCTTCACCTCGCCCTTGTCGAGCACGAAGAACACGTCCGTGCTCCGCAGCGCCTTGACCGCCTGCAGGGTCAGCTGGTCGGGGTCGCCCGCGCCGATACCGATGACATGAATCTTTCGCACGCCCCGAGTCTGCCGCATGCCACTGACAGCGGGTGCACCGCGTCCACACACCCTGCGACGGCACCGGTTCCGTCAGGAACGGAGCCGGGGGGCCTCGCCCTCCGCGTCCACGGGTCCGCCCCCGCTCTCCACCCGCGCCGCCAGCTCGCGCGCCCACCGGGTGAGCCCGGCGAGATCGATCCCGTACGGCCGGTCCTCGCCCTGCTCCGTCTCCCAGTCCGCAAGCGCCCCCGCGCCCCTCCGCAGCAGCCGTGCCCCGCCGACGGCGTTCCCACGCGCCGCGTGCGTGAGGCCCACCGCCAGCTGGGCGAGCCCCCGCCACAGCGCGCGCTCCTCCTCGGGCCCCGACTTCCAGGCGTCCTCGAACACCTCGTGCGCATGGAACGGCTTCCCGGCGTCCAGCAGCGCCTGCGCCTCGGTGACCGTCTCCTGCGGCCGCCGCACGACACCCTCCGGCTGCCGAGGGACCCCCTCGGTGCCGTAGGGCAGCGGCCGGCCGAGCCCGTCCCGGGGCCGCGCGCTGCGTGCCCGCCCCTCCGGGTCCCGGTCCCTGGCATCCGATGCGCCCGCGTTCGTCATACGACCGATTGTCCCCGGCTCTCCCCGGGCCCTCTTCGGCCCACCCCCGAAGGTGGGGTAAAGTTCTGTTCGCGCGATCACGCGGGTCACCGCGAGTGAGCGCAACGGGACGTGGCGCAGCTTGGTAGCGCACTTGACTGGGGGTCAAGGGGTCGCAGGTTCAAATCCTGTCGTCCCGACTGTGAAGTCGGTTGGGCCGGTACTTGGGAGACCAGGTGCCGGCTCTTTCTGTTGCCGGGTCAGCTGGTGGTCGCATGGTGGTCGCCGGGCCACATCGGCCAGTCCGCGGTGGGGGAGCACCGGATCGGGGCGGACGCCGACCTCGGCGAGCACGTGGGCGGGCGCGTCGATGATCCACTCGCCTACCGCCGGCAGGGAGGTGGCCCCGGCCAGGGACCGCGCACGCGGCCAGGGCGAGGACGACGGCCAGCGGGTGGCGCACCCCGCGCGGATCACGCGGGTCCGGCACCTCGGCGAGACGTTCCAGCAGGCCCGGGGCCTCGCCGGGCAGCACCGGCGCTGCCCAGCGGAGCTGCTCAAGAGCGGGCGTTCTCGGCGATGATGCGCAGGCAGGCACGGTCTTCCACTCGGATCACGGGCGTAGAGAACTCCATGATCTGGGAGACCGCGCCTGTCACGCTTCCCGGCCCGCCCTGCCCGACAGACCGTCACGAACCGGACGCCGGCCGACTGTGCCGAAGCCCCGGGGCGTTGGGGGTGCGCGTGAATATCCACCACCGGGACGGTCGCCGGTGGAACGAGTCCGTCAATATTGCGTGACAAACGCCGCTCGGATCACCGACCGCCTTTACTTACAGAGACACAGCCGCTCGTTCCGAGACGATCGCCCTCTCAAAGCGCTCGAGAAGAACGCATGACCGCGGACACGGCCGACCCGCTCGCCAACATTGACAGTGATGACGCACACGGGTTCGCGTCCTACACGAGAAATGGAACAGTCAGTGACCACCAATCGCACCCTCGTCATTGTCGCCCACCCGAACCTCACGGAATCCCGTGCCAACGCCACCCGGCTCGCCGAGATCAAGGACCTGGACAACGTCACCGTCCACGACCTCTACGAGGCTTACCCCGATTTCAACATCGATGTCGCACGCGAGCAGCAGCTGCTGCGCGAGCACGACACCGTCGTTCTCCAGTTCCCGGTCTACTGGTACAACGTAACCTCGATGCTCAAGGCGTGGTTCGACGCGGTGCTGGTTTACGGTTTCGCCTTCACCTTCGACGGTTCCGCCTCCGCGCTGCACGGCAAGAAGGCTTGGCTGGCCGTCACGGTCGGCAGCACCCCGGAGACCTACGCCGCGGAAGGCCTCGCCCGACGGACCCTCGAGGAGTACCTCGCCCCGGTCGTTCAAACGCTGCAGTTCTGCCAGCTTGACTACCAGGGTTTTCACGCCGTCTACGGCATGATGTTCGACCCGTCGGACGAGAACCTCATCCTGGACGCCAAGGAATACCGCAGGCTCATCGCGACCAGTGAGACGCCGGTCGGCTGACCTCGATTATTCGTGAATTCTTCGAGCTTTCACGAGTGATCACGATGGTTGCTCCGGGGCCCAGCCCCAGGCCGCGCATTCCTTCACGCCACCGCCGCTTCCTTCGCTGAACTCGACGGGAGTTCAGTGAAGGAAGCTCGACTCAGGCTCGGTGAAGCAGACGCGGAGATCCTTCGCTTTCGCCACCAAGTCGCGCTGCTCGAGCGTCGCGTGACCGCGCGCCCGAAGCTGACATGGGCGGAACGGGCGTTGTTCGCCGCGTTCCTGGCTCTGATACCTCGAGCCCAGCACGGGGCCTGCGACTTCCCGTCAATCCCGCGACGATCCTCAAGTGGCACCGGAACCTGGTGAAACGACGCTGGACGGAGAGATCGCGGCGCAAGAACCCGGGGCGTCCGCGCCGCCATCCCTCGATCACGAGGCTCGTGCTGCGCATGGCCCGCCAGCACGACGGCTGGGGGTATCGGGGAGTGGGCAGGTCTCGGGATCACGGTGGCGCCCTCCACTGTCTGGGAGATCCTCACGAGGCACGGCATCGACCCGGCGCCACGACGTAACGGACCGAGTTGGGCTACGTTGCCGCGCTCCCAGGCTGATCCCTGGGAGCTGCCGGAAAGTTACTTCGGGATCTTGGTGCTCTCCGGGACGAGGGTGTGTCCGGCGATGGCGGTGAGTTGCTCGGCGGTGGTCACGGTGATGGCACCAGTGGGTACGGTGTGCCCGAGAGCCGCGAGGTCGCGGCCGACGTCGCGGACGGCGGGGCGCCGATCATGGCCTCGGAGACGCCGAGGAGGGACGCCGGCGGCGGCTGGGGCAGGGACCAGCGGGTCTTGAGGACGCAGACCAGGAGGCGGTCGGCGATGGAGAGGTAGTGACTGCCGGTGCTGGGGCCGGTCTTCTTGCCGGGGATCATGATCGGCGGGTGCTCGTCCAGGTAGTCGCGGTAGCGGCCGAGCAGAGTCTGCCAGGCGGCGGGCTCCATGCCGGTCAGGCTGGGATGGTGCCGCTATGCGGGGGCCTTGTCCTCCGCGGGGAAGCGGCCGAACTCCGGTGCCGGGCACGGGGGTTCGGGTCCGAGCGGTTCGGGTCGGATGCTGTAGTTCCAGGTGCCGTGCCACTCGTGCGGCTCCAGGGGGAGCCGGTCCATGACGTGGTCGGGCACGGCGGTGCCGGTCGGGTGGGCGCCGGGGTCGAGTTCGGCGCGGACGGTGGGCCCGGTGCGGGTCGTGGTCGCGCCGATGGTGTTAACGACCACTTCATGGCTGGTGAGCGGCCTGCCGCGCCAGTTGGTGCTGATCCGGGAGAACAGGCGGTGCTCGATCTTGTTCCACTTCGATGTCCCCGGAGGGAAGTGGCAGACCATGACCTCCAGGCCGGCCGCGCAGGTGAAGTCGGCGAGCTCCTTCTTCCAGGCCCGCACCCGGCAGCCGTTCGCCCCGCCGGCGTCCGCGGTGATCAGCAGCCGGGTCGCGTCCGGGTAGCGGGCCCGTCCCTCCGCCTCCCACCAGCGGCGCAGGGTGGCCACGGCGAACGCCGCCGTGTCCCCGTCGCAGCCCACCGAGACCCACCCGGCGTCGGCGGCCAGGTCGTAGATCCCGTAGGGCACCGCCTTCTGCGCGCCTTTCTCCGGGAAGTCGTACGCGCGGACCCGCGCGGGCTGACCGGCGCGGTGCCACTCACGACCGGCCACCGCGTAGTCGCCGGGCACCTCCTTCTTTTTGGTGTCCACGCTGAGCACCGGCTCGCCTGCCTGCGTGAACTCGCAGACCTTGTCGTTGATGTAGCGGAACTGGGCATCCCGGTCGGGATGCCGGGCACCCTCGGTGGTCCGCGAGGCCGCCCGCAGGCAGAAGCCCTCCTCCTTCAGCATGGCGGCCACGGTGTCCGCGCCGATGCGGTGCCCCTTTGCCGACAGCTCGGCGGCCAGTTTGCGGGTCGACTTGGTCGTCCACCGTAAGGGGGACTCCGGATCTCCGCGCTTCACGGGCTCCACCAGCGCCAAGAGCGCGGCTACCAGGCCGGGGTCGTGCTCGCGCAGCCGCTTGCGTCCCGCCCCGGGCCGACGCACGCGCACCGAGGGCGACATCCCTGCGTCCAGTTCAGCAGCCCCGCGCGAGACGGTGTCCTCCGAAACCCCTGCGGCACGCGCCACCACACGGATCCCGCCGCGTCCCAGCGCCCGCGCATCCGCGCCGAGCACCAGACGCCGGCGTCGCTCATCCAGATGCGGCAGCAACCGTGCGAACTTCTCCACCAGCGCCGCCTCGATCCCCTCCATCACACCGGGATCCTACGAGCCAACCACCGTACACAACACCGAAGTTACTAATCGTCAGCCCCCCGGGCAGACCGTCGTACCCCACGCAGAGCGAGAACATGTACACTCGCCTCCTAGATTGACCTAGTGGGTTCCGCCGACCGAGCCCTGGCGATGAGTCAGGACCCCGGCGCGTCCCTCTTGACCTATCGATTTGACCTGTCGATGTCCACCTCGTGGTGATGGTCATGGTGCGTAGTAGTTCATGAGCTGGTCGGGGGGCTGGTGTAGTGGCAGCGGCTGCATTGGAATGCCAGGTCGTGCAGGGTGGAGAGGTTCCCGGGCAGCCGCGCAGTGCGGGCCTGACGGCGCTCCTCCTCGAAGGTGTCATCCAGAACGTGGTGCCGGTACTCGGCGGACCAGTGCAGCTGTTGACGAGCCGCCAGGTCGCTGAGTCTCGCGTCCGAGGCCGGCAGGCTGGTGATACGGAACACGTATTCCTCAAACCACGATCGTGCGACTCCATGCCCGCGCGCCAAGTCCGGCAAAGCATGACCGATCACGAGAACTGGCTGACCATCACCATGGCACGGAGCTCGCCGGGGCCCTGGTGATGAAAAACGCCGTCGCCGACAGTCCTTGACGAGGTCATGCCACATGCTACCCGGGGGGAAACTGGTGCCGCAAACCGTGCTGAGCGTTCCTGGCCCTAGACGGCCAGTGGGCGATTTCTCTGAGCCAACGGTCCCCGCAGTCGATGAATTGGACCACTGTATTATTCATGCCCTGCGTATCGACGGTCGGGCGCCGTTCAGCCGGATCGCCGAGGTTCTGGGCGTCTCCACGCAAACAGTCGCCCGTCGCTACGGGCGCCTGAGCAGCGAGCTGTCGCTTCGTGTTGTCGGGGTGGCGAACCCGCGGCAAGCGTCAGGTGGGAAGTGGATTCTGAGGCTCACGGCCAGCCCGAACACCGCTCAGAGTGTCGCGCAGAGCCTGGCTCGGCGGGACGACACCACCTGGGTGCGGCTCGTGTCCGGGGGAACCGAGATCTGCTTCGTCATGAGCTCCGCGGCGCACCATACGCTGCTGTTCCGCGAGATCCCCCGTGTGGCCAACATCGCCGAGGTGTCGGCGCACCGCCTGCTGCATACCTATTTAGGCGGTCCCACCGCCTGGCAGGGGCACACTACCGCTCTCACCAACGAGCAGCAGGAACAACTGCGCCGAGCACTCGACTCGTCAGATGACGCTGACGAGCCCAAGTTCCGCTCATCCCTGACCCAGGCGGACTGGCACCTCCTGGCCGCGTTGCAGAATAACGGCCGCATCAGCTACACAGACCTCGCCGCCGAGACCGGCCAGTCTCCCTCGACCATTACGCGCCGACTCGCTGCCTTGCAGGCCGGCGGCATGCTCACCTTCGACGTCGAGATAAGTGCGGAGGTATACGGCATCACCACGCAAGCCCTGCTGTGGATGTCGGTCGCCCCCGCGCACCTGAACCAGGTAGCGAGCACCCTGATCCAACACAGGGAGCTAGCCTTCCTGGCCTCCACCACCGGCCCAACCAACCTGGTGGGCCTCGTCTTGTGCAAGAGTCCCAGTGAACTGCATGACTACCTGGCCGATAGGCTCAGCGCGCTGGACTCCATCCGCATGCTCGAAACAAGTCCCGTCCAGAGGACCCTGAAGACCTGCAGTCCGTTCCTGCAGAGCAGCCCCAGACGCAGCAATTCAGCCTGACGCGGGTTCCGAGCCTCCACGTGGCCTGGCGCCTGCGTGAAGTGCGCCGAACCACCGCACCCATCGGATGCGGCGCTCGCCGCGCCCCAAGCCGAGCTTCCCTGGCTGAACTCCCGTCGGGTTCAGCTGGGGAAGCGGCGGTGACGTACAGGAACGCGCGGCCTGGGGCGCGGCCCCAGAATGATCAAGGCGAGTGGCCGGCCTCTCGGCAGCCTATGGTTATCAGTGGTTGTAGCCGAGGTGGGCGATGCGTTCGGCGAGCATGATCGTGGTGAGGTTGGTGACGCTGGAGGGCACGTACGGGATGATCGAGGCGTCCACGACACGCAGGGCGGCGAGTCCGTGCACGGCTCCGCGGGAGTCGACGACGGCCTGAGGCGAGTCGGCGGCACCCATAGGGGCGGTGGAGGTGGGGTGACCGTAGATGGAGAGGCTGGATTCGATCACCCGCGTCAGTTCCTCGGCGTCGTCGGGCAGTTCGCGCGGCATCAGAAGCCCGGCGAGCGACGGCGCGAGTGCCGGGTCGCGGGCCAGATCACAGGCGATTCGTACGCCTTCGAGCATGCGTCGGCGGTCGCGCTCGGTGCCGAGGTAGTTGTGGTCGATCAAGGGCTGGGCAAGCGGATCTCGGCTGGCGAGGCGCACCGTGCCCTGCGCGTCGGGGAGCACGAGAGCCGTGGACAGGGCGATGACGCCGCCGGCGGGCATGAACGGAGCCCCGTTGGGATGCACGGCGACGACGTTCAGGTCGAGTTCACCGTCCGCGGCCTCGCTGGAGGCGGTCCACAGCAGCGCGCCGAGGGCCGGAGCCATCTCCCCTCGTCCGGGGGCGAGTGCATAGACCGCGGGGCAGAAAGGGTGGTCTTGCAGGTGCTGGCCGACGGGTAGGTCGGCGAGGGGCTCGATGCCGAGAGACGCCAGTTCGCCGGCGGGGCCGATGCCGGAGCGCAGCAGGATCGCCGCGCTTCCGTAGGTCCCGGCAGAGAGGATCACCTCGTAGGCATTGTGCACGGTCCCGTCGGCGGTGACCACTCCGGTCGCAGTGCCACCGCGGAACAGGACCCGGTCGACGGTGACGGCGCCGTGCACGGTGAGATTCGGGCGAGCGCGCACCTCAGCGGTGAGGTAGACCAGTGCGGTGTTCTGTCGGATCCCATCGAGGACGTTGACCGCGAAGGCTCCGACGCCGTCCTGCTCGGCACCGTTGAAGTCGGTGATCCGCTTGTGGCCAAGGGCGACTGCGGCGTCGATGAAGCCACGGTGCGCGGGGGTCAGCTCGGACTCGGTCAGTTGGCGCACGGGCATCGGCCCGCTTCGCCCGTGAAACTCGTCCTCGCCGGTGGGGGTGTTTTCCAGGGCGCGGAAGTACGGCAGGACGTCAGCGAAGCTCCAGTCGTCGAGCCCGTTCTCGGCCCAGCGGGCGAAGTCGCGGGCGCGGGCGCGGAGGGCGGCGCCGGCGTTGACGGCGGAACTCCCGCCCATCACCTTGCCGCGCAGAGCGACCATCGAGGGGCTCAGTCGCCCGCCCCGTGAGGTGTATCCCCAGTCGTGATCGAGATCGGCGATGCGGTTGGCGTCGAGCAGCGCGTCGGGGAATTGGGTGGGGCCGTAGTCCGGCCCGGCCTCGAGCAGCACGACGCGCCGGGCGGGGTTCTCGCTCAGGCGCGCGGCGAGCACTGCGCCGGCCGACCCGCCGCCGACGATCAGGACGTCGGCCGGTTCGACGGAGTGGGACAAGGTATGACCCTTTCGATCTCGTTGGAGTGGGAGGGAGCGTCCCGGTGGCGAGCCGCCGCGGGCGACATCGGAACCACGCTCACGGTGCGAACGTGAGCGTTGCCGGAACCACTTTCAGTGGCGGCTGGCAGGCACGGGGAGTCCGTTCCGGATGACGCCCTTGTTCCGCATGAGGAAGTCGGCCAGGTAGCCATCGTGCGGTACCGAGGGATCCATCCAGTAGGTGTGCTGGCTTCCCAGATACAGGTTGCTGATGGTCGGCTCGTCGAGCAGGCGGTCGATGAGCTGGGTGTCGTGGGTCATCGCGTTGAGCACGAGCGTGTTCTTCAGCGGCTCCGTACCGGCCTCGGGTGTCCACGGCGCGATCCACACGCAAGGGAACGGCAGTTCCACGCCTGCCTGCGGAGCGGCTGGATCGTCGAGTTGGTGGACGGCCGGCATCAGCGCGGCGCCCCCGTCCCCGAGTTCGCCCACGATGCCGTCGCCGCCGAGCCAGGGCCGGGTGCCCGCAGCCTTCTTGAGCAGGTGCGTTTCGATCGCCTTGGCGACCGCGACCGGCTGTACGGGGAGTACGGCCTTGTCGTCCTCGGGCGGCAGACAGGGCATCGCGGACAACCGCGCCGCGACGGCCTCGGCGAGCGGAGTCGGGTCGCCCTCCACGAAGATGGCCGTCGTGTTCACGCATCCGGTCCCGCCGTGGCCGCTCACGGACGCGACGATCACGTCCAGGTGGTCGCGCCAGTCCACATCGGCCGTGATGAGGATCTTCGACCGACCCGGCCCCTGCGGCAGCACCGTCGCGGCCCCGCCGTACTTGCGGGTCACCTCCTCGCCGCCGTACACCATCCCCAGGTCGGCGCCGCGCAGAATGGCGTCGGCACCGGCGTGGTCGGTGGGCAGGAGTACCACCTGGTCGTCGGCGAATCCCGCGCTCCGCAGTGCCGTCACAAGCCGGTGCGGCGTGAAGGGATCGCGGCTGGACGGGCGGACCGCGACGCGGTAGCCCAGCGCCAGTGCCTCCGGCCAGATGCTGTGGGTGCCGGGATGGTTGCCCGCGGCGTGCACGGCGAACACGTCTCCGCGCCGTGCCCACACCGAACGCCCGGTCCGCGTCAGCGGATCGCGCCAGTTGTCGACCGCTCCCTGTGGGCGCGCGTACTGGACGCTCGAATGAGCCTTCGCCACCCGCTCGGCGACCGTCGTGGTCGCCCCGACGACGGAGGAGATCGGGACACCACCGACCCTACTGACAGCGTATTGGTACTCCTCGACGGTCAGGCCGTCGATCGTCGCGGTCGCGAAGAGCATGGCCGCACGGATCATCGCGTCGGCCCGTTCGTCGGCCGGCATGGCGCTGCCCCGGCGCAGCGCCGCCATGGTGCGGTTGACGTACAACGGCGGCACGAGACTCAGTTCCGCGAAGGCAGTGCCTGCCACATCGGTGACCGTCTGCCTGTTGCTGGCGCGGAAGGCGCCCGTTGCACCGAGCGCGGGCAGGTCGATCATCAGTAAACCCCCTCGATGACGTCCTCGTCCTCGAACACCGCGACCGTGGAGATGTCGGCGACCGAGTCCCCGACCAAGTCGTTCACCTGCGGAATGCGAGTGGCAAGGTCACGTTCCAGGTTGCTGGGCAGCAGGAAGGACTTGCTGACGTGGTTGACCAGCACCCGGCCCCGCTCTCCGTAGGGCACCGGCTCAAGGCTCTTCGAATCGACGACCGTGAAGGTCACGTAGGGGGAGAACGAGTCGAAGACGCACGGATCGTCGAGGGAGATCCCGGCACGCTCGCCCGCAACCCCGATGATCATCGTGCTTCCGTACTCGCCGCACAGCGCGACCTCGGGGAACACCTCGGTCTTGAAGATGCGCCGGGAGTCGGCGTCCATCTGAGTGCCTCCCCACCTGATGCACTTCACCCGCTCGTTCACCAGGGCGACCAGCTTCTCGTCCCTGGCCAGCCGTTCCAGCAGCGGGGGCGTGATGGTGAGCACGCCGACGTCCTGCGTCCGCAGGACGTCGGCGGCCTGGTCGATGAGGTGCTGGGCGTAGGCGTCGACCTGCCCGAACTGACCGTCGGCGATGAGCCGCTTCACCCAGCGCGGATCGAGGTCGATCGTGAAGCCATGGCGGCCGTGCGTGACGGCGTGCTGCCGGAACAGGGTGCCCACGACGTGCGGCCCGGTCGGGATGACTCCCAGCCAGTTCCCTCCGCGCGGCACACCGTGGCGGTCGAGGTTCGCGTTGCTCCAGCTCACCATGCGGTCCAGCCAGTCCCGCATCAGCACGACCCGCTTCGGGGCGCCGGTGGTGCCGCCGCTTTCGAAGAACCCGACCACGTCGGGCTGGTTTCCGTATCCCCTGGGAACCAGGTCCTCGCCACGGACGTCGCGAAGCTCCGCGGCCACGTTCGGGAAGAGCCGGAGGTCCTCGTGCGTCTTGACATCGGCTCGCGGATCGAAGCCGAGAGTAGCGGCTCGGTCCAGCCAGAACTTGCAGCCGGTCTCGGGATTGAAGTGCCACTCCATGGCGGCACGGATGAACTCGTCCGGATCGGGCTGGACATCGAACGGAAGATCCAGGATCTGTTCCGCGGTAAAAGGCATGGTCTCTTCCTCATGGAAAGGGTCGGGCGTATCCGGGCACGACGACGATGCCGCCGAAGCGGTGAAAGGCGGTGAGCGCAAGAGGGTTTGTCGAAAGAGCGGGGACTACGGTTGCAGCCGGCTCGTACGCCACTCGAGCGAGTCGCGGTCATAGCGCAACCTGCGGTGCAGCCGGTCCGAGCTGGCGGACCAGAATTCGACGACGTCGGGCTGCAGCCGGTAGCCGACGAAGAACTCCGGCCGGGGCTGGGGCGACCCGGTCAGTTCCACGCTGCGTGCCCTGGCGCGCAGGGCCTCGACGTCCTCCAGGTCCGCCAGCGGCTCACTCTGCCGGGTGACCGTCGACATGGCGTGCAACGGAATCGGCCGGGCGGACCACAGGGCGTCCGACTCGGCCTCGGGCAGGAGCACGACGGGACCGGAGAGAATGATCTGCTGACCGGTCTCTCTCCAGTACAGCAAACCCGACGCCCACCCCGTAGCAGCGAGTTCGCGTCCCTTCTGGCTGCAGCTGTGGCTGGTGAACACCAGACCGAGGTCAGTGACATCGGTGATGGCGACTATCCGGTTGGAGGCGCGACCGCGGGAGTCCGCGGTGGCCAGCGCCAGCGCGCTGGGCTCGCGGACTCCGCTTTCCCGTGCCTCGGAAAGCCAGCTGCGCACCAGCTGGAGAGGCTCCGACGGCGGCTGGTCGTACTCGGGGAAGGAGAGGTCGACCTTCCCGCTGAGGGACTCGTATCCACTTGCGTCCATGAAAGGTCCCCCGCTAGACGTTGATTGTTCCCTCGGCAACCATGACGGCGTGCCCGCCGACGTGGACCGAGCTGACTGACTCGCCGACCCCGTCGGCGGTCGCCCTCATGACCGACGGGCGTCCCATTTCCACGCCCTGGGTAATTTTGATCTCCTGCCCGTATTCGGCGAACCCGTGTCTGGCCAGGTGAATCGCGAGAGGCCCGGCAGCGGAACCGGTCGCCGCGTCCTCGACCACACCGTAGGCGGGGGAGAACATCCGCGTCCGCCAACCCCCGTCTGCCTTGGCGAAGCAGTTGGCGGCCATATCGGGGAAGCGCGAGAGGGCGCGATGATCCGGGTGGAGAGCGGAAAGCGCTTCGACGTCGCTCAACCCCACGAACACGTGACGCGGCCCGTTGCGGTAAATCTCGACCGGGGCCGTCGATGACCCGACCCCGAGTGCGGCCAGGAGCTCCGTGGCGAGATCGTAGGGCTTCGAACTGGGAACCGGCTGCTCCATCTGGACCCACGCGGCGCCGTCGCGGGTGCCCAGCTCGAACGGGATGACACCCATCGCGGTCTCCAGCCGCAGCCTGTCGCGTCCCCACGCCCGACCGAGCGCGAAGGCTGTGCCGAGCATCGGGTGCCCGGCGAACGGCAGTTCGTTCACCGGGGTGAAGATCCTGATCCGTGCGTCGCCGCCTTGCTCGGCCGGCAGCACGAAGGTGACCTCGGAGAGGTTCATTTCCTTCGCGATGCGTTGCATCGTCTCACCGGTCAGGTCCTCGCTGTCGAAGAAGACGGCGACCGGGTTGCCCAGCAGCGGCTCGCTGGCAAAGGCGTCTACGACCATGTATCGGTGCATTATCGGCGCTCCACGGCTTGTGCCGGTATCGAGGGCCCGGCGGAGAAGGCGAGTCCGAGAGAGTCGAGTCCCTCGGCCACCGCTGCGACGTCGAAGCTGGCGCGGTGGTCGGGTGCGTACCCGATCAGCTCGGCCGCACGGTTGGGGGGCAGCTGCTGATCTGCCGGAACGTCCGGATCCCACCACATGACCGCGCCCCAACGGCCGCGTTCACGGTCGGCGATCCACAGCTTCAGGCGCAGTCCCTTGACCTCGTGCCACGGCTCGACGGAGCCGTCACGAAGGTCCTTCTCCAGGGATTCGACGGTCTGGTGGGACCCGGCCAGGTCCCACCAGACGACATCCACTCTCATCGGCCGAGCACCCCCTGTATCGCCTCTCTGATGATGCGCGGGCCGTCGACGGTGAGCACCGACTCGGCGTGGAACTGCATCGAGACGAAGCCCGGCCCGCGTAGCGCGTTCACCTCGCCGGTCTCCTGGTCTCGGCTCACCTCGACCACGCCGATCCCTTCGACGGTTCGCTCGCTCACCGCGCTGTGCGCGGCGAACGTGTTGTAGAAGCCCACTCGTTCGGGCACGCCGAACAGTTCGATCTCACGCTGTACGCCCT
Source organism: Streptomyces sp. NPDC031426 (assembly GCF_055581585.1). Classification (NCBI taxonomy): domain Bacteria; kingdom Bacillati; phylum Actinomycetota; class Actinomycetes; order Kitasatosporales; family Streptomycetaceae; genus Streptomyces; species Streptomyces sp. NPDC031426. Next base: position 301,366 of record NZ_JBVIJE010000003.1, read on the forward strand.
GGTTGGGTACCTCGCGGCGGTGCAGCTCGAAGCCGAGCTTCGTGCTGAGCACCTGATGGCTCAGGCACACGGCCAGCATCGGCCGGCGACTCGCCAGCGCGGTGTCGATCGACTGCCGCAGCTTGGCGATCTTGGGGTGGGAGGTCATCCGCGGATCTCCCGGACCGGGACCGAAGACCGTCAGGTCGTAGGCCGCCACGTCGTAAGGCTCGTCGAAGCGCCGGACCTCCACGGACAACCCCAGTGACCGCAACTGCTGGTCGAGCATCGCGGTGAAGGTGTCCTCCGCATCCACGACCAGTGCCGTCATGCCGTCCAGCAAGGCCCCGGCCGACGGGCGGTCATCCTTGTCCCGGAGCCAGAAGTCCGCGATCCCCTCGTTGCGGCGCTCCAGGGCGGCGCGGACCTCCGGGTTGGCCGCGTAGCCGGATGAACGGTCGGACTTGAGCGCGTTGAGCAGGGTCGCCAGCTTGATGTGGGTCTCGGCGGCCTCAGCCATCGGGTCGGAGTGTCGCACCAGTGTGGCCCCCACGGAAATGTTCATCCGGCCGCCGGGATCGATGTCGGCCGTCCGGATCAAGATCGCCGAGTCAAGTGTCTGCTGTCCGGCCGCGTCCCGTCCGATCAGCGCGGCGACCCCGCTGTAGTAGCCGCGTCCTTTCGGCTCGTAGCGCGAGATGACCTTGGCGGCGCTCTCCAGCGGGCTTCCGGTGACGGTCGGGGCGAACATCGTCTCGTGCAGGACCTCGCGCACATCGCGGTTGGTCCTGCCCTCGATCAGGTATTCGGTGTGCGCCAGCCGCGCCATTTCCTTCAGGTACGGCCCGTGGACGCGCCCGCCGTCATCGCACAGCCGGGCCATCATCTTCAGTTCCTCGTCGAGGACCATGTAGAGCTCGTCGGTCTCCTTGGTGTCGGCGAGGAACTCCATGACCCCCTGCAGGCTGGGGCCGCCGGACGGATACCGGTACGTGCCGCTGATCGGGTTCATGACGGCCGTGCCGCCGACGAGCGAGACGTGGCGCTCCGGTGTCGCACCGACGAGAGTGTTGCGGCCGGTGTGGATGATGAAGGTCCAGTAGGCCTTCTCCTCGCGCTCCAACAGCCGCCGGAAGAACGACAGGGCGCTGGTCAGCGAGTAGTCGCCGATGTCCGCGACGAACGAGCGCTTCATCACGAAGTTGGCACCCTCGCCGGTGCCGATCTCCTCGGTGACGATCTGACGCACCATCTGCGCATAGGCGTCGTCGTCCACGTCGAAGTGTCCGTCGGTCAATTCCGTCGGGACCTGCGGGAAGCCGGCGAGCGCTTCGGCAACCGGCACCGTGTCGCGAGCGGTGAGGCTCATCCCGAGCAGGGGCGTGGCGTCGTCCCGCGCGGCGAAGCCGCGATCGGCCAGCTGCCGGTAGGGGACGAGCACCAGCGTGTCGAGCGCGGGACCCGGCCCGGAGTCGTCGGCCAACGGGATGTCGTTCAGCGACTTGTACTCGGTCACCTGGCCGGTCAGGACGTCCAGCGTGCCGGCGGAGCCGCTTTCGGGACGGTGGATGATCGCGAAGGCGGGCAGTTCCAGCGCGAGAACCTGCTCAAGCAGGGCGCTCATGCGAGCACGTCCTCGGTTCGGACCACCATGGCGCAGCACCGTGCCGCGTATTCGAGGGTCATTTTGTGGCGGTCTTCGGAGAAGTCGCCGAGGGCGTCGGCGACCAGGAAGGGCTGGATGTCGTTGGAGAACGCTTCCAAAGCGGTCGACAGCACACCGATGTGCGCGTAGACGCCGCAAATGATCAACTGGTCACGCTGTAGCGCGCGCATGCGCTGCAGCAGCTCCGACCCGAAGAACGCACTGTAGCGCCATTTCGTGCTCATCCAGTCGTCCGCGTCGGGTTCGAGTTCGGGCACGACCGCGCGGTCGGCCTCGGCAGTGCGCATGCCGGGGCCCCAGAAGTCCTTCAGGAGCCCACGTTGCCGGTCCGTCATTCCGCCGGGCTGGGCGGTGTAGGCCACCGGCACCCCCAGCGCTCCGCAGCGCTTCTTGAGGTCGGCGATGTTACTCACCAATTCGCTGCGCATGCCGTCCTCAAAGGGCTTGAGGAAATAGCTCTGCATGTCATGGATGAGGAGCACCGCCCGGTCCGGGTCGACGGTCCAGCGCACGGTGTTATCCGGCAGCGCATCCCTCGGCGGCAGTCTGTAAGGCGCGATCGGCGGTATTCCCGTCATCAACGGCTCCCTCTCTAGGAATCTCAGTACTCGGACCACGCCGAGACCACCTTGATGGCCTGACGGGTGTTGAGTCGCGGATCACACAGGCTGGTGACGGGACCCGACCCCAGTTCGGCCGTGTCCAGCACGCACTCGGTCACGTCGTCGGGGGTCGCCTCGAGGTGAAGCCCCCCGGCCGCAACCCCCGACAGGTCCAGGACCCGCCGGAAGCCGCGGACTTCCCGGGCGACGGTTTCCACGAGCCGGTATTTGGTGCCGTCAGCCGCGCATTCGGTGTTCCCGTGCATCGGGTCGCTGAGCCAGACCACCGGGTGCCCGGCCGACTTCACGGCCTCGACGAGCCGGGGCAGCCTGTCAGCGACGAGGTCGGCGCCCATGCGCACGATGAGTGAGAGCCGGCCCGGCTCCCGCTCCGGGTCCAACCGGTCGCACAGCTCGACGATCTCGCTGGCGGTCATTGACGGGCCGACCTTGCAGGCAACCGGGTTGACCACCTGGGCGAGCAGTGCGACGTGCGGGCCGTCGATCTGCCGGGTCCGCTCGCCGATCCACGGCCAGTGGGTGGAGCCGAGCAAGGGCCGACCGCCGTCGAGCTCTCGGAGCATCGACATCTCATAGTCCAGAAGCAGCGCTTCATGGCTGGTCCAGACAGCAGATCCGTCAAGCCGAGGTGCTGACCCGACCCACCCGAGCTGCGTCATGATCTCCCGCGCCGCCATGTAGCCCGTGAGCATGCGCAGTGGATCGGGGCGCCTGCTCTCGTGGGTAGGCTCCGGCCCGTTGATCATGTGCCCGAAGAAGGACGGCAGTTCGTCATCGCCGATTTTTTCGACCTGGCTGGAGCGGGGCTTGGAGAACTGCCCTGCGATCCGCCCGACCCGCAGGCTCTGCTTGCCGGTGGCGGTCTCCAGGCTCTGGGCGAGCAGGTCGATGAGTTCGGTCTTGGCTTGAATGTGCCCAGCGGTGCACTCGGCTGGGTCCTCCGCACAATCCCCGGCCTGCAGCACCTGCGTCTCGCCGGCGGCGACGCGGGCCAGGTGGGAGCGGAGGTTCTCTACCTGCGCCGCGGTCACCAGCGGTGTGACGGATGACAGCATCGCTCGTACGAGCTCGACCTGTGAGGGATTGTCCCATTCGGGCTGGTGGCGCGCCTGGGACCTCTCGATTTCGGCAAGGATGTTTCCCACAACGACCTTCTCCATTGGTTGACAAGAAGACGCCCGGCGAACGGCGTTCAGGTCGGTATGTCGGCCCGCTTGACCTGAGGGACGGCGATGCCCAGCGCCCTGAACTGCTGGCAGGGGTTCATGAACTCGCGCTGGCGCTTGATCTTCCCGTTCTCGAACAGGAAGGAGTGCAGGAAGTGATTGCGGTAGTGGCCGTCGGGATAGTCGGGGAAGCGGATCGTTCCCTCGCCGTCGCATTCGACCCAGAACTGGTTGGGGTCCTGCGTGTCGAAGATCTCGATGTTCGTCCAGGCCCAGTCGGGGAAGCACTTGAGCGACCATTGGGCGTGGTCACCCAGTCGATCCCTGCCCGTGATGACGATCGGCTCTCCGGTTTCGGTCGTCCAGAGACCACCGGTGCCGTCTTCGGTGAACAGAAGGTGCCGGCGCAGGCGATCCTGCCCGCGGGTATTCATGTACTGCTCCACGATCGCACGGTTGCTCGCTCGCAGCTTCGCGTCGCCGCGGGAGCTCGACAACGTATCGGTGGTTTCAGCGGTGCCGGTGATGTCGACCATTGGCTCTTCCTGTAGTGCCGAAGTAAAGCGGGACCACCGCGCGCACAAGGGCAGACGAAACCAGTCATGACGACGCCGAAAGAGCACAATCATGCATTGGTTCATGAGATTTCTGTTGAACCCCCCTCCCGTGCACGACGGGTAGGCGAAATCTTGTTCATACCCCGGCTGGTTCGGGAAGCCGCTCACCGCTGTCTGGCCGAAAAATTCCAGCCGGTATCACCGTCTGATGGATCTGCTCCATGGCAGGCGTGAATCTGCCTGAGCACTCGTAACACGATCTTGTGGCTGTGGGCTGGTGTGCCGTGTCCGGTGTGACGATTCGTCCGTTGTGGTGGTGTGAGTGCACCGTGGATGGTCGATGACGAGCTGTGGGCGCTGATCGAGCCGGTCCTGCCGCCGTGGCCGGAGCGCTCCCCGGGACCGCGGCCGGTGCACGACCGGCTGTGCCTGCAGGGGATCCTGTTCGTGCTGTTCACGGGCATCACGTGGCAGCAGTTGCCGCCTGAACTGGGCTTCGGCTCGGGGCAGACCCGCTGGCGCCGGCTGTGCCGGTGGACGGAAGCGGGAGTGTTCGACCAGGTCCACCGGACACTGCTCGCGGAGCTGAACGCGGCCCGGCGGACCGACTGGACGCGCGCCTGCGTGGACTCCTCCCACGTGCGGGCGAAAAGGGGGGTGCCGGGGCTGGCCCGTCGCCGGTCGATCGCGGCAAGTCGGGCAGCGAACACCACCTGATCCGCGACGGCAGCGGCACGCCGCTGAAAGTGATCACGACCGGCGGCAACGTCCCCGACATCACCCAGGCACTCGCCCCGGTCGACGGCGTCCCGTCCGCGGCCGGGTCGCCCTGGTCGACGGCGTCCCGTCCGCGGCCGGCCGACCGGGTCGGCCACGCAAGCGGCCCGAGTCCCTTGCCGGTGACAAGGGTTGCGACGGTCGGCACGTCCGACGCGAGCTGACCCGGCGGCGGATCCTGCCTGTCATCTCCCGTCGAGGCGAGCCCGACATCCGCGGCCTCGGCAAGCTCCGCCATGTCATCGAGCGGACCTTCGCCCTGCTCCATCAGTTCAAGCGGCTCGCCACCCGCTGGGAACGACGCCTCGACCTCCACGACTCACTCGCATGCGCCCTCATCTGCTGACGAAGGATCAACAAGCCGACAGCGTGATCGCGTTACGAGCTCCGAGCCCCGATCCACCGATGGGGGCTCAGAGCGACGGCCAGTCGACCGTCCGGGAGTCGGCCCGCCCGCCGGCCGGCCTGCACTCCTGTCCCTTGTGCGAGGGACGCCCGCGACTACTTCGGCAGCCCGGAGCTCCGGCCCGGTACCGGCGCCCGGACACGTGCCGCCAGCCTGGTCGCCGACGCGCTGGAGCCTCGCGTCCGACGTGAATTTCGGCCAAGCGAGCCGCGCTCGATGGAACGAACAAGCCAATACTGCGCCACGTGCGGTGGCCAAACCTATGGGGCACCTACATTCGCGGTGCACACCGAACAACTCGACGATTTCCATATCGAAGGATTCGGGAAACTGTCGCCCGAGTATTGGCCGCGATCACCCATATATGGGTATGGCATACCCCACACAAGACACTTGCCCAACCAGAAGGAACTCCAGTGAAGCGTATCGGTGAACATGCGGTGGTGCTGGGCGCGAGTATCTCGGGTCTGCTTGCCGCCCGGGTGCTCTCCGAGGCATTCGACCGGGTAACGGTGGTAGAGCGTGACCAGTTGCCGGAGGGGCAGCGGACTCAGCGGCGAGGTGTGCCGCAGGGCCGCCACGCTCATGGCCTGCTCTCCAAGGGTGCGAAGATCTTCGAGGAGCTGTTCCCCGGGATACTCGACGACTTCGTTGCCGGTGGCGCGCCCGTCATCGACGGACCTGCCGAGCTGCGGATGAGCTTGGGCGGGCACTTGTTGTGCATGGACGGCGAGTACGCCGATCTGTCCCGCACCTACCAGCCGAGCCGGCCGCATTTGGAGAGTCGGCTCCGCGCCCGGATCGGGGATCTTGCGAAGATCAAGCTCATCGACGAGTGCCAGGTCACCGGCCTCGAGACCACCTCGGACAACGGCGCTGTCACCGGTGTGCGGGTCAGGTACGTGAGCAGCGGCTCCGAGGATGTGATCCCCGCCGATCTGGTGGTGGACGCGACCGGCCGGTCCGGCCGGACCACCAAGTGGCTGGTCGAGATGGGATACGAGCCGCCGCTCGAGGAGCGTATCGACGTCGACATCATGTACACCAGCCGGTATCTGCGGCCGGCCCCTGGTTCGATGGGCCGTGAGAAGGTCGTGATCATCGGGCACGCACCGGGGAGCCCCAAGGGCGCGGAATTCCTGGAAGAGGAGGACGGCCGCTGGGTCCTGACGCTGATCGGTTACCGCGACCACCATCCGCCGACCGACCCGGCCGAGTGGGTGGAGTTCGCCAGGCCGTTGGTTCCCGAACACGTCTTCGCGGCGATCCGCGACGCCGAGCCGCTCAGCGAGATTTCCGCGCACCGGTTCCCGGCGAGCGTGCGCCGTCGCTATGAGAAGCTGACCCGGTTCCCGCGCAGGCTGCTGGTGGTGGGCGATGCGATATCCAGCTTCAACCCCATCTACGCCCAGGGGATGACGGTGGCCTCGCTCCAGGCGATGGCGCTGCGTGACTCGCTGAGCGGTGACCTGGATCAGGTCGCGCAACGATTCTTCCGCAAGGCCGCCAAACCCATCGGCGTCGCCTGGAAGATGGCCACCGGCAGTGACCTGGCCCTGCCTCAGATCGAAGGCCCGAGGCCACTTCCCGTGCGGCTCATCAACTCCTACATGGACAAGGTGCTCGCCGCAGCCGAAACGGACATGGTCGTGACCGAGAAATTCCTGAAAGTCCAGTACTTGCTTGAACCGCCGACAACATTGTGCACTCCGGGCATCATGTGGCGCGTTTTGGCGGGAAATCGCCGGCGGCGCTTCCCGGCACACACCAGTTAATGGAGGTAACCAAATGCCCGTCTCCATCGCCGACAAAATCCTTCGGCTCTCCCTGACCACGTTCCCGTTCATAGATGCGTCACAGTTCTTTCCGGCGCTCTCCACGTACAAGGTGGACAGGGCCTTCGATCTCACCGAGTTCGAGGAGGCCATGACGCACTTCTTCCGGGGGAATCCGCTCTTCTCCAAGTGCCATCTGGTGGAGCTGACCTTCGACACTCCTGAGGATTTCCCCCTCTCGTCCTTCCAGGGGCTCCTCGCGGAAAAGTACGAAAGCTACTACGACAGCTTTCTGCTCGCCTCCGTCACCTATCGCTCCGACCCGCACCTGCAGGGAATCTTTACCTGCATTCCGTTTCCGCTGCAAGACGGATACAAGGTCTTCCGATTCCACCAGGCGCTCATGAAGACCCTGAAGACTCGGCAGGACGGCTTCCGGATCGCCCAAGGCCTCGCAGAGCTGGGGATCCGGGCTGATGAGCTGGCAGAATTCTTGCCGCCCGCTGAGACTTCGCCCTCCGGTGCGAGCAAAGAACTCCCCGTCACGTTCGCCGAAGGCTCTGCCTCGCCGGTCAAGATCGGCCCCTTCTTGGAAAAAATGAGGGCGGATTTCCTTGACCGCGACAGCGCAAACATGTTCGTCCTCAAGAACAGTCTTTACTCGCCGAAGCTGCCCCTTGGCAACACGCTTCGGTTTCTGACGGTGCCGCGAAGCGTAGTCGCGCAAAGCACGGGAATCCAGATCCGTGACTACTATCGAGCCGAGGAGCAACGGCAGATAGACGCACTGTCTCGCGTCGAGCGGCGAGAAGACTTCATTGAAGCCGGCCAGGCCCGAATCGGGAAGATGATTGCCACGCCCGACGTCTTTGCCGTCAACAACTACGGCAATGTATCGGCGCACGACGGCTCGGACGCCCATGCGGACCGAGGCACGCTCGTGAAGTACGAGTGGCATATGCCGCTCATCGTGTTGGGACTTACCGTGGGCGAGAGGTCCGGACTCTCGTGGACGATCACCATTCGCGACAAGGCGTTCAACTTTGCGACGGTCCGTCGAACTTCCCCGCAGGATGACATCGCCAAGGCGGCTATCGGAGACAATCCGGCAGCCTCCGTCGCATGAACCGCCGGTGTGCCGCTAGCATCTGCATGCTGCTTCAGGAGGATTGGGCGCGGCCGTGAATGCATCGGGCGCGGCGCTCGCCGTACCTCACGGCGAGCTTCCTTGGCTGAACTCCCGTCGAGTTCAGCCAAGGAAGCGGCGGTGACGTGCAGGAACGAGGGGTCTGGGGCTCGACCTCAGAGTCGACAACTTGATTATTTGTGAAAAACTCGAAGAGTTCACGAACAATCAAGGCCCGCTCGTCTTCTACCAGTCGGGGGGGGGGGGGGGGGGGGGGACGGGGGGGGGGGGGGGGGGGTCCCCCCCCCCCCCCCCCCCCCCCCCCCCCCGACCGCGTCTTCCACCCGACCGCGTCCCTGCCTCCGCCGCAAATATGGAAACTTGCCCGATGGACGCGCCGAGCGATCCGCAACGATGCCGCGAACAGACCCGAGAGGCCTTCCGATGAGTGTCCCCGCCCTGCAGACGCTAACCCTCGCCGACGACCTGAGCATCACTCGGATGGGATACGGCGCGATGCAGCTGACCGGTCCCGGTGTCTTCGGACCGCCCAAGGATCGCACTCAGGCGATCGCCGTGCTGCGCGCAGCGGTCGAGCTCGGCATCACCCACATCGACACCAGCGACTTCTACGGGCCGACTGTCGTCAATGAACTGATCAAGGAGGCACTGCACCCCTACCCGGCCGGTCTGCACATCGTCACCAAGGTCGGCGTCCGCCGCAGCGCCACCGGCGGCTGGATCACCTCCCTGGACCCCGCCGACCTCAAGGCCCAGGTCCACGAGAATCTCCGGCACCTCGGCCTGGAGACCCTGGACGTGGTCAACCTGCGCACGGCCGCGTTCGACGGTGACGGGTCCTCCATCGCCGAGCCGTTCGGCACCTTGGCCGGCCTGCGTGAGCAGGGCCTGATCCGTCACCTCGGCCTCAGCGGGATCACCGACGCCCAGCTCACCCAGGCCCAGGCCATCGCCCCCGTGGTCACCGTGCAGAACCGGTACAACCTGGTCGACCGCGCCGACGACGACCTCGTCGATCGCTGCGCCGAGGAGAACATCGCCTACGCCGCGTTTTTCCCCCTTGGCGGCGGATTCCACCCACTGCGGTCACGGACCCTGCGCGACGTCGCCCGCCGCCTCGGCGCCTCCGAGCAGCAGGTGGCGCTCGCCTGGCTGCTGCAGCGCTCGCCGTCGACGGTGCTGATCCCCGGAACCTCCTCCGTCGCTCACCTGCGGGAGAACATCGCCGCGGCTGACCTGCAACTGCCCGACGAGGCGATCGCCGAACTCAACACCATCGGGCGGTGACCCTGTGGGCCCTTACCGATCGCTTTCAGCAGGTCCTCCGGGACGGACGGTTCTACTGGAGGGACAGCCGGATTTGCTACGAGTGCTCGGACGAGGGCTTTGCGGGTAGACGGCCTCCGCCAGACCTACGGTGGGACGGTCGCCGAGACCGCTGGAATGCTGCGTGACCGGGCCGCGTCGGACGCGCGAGGAGCCCGACGCTCGTCCACGGTGACCCGCACGCCCGCGACATCCTGCGCGCCGACCGCGAGCCGTGGCTCGCGGTCGACCCCAAGGGATCCGCGGGCGACCCGGCGTACGACGCGGGCACGCCGCTGAAGACCTACGCGGTGCACCGGGCCACGGCCGGTGACCTGTCGAAGGACGTGCGGCGGGCTCTGGACGTGTTCGCCGAGGCCGCCGCGCTCGATGGCGAGCGCGTCCGGCGCTGGGCCCAACTGCACGCCGTTCAGGCCGCGTTCCACGGCCGTCGGCATGGATTCCGCAGGCCCGCCAGGGGGTGCGGCTCGATCGGCTCATCGCCTCGCCGACCACCTGGCGGTCCTGCTCACGGAAGCGGACTCCCGGTGAGGGTCACCGCGGTTCCCGTACGACGGCGACCTCGCCCGGCGGGACCGTCACCGAGTCGTGCAGCTCCTTGCCGGTGAGGAGTTCCGTCGCCCCCGGTGCGATCGGCACCTCCGCGCCCTGCCCGGCGTGGTCGATGACGAACAGGTAGTCCGCCTCCGGGCCGCGCCGGCGGACCACCTCCACACCGGGCGGGGCCGTACGCACCGGCTCCACGCCCGCTTCGCCCCGGACGCGGTCCAGCAGCGCGGTCAGGGTGGCCGGGTCCGGAAGCGTGGCCAGGTACCAGGCGGCGCCGGTGCCGTGCGGGCGGCGGGTCACCGCGGGGACGCCGGACAGGGGGCCGTCGGCGTACGACGCGACCGCCTCGGCGCCCTCCAGCCGCAGCCGCTCCGACCACAGCGTGCCCGCCGCACCGTCCGGCACCGCACCGGAGAGCGCGACCTGCTCGCCGGGCAGCAGCGGGAACGGTTCGTCCGAGCGGACGCCGAGTACCTCGCGGAACGCGCCCGGGTAACCGCCCAGCCGAACATGGGAGTTGCCGTCCACGGCCCCGCTGTGGAAGCCCACGGCGAGGGTGCCGCCGCGCTCGGCGAACGCCGAGAGGTTCGCCGCGCCTTCGTCGTCCACCAGGTACAGGCTGGGCGCCAGGACCAGGCGGTAGGCGGACAGGTCCGCCTGCGGCCGTACGAAGTCCACCGCCACGCCCGACCGCCACAGCGGCTCGTACCAGGCCCGGACCAGGTCGGCGTAGCGCAGCTCGGCGCTGGGCTGCGAGGGCAGTTCCAGGGCCCAGCGGGCGTCCCAGTCCCAGACGATCGCCACCTCGGCCGGACTCGTGCTGTCCCGCACCTCCGCCAACGCCCGCAGGTCCGCGCCCAGTCGGACCACGTCCCGCCAGATCCGGCTGTCGGTGCCCGCGTGCGGCACCATCGCCGAGTGCCACTGCTCCGCACCCGCCTTCGACTGCCGCCACTGGAAGTACGCGATGCCGTCCGCGCCGCGCGCCACGTGCGCGAGCGCGTTGCGGCGCAACTCGCCCGGTCGCTTGGCACGGTTGACGGACTGCCAGTTCACCGCGCCGGTGGAGTGCTCCATGAGCAGCCAGGGGCCGCCCGCGAGGGAGCGGGTCAGGTCGCCGCTGAGCGCGATGTCGATCTCCGACGCCGGATCGGTGGACATCAGGTAGTGGTCGTTGGAGACGATGTCCAGCTCCGGTGCCCAGCGCCAGTAGTCGAGCGCGTCGAAGTTGAACATCACCATGAAGTTGGTGGTGGCCGGAATCGACGGTGCCGCCGCCCGCAGCACGTCCCGTTCCGCCGTGCACAGCGACAGCAGCTCGTCGGAGCAGAACCGGCGCCAGTCCAGCTGGTGGGTCGGGTTGGGTACGGCGCCGGTGGCGCGCGGCGGCAGGATCTCCTCCCAGTCGTAGTACCACTGGCTCCAGAACCGTGTCCCCCAGGCGTCGTTGAGCGTCGCCAGGTCGTCGCCGTAGCGGGCCCGGAGCCAGCGGCGGAACGCGGCCGCGCTGGTGTCGCAGTAGCAGGCCGCGTTGTGGCAGCCGTACTCGTTGTGCACGTGCCACATGCGCACGGCCGGGTGGTCCGCGTACCGCTCGGCGAGCGCGCCCGCGATGCGCAGCGCGGCCTCGCGGTAGGCGGGGGAGGACGGGCAGAAGGTCTGCCGGCTGCCGTAGGAGAGGGTGCGGCCGTCGCGGTCGACCGGCAGCGCCTTTGGGTGGGCGCGGAAGAACCACGCCGGAGGCGCCGCCGTGGGCGTGGCCAGATCGGCCGCGATGCCGTTCTCGTGCAGCAGGCCGAGGACCTTGTCCAGGCGTGAGAAGTCGTACACGCCCTCGGCCGGCTCCAGCAGCGCCCAGGAGAAGATGCCGACGCTGACCAGGTTCACCCCGGCCTCGCGCATCAGGCGCATGTCCTCGGCCCACACCTCCTCGGGCCACTGCTCGGGGTTGTAGTCGCCGCCGTAGGCGAGGCCGGGGACGGACAGGGTGCGCTTCACGTCGTTCTCTTTCACGTGCGGGTGTCTCAGCCCTTGTTGGAGCCCAGGGTCAGGCCGCTGACGAATTGACGCTGGAGCGCGAAGTACACGACCAGGGTCGGGATCGCGGTCAGCAGCGAGCCCGCGGCGACCAGGTTGGGGTCGGTGAAGTACTGGCCGGAGAGGTTGTTCAGGGCCGAGGTGATCGGCATGTTCTGGCCGGTCGAGATCAGCACCAGCGCCCAGAAGAAGTCGTTGTAGATCCAGATCGACAGCAGGGTCGCCAGGGCCGCCATCGCCGGCTTGCACAGCGGCAGCGTGATCTGCCAGTACAGCCGCCACACCGAGGCGCCGTCGACCAGCGCGGCCTCCGTCAGCTCGTGCGGCAGCGAGCGCATGTAGTTGCTCAGCACGAACGCGCAGAACCCGGACTGGAACGCCACGTGGATGAGGACCAGGCCGAGCGCGGAGTCGTACAGCTTGCCGCTCTGGGTGATGCCCGGCAGGTTCGTCAGCAGGTACAGCCGGTACAGCGGGGTGATGATGACCTGCTGCGGCAGCAGGTTGCCGGCCGTGAAGACCAGCAGCAGGGCGAGGTTCAGACGGAAGTCGAACCGGGCGACGTAGAACGCCACACAGGAGGACAGGAACAGCGTCAGCAGCACGGCCGGGATCGCGATGACCAGCGTGTTGCCGAAGTAGTGCAGCATGTCCGACTGTTTGAACGCGTTCGTGAAGTTCTCGAACGTCAGCTTGCTCGGCCAGGAGACGTAGCCCTTGGCGCTGGTCTCGCTGTACGGCCGCATGGCCGAGAAGATCGCCCACAGCAGCGGCGCCAGCCACGCCAGCGCCGTGCCGGCGAGGAAGACGTGCAGCAGGACACGGGCCGGGCGGATCGGGGCGCGCCGCTTCAGCGGCAGAGTGGTGCTGCTCATGCGCGCCGCTCCTTCCGGAAGGTGGCGATCAGATACGGGATGATCACCGCGAGGGAGATCACCAGCAGGACGACGGCGATGGCGGAGCCGTAACCGATGCGGCTGGACTCGCCGATGATGTTGTTGGTGACCAGGATCGACAGCAACTCCGTGCCCTGGGCGCCCTTGTTGAAGACGAAGACCAGGTCGAAGGCGCGCAGTGCCTCGATGATCGTGACGACCAGCACGACGGTGTTGGTCGGGCGCAGGGTCGGGAAGATGACGCTCTTGAACGTCTGCCACTCGTTGGCGCCATCCAGCGCCGAGGCCTCCCTGAGGGAGGGGTCGACGCTCTTCAGGCCGGCCAGGTACAGGATCATCATGTAGCCGGTGTGCCGCCAGGACGCGGCGATGAGGACCGCCCACAGATTGAGGTGCGGGTCGCCGATCCAGTCGATGTAGTGGCCCGGCTTGTTGGCGCCGATGATGCTGTTGATCAGGCCCGTGTCCGGGTTGTAGATCAGCTGCCAGACGAAGCCGATGCAGGCCATCGAGATGACGACCGGCAGGAAGAAGGCGGTCTGGTAGATCCGGCTGAAGCGGATCCGCTTGTCCAGCTGCACGGCCAGGAAGAGGCCGAACGGCGTCGGGATCAGGATCAGTACGACGAACCAGATGATGTTGTGCTGGACGGCGGGCCAGAACTGCGGGTTGTCGTTGAAGAGTTGTTTGAAGTTGTCCAGGCCCACCCACTTGATCGAGTCGAACCCGATGCCGTCCCAGGTGGTGAAGGCGAGGAAGATCGAGGCGATGGCCGTGACCCACACCAGGAGCACGTGCAGGATCGTCGGCACGCCCGCCATCAGGGCGAGCGTGAACCGGTCACGGCGGGTCAGCAGGCGGCGATGGCCGTGTGTGGCCCGCGTGCGCGCGGGCGAGGCGCCCGGAGGCGGCACGGCGGCCGCCTCCGGGGACTTCGTGGTCGTATCGGTCGTCATCGGGCCGCTCACTGGGACGCGAAGATGGTCTTCTTCTGGCGCTCGATGGACGACAGCAGGCTGTCCACGCCCTTCGGGTTCTGCAGGAACTTCTGCAGTCCTGGCTGCATCACCGTGGAGGTGAAGTCGGGCCGGGAGTCGCGGTCCATGAACTGGGTGAGGTTCTTGGCGTTGCCGATCATGTCGAACGCCTTCTTCTGCAGCGCCGAGTACGCGGAGGTGCTGGCCTTGTTCGATGCGGCGACCACGCTCGGGTCCGTCTTGAGGTACATCTCCTCGGCAGCCGGACTGCCCAGGTACTCCAGCAGCTTCACGACACCGTCGTGGTTCTTCGGGGACTTGCTCACCATGAAGCCGTCGGTGGGCGCCTCGACCGTCTCCTGGCCGTACGCGGAGTTGATCTCCGGGAAGGGGAAGAAGTCGAGGTCGTCCAGGTCGGCCTTGTTGGTGAACTGCTGGGCCACGAAGGAACCGAGGAGGTACATGCCGGCCTTCTTGGACACCAGCGTCTGCGCGGCGTCCTCCCAGGTGCGGCCCATGAAGCCGTCCTGGTGGTAGGGGAGGAGCTCGCTCCAGTGGTCGAAGACGGCCTTCACCTTGGGGTCGGTCCAGGCCGCCTTGCCCGCCATCAGCTGGACGTGGAAGTCGTAGCCGTTGAGGCGGAAGTTGATCTGGTCGAAGGTGCCCATCGCCGGCCAGGCGTCCTTGTCGCCGAAGGCGATCGGGACCAGGCCGTCCTTCTTCATCTGCTTGCACAGGGCGACCAACTGGTCCCAGGTGGTGGGCACCTGGTAGCCGTGCTGCTGGAAGACGCTCTTGCGGTAGAAGATCGCCCAGGGGTACGTCGTCAGCGGCACGAAGTAGTACTTGCCGTCCTGGCCCTTGCTGAGCTTCTTCATCGCGTCCGGGAAGTTGTCCCCGATCTTCGCCCACACGTCGTCGATCGGCGAGGCCAGACCCTTCGCCGCGAAGAACTGCATGCGGTAGCCCGCGAACCAGTTGAAGACATCGTCCGGCGTGCCCTGCAGATACGAGTTGATCTGCTCCTGGAAGGTGTTGTGGTCCTTGGTGTTCACATCGACCGTGATGCCGGACTGCTTCTTGAAGTCGGCGTACACGGCCGCGAAGGCCTTCTTCGGCACGGCGTCCGAGGCGTTGGAGCCGAGGGTGACGGTCTTCGGGTCCGAGGCGGAACCGCTGCCTCCGCAGGCGGACAGCAGGGGTATGCCGGCACCGGCGAGCAGCGCGGCACTGCCTGCTCCGCGCAGAACGGAACGACGGCTGGGACCCGGGACGGAGAGACCGGAGGGGGAGAGGCGCATGGCGGCTCCTGAGGAATGCAGGGCTCAGTCAAGGGGATGAGTCGATCACCGAAAGGTCGTCGAAACCGATCAGAAACCAACTCGACCGAACATCGTGGGCGTAATAACAGCCCCATGTCCGCTCATGAGTCAATAGGTCGGCCCGTCCTGGGCTGTCTCTTGCCCGAAACGTAATCGTCACTGTTACCTGCGTGTTCACCGGGGCGCAGAGCCGACAGCCCCCACGGCACGGGCGGCCGTGGGGGCTGTGTGAACACGGGTGATTCCGTTTCGGGTGCTGACCAGCGGTTCGGGTCCGGGCCGGCGGTTCAGGTACGGACCAGTAGCTGGAAGTCGAAGGCGTACCGCGACGCCCGGTACACATGGCTGCCGTACTCCACGGGGCGGCCCGTGACGTCGTACGCGGTGCGCCGCATGGTGAGCAGGGCCGCACCTTCCTTCTCGTCCAGCAGGGCGCCCTCCTCGGCCGTCGCGCCGCGGGCGCCGACGGACTGACGGGCGCTGTGCAGGACGATTCCGGCCGACCGCATCATGCGGTACAGGCCCGTCGACTCCAGCTGCTGTGTGGGGAGTTCGAGCAGCGAGGCGGGCAGGTAGTTGCACAGGAACGCCACCGGCTGGCCGTGGGTGCGGCGCAGCCGCTCCAGGACGGTGACCTCGGTGCCCTCCGCGAGCCCGAGCGCGGCCGCCACCTCCGCGCTCGCCGGGACCCGTTCGTTGCGCAGCACCCGGGTGGTCGGGCCCTGGCCGGCCGACTCCAGGTCGTCGTAGAGGCTGCTGAGCTCCAGCGGCCGTCTGACCTTGCTGTGCACGACCTGCGTGCCCACGCCGCGGCGGCGTACCAGCAGTCCCTTGTCGACCAGGGACTGGATCGCCTGGCGCACGGTGGGGCGGGACAGGCCGAGGCGTACGGAGAGGTCGACCTCGTTGCCCAGGAGGTTGCCCGGGGCCAGCGTGCCGTGTTCGATCGCCGCCTCCAACTGCTGGGCGAGCTGGTAGTACAGCGGCACCGGGCTGGTGCGGTCCAGGGTAAAGCTGAGGGAGTCGACCGCGCGATCACCCGGTGCCGTTCGCTGCGGGGTGCGGTGTACTGGGCTCATGTCTCTCAGGTGTAGGTCCCGGAAGCCGAGAGTGTCAATGGTTTGTACTTACATTCGAACCTGCTTCTGAAATGATGTCTTAACAAAGTATTGACATCAGGCGCCCCAGGGACTTGGATCGCGTCCCAACGCAACAGCGTCCCTTCCCCCGTCGCACGCACAGTGAGGTGCAGGAAAGATGGACCGCTCTTCCCCCTCCCGCTCCCGGAGACTCGTCCCGGTCGTGGCGGTAGCCGCCGCGGCGGCCCTGACCCTCGCCGGCTGCGCCAGCAGCCACGGCGGCAAGAAGGCCGAGGAGGCGGCCCAGAACGCCTCGGCGGGCAAGGCCAACACCCCGCGCATGACCGTCGCCCTGGTCACGCACCAGGCGCCCGGTGACACCTTCTGGGACACCGTCCGCAAGGGCGCCGAGGCCGCCGCCGCCAAGGACAACGTCAAGCTCGTCTACTCCGCCGACCCCAACGCCGGCAACCAGGCGAACCTGGTGCAGAACGCGATCGACCAGAAGGTCGACGGCATCGCGGTCACCCTGGCCAAGCCGGACGCGATGAAGAGCGTCATCGGCAAGGCGGAGCAGTCCGGCATACCCGTCGTGGGCCTGAACTCGGGTCTGAGCGACTGGAAGAGGCTCGGGCTGCTGGAGTTCTTCGGGCAGGACGAGAGCGTGGCGGGCGAGGCGTTCGGCGACAAGCTGAACACCACCGGCGCCAAGAAGGTCGTCTGTGTCATCCAGGAGCAGGGCAACGTGGGCCTCACCCAGCGCTGCGACGGGGTGAAGAAGACGTTCAAGGGCACCACTGAGACGCTGTATGTGAACGGCACCGACATGCCGTCCGTGAAGTCGACCATCACGGCCAAGCTGAAGCAGGACAGCTCCATCGACACGGTCGTCACCCTCGGCGCGCCCTTCGCCCTCACAGCGGTGCAGTCGGTGGGCGACGCGGGCAGCAAGGCCAAGGTGGCCACCTTCGACTTGAACAAAGACCTGGTGAAGGCCGTCCACAACGGCTCGATCGAGTTCGCCGTCGACCAGCAGCCCTACCTGCAGGGTTACCTGGCCGTCGACGCGCTGTGGCTCTACAAGAACAACGGCAACTACAGCGGCGGCGGGGTCCAGCCGGTGCTGACCGGCCCGGCCTTCGTCGACAAGTCCAACGTCGACAAGGTCGCCGAGTTCGCCGCGAAGGGCACCCGGTGATGAGCATGGCCCAGCAGGCTGAACCGGCCCTCGGCAGGCCGCCGGCGTCCGGCCCCCAGCGGACCGACGGCCGCACCGCACGCCGCCCGCTGGCGCTGCGGCTGCTGGCCCGCCCCGAGGTGGGCGTCTTCCTCGGCGCCGCCGCCGTACTGGTCTTCTTCCTGATCGTCGCGCCCTCGGTCCGCCAGGGCAGCTCGATGGCGACGATCCTGTACCAGTCCTCGACCATCGGCATCATGGCCCTGCCGGTCGCCCTGCTGATGATCGGCGGGGAGTTCGACCTCTCCGCGGGCGTCGCCGTGATCACTTCCGCGCTGACCGCGGCCATGCTCAGCTACCAGCTGACCCTGAACGTGTGGACCGGCGTGATCGTCGCCCTGGTCGTCTCACTCGCGATCGGGTTCTTCAACGGCTGGATGGTGGTCAGGACCGGCCTGCCCAGCTTCCTGATCACCCTGGGCACCTTCCTGATCCTGCAGGGCGTGAACCTGGCGGTGACCAAGCTGGTCACCGGCAATGTGGCCACCGACGACATCAGCGACATGGACGGCTTCGACCAGGCGAGAAAGGTCTTCGCCTCGTCCTTCGACGTCGGCGGGGTGCAGGTGAAGATCACCGTGGTGTGGTGGCTGGTGTACGCCGCGATCGCGACCTGGGTGCTGCTGCGCACCAAGTACGGCAACTGGGTCTTCGCCGTCGGTGGCAACAAGGAGTCGGCGCGGGCGGTCGGCGTCCCGGTGGCCTTCACCAAGATCTCGCTGTTCATGCTGGTCGGGTTCGGCGCCTGGTTCATCGGCATGCACCAGCTGTTCTCCTTCAACACCGTGCAGTCCGGTGAGGGGGTCGGCCAGGAGCTGATCTACATCGCCGCGGCCGTCATCGGCGGGTGTCTGCTGACCGGTGGCGCCGGCTCCGCGATCGGCCCGGTCTTCGGGGCGTTCATGTTCGGCATGGTCAACCAGGGCATCGTCTACGCCGGCTGGAACCCGGACTGGTTCAAGGCCTTCCTGGGCGTGATGCTGCTCGGCGCCGTCCTGATCAATCTGTGGGTCCAGCGCACGGCGACCCGGAGGTAACCGATGAACGACAACAAGACCCACGGCACCGTCGTCCAGGACGCGCCGCCCGCCGCGGAGGGGCTGCTGGTCGAGCTGCGCAGGGCGGGCAAATCGTACGGCAACATCCGCGCCCTGCACGGCGTCGACCTGAAGGTGCACGCCGGTCAGGTCACCTGCGTCCTGGGCGACAACGGCGCCGGCAAGTCCACCCTCATCAAGATCATCTCCGGGCTGCACCAGCACACCGAGGGCGAGTTCCTCGTCGACGGGCGACCGGTGCGCTTCGCCACCCCGCGCGAGGCCCTGGACCGCGGCATCGCGGCGGTCTACCAGGACCTGGCCACCGTGCCGCTGATGCCGGTGTGGCGCAACTTCTTCCTCGGCTCCGAGATGACGCGCGGTCCCTGGCCGCTCCGGCGCCTGGACATCGCGAAGATGAAGAAGACCGCGGACGAGGAACTGCGCAACATGGGCATCGTCCTGGACGACCTGGAACAGCCCATCGGCACCCTCTCCGGCGGCCAGCGCCAGTGCGTGGCCATCGCCCGCGCCGTCTACTTCGGCGCCCGCGTCCTCATCCTGGACGAGCCCACCGCCGCCCTCGGCGTCAAGCAGTCCGGCGTGGTGCTGAAGTACATCGCCGCCGCCCGCGACCGCGGCCTCGGCGTCATCTTCATCACCCACAACCCCCACCACGCCTACATGGTCGGCGACCACTTCAGCGTCCTGCGCCTGGGCACCCTGGAGCTGTCCGCCTCCCGCGCCGAGGTCAGCCTGGAGGAACTGACCAACCACATGGCCGGCGGCGCCGAACTCGCCGCACTCAAGCACGAACTGGCCCAGGTACGCGGCGTCGACACCGAGGAACTCCCCGAGGAGAGCGACCTCACCGCACCCGTCGCGCCCTCCGCGGAAGGAACCCCCTGACCATGGCCACCCCCACCCCGCTGGACCGTATCCGGGTCGGCTCGGCCCCCGACTCCTGGGGCGTCTGGTTCCCCGACGACCCACGGCAGGTGCCCTGGGAACGCTTCCTGGACGAGGTGTCCCAGGCCGGCTACGAATGGATCGAACTCGGCCCCTACGGCTACCTCCCCACGGACCCCGCCCGGCTCAGGGACGAGGTGGCCCGGCGGAACCTGAAGGTCTCGGCGGGCACGGTCTTCACCGGGATGCACCGCGGCCCGTCCGTCTGGGCGGAGACCTGGGCGCACGTCAGCCAGGTCGCCGCGCTCACCCGGGCGATGGGCGCGCGGCACCTGGTGGTCATCCCGTCATTCTGGCGGGACGACAAGACCGCGGAGATCCTGGAGCCGCCCGAGCTGACCGCCGAGCAGTGGGCGCACCTGACCAAGGGCATGGAGCGGCTCGGCCACGAGGTCAAGGAGACGTACGGCCTGGACATCGTGGTCCACCCGCACGCCGACACCCACATCGACACCGAGGACCACGTCGAGCGCTTCCTGGACTCCACCGACACCGAGCTGGTCAACCTGTGCCTGGACACCGGGCACTACGCCTACTGCGGCGGGGACAGCGTCAAACTCATCGAGACCTACGGCGAGCGCATCGGCTATCTGCACCTCAAGCAGGTCGACCCGGACGTTCTCGCCGAGGTGATCGCCGGCGAGGTGCCGTTCGGACCGGCGGTGCAGCGCGGGGTGATGTGCGAACCGCCGTCCGGTGTGCCCGAGTTGGGGCCGGTACTGGCGGCCGCGCAGCGGCTCGGCGTGGAGCTGTTCGCGATCGTCGAGCAGGACATGTATCCGTGCGAGCCGGACAAGCCTCTGCCGATCGCGGTGCGGACGCGGCGGTTCCTGCGGTCCTGCGGGGCCTGAGCCGAAACCCTGGACACCGGGCTCCCGTCAGAGGGCCCGGTTCCTGCGTAACGGCAACGGATTCGGCCGGAAACCGGCCGGGAACAACCGGGGGCACGCGGACGTTGTCGGGACGACGGGGGATGCCCGCGGAGACGGGAGGACGAGATGACCAAGGCCAGTGAACCCCGGGAGATCGCGCAGGACACCATCGACGCGGCGGTGCTCCGCCGCACCCGCTTCGGCTCACTGCCGGAGCGGATACGCCCGGAGGACACGGTCGAGACCAAGCCGGCCACGGCGCCGGACCCGGCGCGGGACACGTACAACCCGGACGAGTGGCTGATCCGCTACTGCGGCTGAGACACGGATACGGCGCCGGGCGCACGCCCGGCGCCGTCCGGTTGCCTCAGACCCGTCGCACCTCGGCGATGGTCACCGGCCGGTGCTCGTGCAGCGACAGGGTGCAGGCCTCCGCGATCCAGCCCGCCTCCAGCGCGTCCTCGACGGTGCAGGGGGAGGGGCGGGTGCCGGCCACGACCTCGGTGAACGCGCTGAGTTCGGCGCGGTAGGCGGCCGTGAACCGGTCCATGAAGAAGTCGTGCGGGGTGCCGGACGGGAAGGTCACACCGGGCTCGACCGAGCGCAGCGGGAGCTTGTCGTCCAGGCCGACGGCGATGGAGTCGGCGAAGCCGTGGAGCTCCATGCGGACGTCGTAACCCCGGGCATTGTGGCGGGAGTTGGAGACCACCGCGATGGTGCCGTCGTCCAGGGTGAGGATCGCGCCGGTGGTGTCGGCGTCGCCCGCCGCCTCGATGTAGTCGGCGCCCCGGTTGCCGCCGACCGCGTACACCTCGGTGACCTCGCGGCCCGTCACCCAGCGGATGATGTCGAAGTCGTGCACCGAACAGTCCCGGAAGATGCCACCGGAGGCGGCGATGTACGCGGCCGGCGGCGGCGCCGGATCCAGGGTCGTGGAGCGGACCGTGTGCAGCTTGCCCAGCTCACCCGCCTGAACGGCGGCGCGCGCGGCGGTGAAGCCCGCGTCGAAGCGGCGGTTGTAGCCGATCTGGATCGGCACCTCGCTGTCGCGCACGGCCTTCAGCACCTCGACGCCCTCGCTCATCGTCTTGGCGACGGGCTTTTCGCAGAAGACCGGGACTCCGGCCTCGACGCCGGCCAGGATCAGGGCGGGGTGGGCGTCGGTCGCGGCCGCCACCACGATGCCGTCCACGCCGGCGGCCAGCAGCGCCTCCGGCGAGTCCACGACTTCGGCGCCGAACCGCTCGGCGGCGGCCTTGGCGGCGTCCGCGAACGGGTCGGTGACGACGAGCGACTCGACGGCGTCCAGTCCGGAGAGGGTCTCGGCGTGGAAGGCGCCGATGCGGCCGAGGCCGAGGATTCCGATGCGCATGGTGCTCCTTGTGTACGAATGTTCCGTCAGGGAAGTCAGTCGAGTCCGCCGAGAACGTTCTGGTCCCAGTCGATCACCGACCCCGTGACCACCCCCGACCGGTCGGACAGCAGGAAGACCACGAAGTCGGCGATCTCCTCCGGTTGGCCCAGCTTGCCCATCGGCAGCTTCGCCGCGGCCTGCTCGCGCCAGTCGTCGCCGGCCCCGTGGAAGGCGCGCTGGGTGGCGTCCTCGCCCTCCGTCGCGGTCCAGCCGATGTTCAGGCCGTTGATCCGGATCCGGTCCCAGCGATGGGCGTGCGCGGCGTTGCGGGTCAGGCCCACGAGGCCGGCCTTGGCGGCGACGTACGGCGCCAGGAACGGCTGGCCCCCGTGCGCCGACGAGGTGATGATGTTGACGATCGTGCCGGGCGCCTTGCGGGCCACCATGTCGGCGACCGCCGCCTGCATCGCGAAGAACGGCCCCTTGAGGTTGATCGCGATGTGCGCGTCGAACAGCTCCGGGGTCGTGTCCAGCAGCGTGCCCCGGGAGGTCAGACCGGCGGAGTTCACCAGGCAGTCGATGCGGCCGTAGGCGTCCACCACCTCGGCGACCGCCGCCCTGGCCTGCTCGGCGTCCGCCAGATCGGCGCGCACGAACATGGCCTTGCCCCCGGCCGAGGCCAGTTCGGCGACCAGCGCCTCACCCGGCTGGGTACGGCGGCCGGTGACCGCCACCACGGCGCCCTCCCGGACGGCCGCTCGCGCGATCGCGGCACCCACCCCCTGGCTGCCTCCGTTGACCAGGACGATCTTCTCCCGGAGGAGTCCGTCGAGAAGTCCCATGACCTGCCCCGCCCTTCCTCAGCTCTCTCGTCGTTCGGCAGCGGCCCGCAGCTCCGCACGGAGCCGCTCCGGGGCCCACCCCTCGCGCACCGCCCGCCGCAGCAGGTCCGCCTGCGCCGGCGGGGCCAGACCGCCGACGACCGGCGGGTCGCTGTCCAGGTTGGTCGGGAAGGGATAGCCCTCGGCGCTCGCCGCGATCACGTTCTCCAGCCACTCCTCGCCGGCACCTTCGGCCGCCCGCCGCAGCAGCACCGGGAACACCGCGTTCGCCACCGCCTCCCGGTCCACCGTCTCCATCGCGCGCCCGAAGGCCGAGGACACCTGGAGCAGATTGGCCGTGCGCCGCACGTCCGCCGTGCGGTTGGTGCCGGCGGCGTGGAAGAGCGCCGGATTGAAGTAGGCCGCGTCGCCCTTGGCGAGCGGGAGTTGCACGTGGTGCCCCTCGAAGTACGCCTGGAACTCCGGGAGCCGCCAGGCCAGATAGCCCGGCTCGTACCGCTGCGAGTACGGCAGATAGCGCGTCGGGCCCGATTCCACCGGCATGTTGCAGTGGGCGACCGCGCCCTGGAGGGTGAGCACCGGGGAGAGCCGGTGCACATGCGCCGGATAGGCGGCAGCGGCCGCGTTGCTGAGGAAGCCGAGGTGGTAGTCCCGGTGCGCGGTCTGCCCCACGCCACCCGGGTTGACCACGTTGACCTGCGAGGTCACCTGGTAGCAGGGACCCAGCCAGGCCGCGGAGACCAGGGCCAGCACATCGTTCGCGTAGTAGTCGGCGAACGCCTCCGCGTCGTACAGGGCCGTCTTCTCCAGTGCGTTCCACACCCGGTCGTTGGCGCCCGGCTGCGCGAAGTGGTCGCCGGCGGTGGCCCCGGAGGCCCGCTGCTCGGCGATCAGCGCCTCGAACACGGCCGTGACCCGGTCGACGACCGCCGGCTCCGGGTAGGCACCCTGGACGACGACGATGCCGGGACCGTCGGCGAACGCCCGCACCAGCTCGGCCCGCAGGGCGTCCCGGTCCTCGGTGGCGCGCAGCCGCTCACCCTCGTAGACCAGAACGTTCTCCGTCACCGAGGCGGCGTGCGGGTAGTCCGCGAGGGGGGTCGTCCGGTCGATCAGGGCGCGGAAGGCGTCCAGGTCGCAGTCCTGCTCGGACAGCCAGGCACGTCCTGGCACGGAGACGACGGACATCGGTGTCCCTTCGATCACGGCTTTCGGCCACGGCGACGACGCGGCCCTGTCATTCTTGTCATGACAAACCCCTCGAACAACCAGCAGCCAGCCATCAAAAACCCCTCAAGGAGCAGGCCCATGGGCCACCCGTTCCCGATCCGGGAGATCGCACGTCAGGCGGGTCTCAGCGAGGCCACGGTGGACCGTGTGCTGAACCGCAGGGGAGGGGTGCGCGAGAGCACCGCGCAGGAGGTGCACCGGGCCATCGCCGACCTCGACCGGCAGCGCACCCAGGTGCGGCTGGTCGGCCGTACCTTCATGGTCGACATCGTGGTGCAGGCGCCGGAGCGGTTCAGCAGCGCCGTACGCGCCGCCCTGGAGGCCGAACTGCCGTCCCTGCACCCGGCCGTGGTGCGCTCACGCTTCCACTTCCGGGAGACCGGTCCGGCCGCCGAGCAGGTCAGGACGCTGGAGCGGATCGCCCGGCGCGGCTCCCAGGGCGTGATTCTCAAGGCGCCGGACGTCCCCGAGGTGACCGCCGCCGTGGGGCGGCTCACCGCGGCCGGCATCCCGGTCGTCACCCTGGTCACCGATCTACCCGCCAGCGGCCGGATCGGCTACGTCGGCAGCGACAACCGGGCCGCCGGCGCCACCGCCGCCTATCTGATGGGACAGTGGCTCGGCGACCGGCCCGGCCTTGTCCTCACCAGCCTGAGCAGCGGCTTCTTCCGCAACGAGGAGGAGCGCGAGATGGGGTTCCGCAGCGTGATGCGGGCCCGGCATCCCGAGCGCACCCTGGTGGAGATCGCCGAGGGGCAGGGCCTGGACGCCACCCAGTACGACCTGGTCCGCGCCGCCCTGCAACGGAACCCGGAGATCCGGGCCGTGTACTCCATCGGCGGCGGCAACAACGCCACCCTGCGCGCCTTCGCCGACCTCGGCCGTGCCTGCGCGGTGTTCATCGCCCACGACCTCGACCACGACAACACGCGACTGCTGCGCGAGCACCGGCTGTCCGCCGTGCTCCACCACGACCTGCGCCAGGACATGCGGGAGGCCTGCCACCTCGTGATGCGGGCGCACGGCGCGCTGCCTCCGGCCGGCCCGGCGCTGCCGTCCGCCATCCAGGTCGTCACGCCGTACAACATGCCTGCGCCGGCAGCCGAGTGAAGGGGGGCGATGCGGTGACCCGCACCGAGCACGTGGAGATCGAGGGCACACCGATGGTGGCGACCCTCGTACCGGGCGGCGAGATCGGGCTGCTGGCCCTGCACGGCAGCAACGAAGGGGGTACGGCCGAACTCGCGGACCTCGTGGCCCGCCGCTGCGGCGCCACCAGCCTCGTCTTCAGCCAGCCGGGGGTACGGCAGCCCGTGCACATCCCGTCCGCGCGCATGGCGGCCGACCACTGCGTGTTGCTGCGGGAGTTCCTGGAGCGGGTCTCCGTCACGGTCTCCCTGCACGGTCACATGCGGCCCGAGGCACCGCACACCGTCTTCCTCGGCGGCGGCAACCGGGCCGCGGCCCGCGTCCTCGCCGAGGCACTGGCCGCCGAGGCCCCGCAGTTCCCGGCCGTCACCGACCTGGCGGCCGTCCCGGCCGACCTGCGCGGCGTGCATCCCAGGAACCCGGTCAACCTGAGCCGCCTGGGCGGGGTCCAGGTGGAACTGCCGCTCCTGGCCCGCACGAGCGGGGGAGCGGACATTCCGCCGGGGGCGGTGGCCGAGGCGCTGACCGCTGGAGTCAGGAGGCTGAGCGGGCAGGCGCCCTGAGCGGTCGCGCCGCACAGGGGCGCGGGGAACTGCGCGACCGGCCACGACGGCGCGGCAGACGCATGGCGGCACACCGCGGCACCCGCGACCGCGGCTCACAGATTGATCGCGTAGGCCTTGCGCAGCGTCTCGTGCACGGTCCACGTCGTACGGTCGCCCGCGCGCAGCACCGCCATGTCGCCCGGCCCCACCGTCAGCGTCGGCCCGTCCTGGACCTCGATCGTCGCCGCACCGCTGATCACGACGAACAGTTCGTCGGCCTCCGTGTCGGTGACCACGCCCGGCGTGATCTGCCAGATCCCACGGATCTGCCGGCCGTCCGGGGACTCCCAGAGCACCTTCCCGGTGACCTCCGGGTCGCCGGAGACGATCTGCTGCGGGTCGAGGGGCTCGGGTTCGAGGTCGGCGTCGGGGATGTGGAGGGCGAAGCTGTGCGTCATGCGGCGAGCCTAGCCATCGCCGACCCGTGCCGAAGTCGACAGAGTGTGGGGCATTGGAGCTGGTGGGAGGACACTTCGTCGTCCGTGCGGACTGGCGGGGTGGCGCGGCACGGGTGATCGTGGGGGACATGGCTGACTCCACGGCGGTCGGCGCGGCACAGCCCCGGCGGCCCGACACACGCGAGGCCGTCCTGTTCGGGGGTGTGTACGGCGCCGTGCTCGCCAGCTCGCTGGTGGCGGCGCTCACCCAGTACGGGCACACGTCGGCGAAGGTCCGTGGCTATGACGCCGCCTGGGTGCTGGTGACCGCGCTCGCCTCCGCCCTCGCCCACGGCTACGCCCACTACATCGCCGAGCGCACCCCGCACCGCCGCTGGGACGTGCTGCGCTCCATGTCGGGGGAGTGGCCGCTGGTCGTGGCCGTGCTGCCCACGGTCTTCCTGCTGGTGGGCGCCTACTGGCACTGGTGGCCGGCGAAGGGCGTCGAATACGTGGCGTTCGTGCTCAACACCCTGATCCTGTTCGCGCTCGGCCTCCTCACCGCCCGCTGGTCGGGGCGGAGTTGGCCGATGGCGGTCCTGATGGGACTCGGGGACGCGCTGCTCGGCCTGATCGTGGTGGTGGCGAACGCGCTGATCAAATAGGGCACGTCTCAGGCGTGCGGCGACCGGACCTTCCCAGGTGCACGGCGGACCGCGCGACCAGCCCCCGCGGCGCCGCGTCCGCGGTGCAGCCCGCGGTTCATCGGCCATCCCCGCGGCCGGCGGTCCGCACCCCGTCCAGCGCGATGGCGAGCACCCGGTCGCGCTGGGCGTCGTCGTCGAAGGCGGTGGCCGTGATCCCGGCGACCATCCGCAGCAGATCGACGAAGTCCATGTCCGCCCGGGCCACGCCCGCCCGCTGGGCGCGCTCCAGCAGCGGCCCTCCGGCGGCGTACATCGAGTCGCGGCAGCTCTGGAAGATCTCCGACTCGTCGTTCAGTGCCTCGCGCACCGCGCGCTTGGTGACCATGTAGCCGGCGAACCGGTCCAGCCACGCCGTCAGGGCCTCCCACGGCTCCAGGTCCGCGACCTCCACGGCCGCCTGGCACAGGACGTTGACCTCGTCGGCGTAGACGCTCTCGAACAGGTCGCGGCGGGTGGGGAAGTTCCGGTACAGCGTGCCGATGCCGACGCCCGCGCGGCGGGCGATGTCCTCCAGGGAGGCGTCCGAGCCGTGCTCGGCGAACGCCTCGCGGGCGGCGGCGAGCAGGGCGTCGTAGTTGCGGGCGGCGTCCTTTCGGTGCGGCCGGCGGGCCGCCACGATCTCGCCGACGGGGAACGGCGTGGCCGTCACTGCTGCCTCCCAGGGGCATCGATGAACCGGAGGATTGCATCCGGTTCAGCTTGAACCGGAGGTATGCCTCCGCTAGAGTGGAGGAGTACCTCCACTTTAGCAGTGCGGGGGCGACTCCGCCCTGGGCAGACGTGCCCGGCAGCACATGCCCCCTTCTCCCGTCCACAGCGCTCCCCCTCGGAGAGGCTCGCTCATGCTCCGCAAGTCCACTCGCCTCACCTTCGCGGTCCTCGCGACCGGTGCGGGCGTGTTCTCCATGCTCCAGTCGCTGATCGCGCCGGCCCTGCCGACCGTCCAGCACGCCCTGCACGCCTCCCAGTCGACCGCGACCTGGGTGATGACGGCCTATCTGCTGTCCGCCTCCGTCTTCACCCCGATCCTCGGCCGGGTCGGCGACCTCGTCGGCAAGAAGCGCACGCTCGTCGGCGTCCTGCTCGCCGTCCTCGCCGGCTGTCTCGTCGCCGCGCTCGCCCCGAACATCGGGGTCCTCATCGTCGCCCGGGTCGTCCAGGGCATCGGCGGCGCCCTGTTCCCGCTGGCCTTCGGCATCATCCGCGACGAGTTCGCGCCCGCCGCGGTGAGCGGCAGCATCAGCAACCTCTCCGCGGTCATCGCCGCCGGCGGCGGAGTCGGCATGGTGGCCGCCGGACCGATCGTCTCCGCGCTCGACTACCGCTGGCTCTTCTGGATCCCCGTGGCGATCGTCGCCGCGACGGTCCTCATCGCCGTGGCGTACGTCCCCGAGTCGCCCAAGCGCGCCCAGGGCAAGGTCAGCTGGTACGGCGCCACGCTGCTCTCCGCGTGGCTGGTGGCCCTGCTGCTGCCGCTGAGCCAGGCCGGGCAGTGGGGCTGGGGTTCGCCGAAGGTGCTCGGCCTGTTCGCCGCCGCCGTCGTGCTGTTCGCCCTGTGGCTCACGGCCGAGGCCCGCTCCCGCACCCCGCTGATCGACCTGCGCGTGATGCGGCTGCCCGCGGTGTGGACCACCAACGCGACCGCCCTGCTCTTCGGCGCGGGCATGTACGCGATCTGGTCCTTCCTGCCGGGCTTCGTCCAGACGCCGTCCGCGGCCGGTTACGGCTTCGGAGCGAGCGTCACCGCCTCCGGCCTGCTCATGTTGCCCATGCTGCTGGCGATGTTCCTCTCCGGCGTCCTCTCGGGCCGCCTGGAGCCCCGCGTCGGCGCCAAGGCGCTCCTCACCACGGGTGCCGCCCTCGGCGCACTGGCCTGCGGCTTCCTCACCCTCTGGCATGACGCCCAGTGGCAGATCGCCGTCGTGGCCGGGCTGTTCGGCCTCGGCATCGGACTGGCCTTCGCCTCCATGGCCAACCTCGTCGTCGGCAGCGTCCCGCCCGAGCAGACCGGCGCCGCGACCGGCATGAACGCCAACATCCGCACCATCGGCGGCTCCATCGGCGCCGCGCTCACCAGCGTCCTGGTCACCGGCCGCCTCCAGCCCTCCGGCCTGCCCTACGCCTCCGGCTACACCCACGGCTGGGCCCTGCTCGCCCTCCTCTGCCTGGCCGCGGCCGGCGCAGCCCTCCTCGTCCCGGCCCGCCGCCAGGGCCGTACGAGCGTCCCCGCCACGGCGGGCACGACACGAGCACCCGCCCAGGTGCGGTAGGGTTGACCTGCGTGATCACACGGGACACCCCGGGTGAGACCGCAACGGGACGTGGCGCAGCTTGGTAGCGCACTTGACTGGGGGTCAAGGGGTCGCAGGTTCAAATCCTGTCGTCCCGACTGTGTGAAGTCGTAGGTCAAGGGCCGTTTCAGAGGCGATCTGAAACGGCCCTTCGATCGTTCTCGGGGGCCGGTCGGCCGGTGAGCGGGCGTATGGGCAACGCCCCTTGGGACTGGTGCCCGGTGTCAGTGGCCGGCGCTCTGGCCGCCGTCGACGTGGAGGATCTCCCCGGTGACGAAGGGGGCGTTCTCGAGGTAGACGACCGCGTCGACGATGTCGCTGATCTCGCCCATCCGGCCGACCGGGTGCAGCGCGGCGAGGGTGTCGTGGTAGTCCTCGTGGTGCATGGGGGTCTTGATGACGCCGAGTGCGACGGCGTTGCTGCGGACGCCGCGGGCGGCGTATTCGATGGCCAGTGCCTTGGTGGCGGACTGCAGACCGCCCTTGGTCAGGGAGGCCAGCACCGAGGGGACCGCGGAATTGGCGTGGTCGACCAGGCTGGTGGTGATCTGGACGACGTGCCCGCCTCCCTGGCGGACCATCTGCTCGACGGCGAGCTGGGTGATGCGGAAGAACCCGGTCAGGTTGACGCCGGTGACCGCGTCGTAGTCCTGCTGCGTGTACTCGGTGAACGGCTTGGCGACGAAGATGCCGGCGTTGTTGACCAGGGTGTCGATACGGCCGAAGCGCTCGAGCCCGGCGGCGATGACATGTCCGGCGGTGGCAGGGTCGGCGATATCGCCCTGAACGGTGAGGAGGTCCGGATCCTGCGAGGCGGCGATGCCACGGGAGGTGGCCACGACGGCGTGTCCGAGCTTGCGGTAGGCGTCCACCAGGCCGGCGCCTATGCCCTGCGACGCGCCAGTGATGACGGCGACCTTCTGGTCGGGAGTGTTCATGGTGGTTCTTTCCAATAAAGGTGGGGAGGGGGGAGGGGACCGGTTTTTAGAGACCGGCCGTCAGTGAGCCGAGTCGACCGGTCGACTATTCGGGGGCGCGAGTTTGGACACCTGATAGTGAGCGATGTGCCACTGGTCGGCTGCACGTCTGAGGACCACGCCGAGAGTGACCCTGAGCGTCGGCCGGTCGGTGAATGAGAAGTCGACGCCCAGCCAGCCGAGCAGGACTTCCTCGGCCAACTGCCGTGTCTCCAGCACCCGGTAGTCCGCCGTCAAGCCGAGAGGCTGGGAGTCGTAGTACTCGGCGGCTCCCGGACGGCCCACGGTGTAGGGATGAAGTCCCTGGAAGATGGCGTTTTCGGTGAAACATGAGGCCACCTCCTGCGGTTCATGCGCGTCGACCGCGGACTTCCACCGGTCCATGACGCCACGCAGGATCGATTCCTGTGCTGCCGTGTTGTTCATGAGGGTCCTCGTTCTCTCGCCCATCAGGCGGTCCAGCCGTTTGTGCCAGGGTCGTTGGGGTGCGGCTGTACGGCGGTGACCACCGCGGTCATCCAGGGCCACAGGGGCAGGGTGCCAAGGACCCTCTCCCGCAGATCCGCTTCGTCGTCGGCACGCCACACACCGATGCTGCGGAGTTCGCCCAGCGGGCGCCACAGCCGGACCAGGCGTCCCGCGGCTGCAAGCTCCTTCGCCCGGACGGCCTCGGCGGCGCGGCGCCGGCTGACCTCGGTGGTGCCGGTGCCCTCGGGCACGCTCGTGGTGAGTTCGACCAGGAACTCTTTCATGATCCTTTTCCTTTCGGTTCCGTGCGGCATCCGGCCGGTCGATAGCTATAGTAGACCGGTCGTCTAGTTGGACGGACCCGCGATCAGGAGCCGGCTCGCGGCGCGGCGACATCCCCAGTGACTCGGGGCCGGGCCAAGTCAGGAGTCGACGGCCGCCACGTCCGGACGGCGTGCGGAGAGCAGCGACAAGCAGTTCTCCCACAGGGCGTCCAGGTGCTGGGTGTTGTTGTAGAGCTTGGCGAACAGCACCTGGCCCTCGAGCTGGGCGACCACCGACCGGGCGGCCTCCCGGGTGTCCCCGACGGTGACCTCCCCGCGCTCCACGGCTTCGGCGACGACCTTCTCGACCATCTCCACCTGGGCCTCGAAGATCTGCTGCAGGCGTTCGCGGATGGGCTCGGTCTGGTTGCTCAGCTCCAGGGTGAGGTTGCCGAACATGCAGCCGGAGACGGTCCCGCAGCTCTGCTGGCCTGCGCGCAGCTCTGCCTCCGTCTCCTGGAACAGCCGGCGCAGCCGTGAGAGCGGCTCCGCATCGTTGTGCAGGGCCCGGGCCCAGTCGTTGCGCTGGGCCTGCCAGTGCTCGTCCAGCACGGCCAGGGCAAGGGCTTCCTTGGACTCGAAGAAGTAGTAGAAGCTGCCCTTGGGCACGCCGGCGGCCTTGCAGATCTCAGCCACGCCCAGCGCGGAGTAGCCGCGCAGCTCGATGAGCGACTGCGCGGCGGTGAGGATCTTCTCCTTCGCATCACTGGTACGTCCCATGTCCCGGAGTATACGACCGATCGCCTGGCATTAATGGACCGGTCGGCTATCTCGGCGAAGGCCGTGCCGGAGTGATCCGGCACGGCCGCTTGGTGATTCCCGTCAGTGTCCCGTGTGGACGGAGACTCAGCCGGACGTCCCCGCCGGGGTCGTCGTCGTGGTGAAGCCTTCCTTCTTGTTGGCCGCGACGGCGAAGTCATTGGTGAACGTCGTACCGAGGTTCACCTTCGAGGTCGCGTGGCCCACCAGCTCCTCCGTGGTCAGGACGTTCTTGGGGCCGCCGGCCGGCATGATCCCGTCCGGGAGGAACTGGCCCTTGTCCTGGGTCAGGGCCGAGATGTAGTCGGCCTTGGTGACCAGCTGGTTCTGCACGAACGACTGCGGCAGTTTGTCGGCGATGTCGGACGCGCTGTGCTTGTCGATCCAGTGCAGGGTGGCCACGAGCGCGTCGACGACCTTCTGCACCGCGTCCTTGTGCGAGTTCACCCAGTCGGTACGGGCGATGACACCCGCGGCCGGCCAGGCGCCGCCCGTCGCGGTCGTCGCACCCGAGGTGGTGGCCACGTCGACCGCCGAGTAGCCGATGCCCTTCTTCTGGATCGCGGCGACCGTGGGCTGCGTCGTCATGACACAGGCCACCTTGCCGTTCTGCAGCGCGGCGATGGCGGTGGAGCCCGCGCCGACCCCGATGCGGTGGAAGTCGGCGGTCTTGAGCCCCTTCTTGGCGGCCAGGAACTGGGTGAGCGTGTCGGTGCCCGAGCCGAGGTCGGTGACGCCCAGGGTCTTTCCCTTGAAGTCCGCGGCCGAGTGCACCCCGCTCTTGGTGCCGCACATCTCCCGCTCGCCCGGCGCGCCGGACAGCTGGACGACGTCCTCCACCGCCTTGCCCTTCACCTGGAAGTCGATCGTGTGGTTGTACCAGGCGCCCGCCATGTCCACCTGCCCCGAGGCCATGGCGTCCTCGGCGCCGGTGCCGCCGTCCTGCTCGGTGCTGAGCACGACGTTGACGCCGTACTTCTTGTAGAAGCCGAGGTTCTGGGCGAGCTGGTACGGCAGGTAGATCTGCTTGTCGATGCCGCCGACCATGATCTTGACGGTCGGGGTACCGCCGGAGCCGCCCGAGCCGGAGCCGGAGGAGCTGCTGGAGCACGCGGAGGCCGCGCCGAGGGCGAGGACGGTGACGAGGGACGCGGTGAGGGTTCTCTTGAACATGGCGGCTCTTTCGTTGTCGGTCTTTCGGGAGCGGAAGGTGCGAAGGGCTGGGAAATCAGAGGTTGTTGGCCGCGGAGGGGGCCGGGGGGCGCCAGGAGAGGAGCCGGTGCTCGAGCTTGCCGATCAGCCACTCCGCGCCGAGCACGATCACCGCGATGACGAGCATCGTGGCGAACACGCCGTTCGGGTCGAAGTTGTTCTGCGCGGTCTTGATGACGAGTCCGAGGCCGCTCTGCGCGCCGAGCACCTCGCCGACCAGCGCGCCGACGATGGCGAAGCCGAAGGCGCTGTGCAGGCTGGCGATGATCCAGGTCAGCGCGGACGGCACGATGACATGCCGGATGATCTGCAGCTGGGAGGCGCCGAGCACCCGGGCGTTGGCGAGGATGTTGCGGTCGACCTCGCGGACGCCCTGGAAGGCGTTGAAGAAGACGATGAAGAACACCAGCACGGCGGCGAGCAGGATCTTCGGGGTCACGCCGATGCCGAAGGCGACGATGAAGATCGAGCCGAGGACGATACGCGGGATGGCGTTGACCATCTTGATGTAGGGACCGAGCACGTCGGACAGATAGGGGCTCTGGCCCAGGACGACGCCGAAGACGACTCCGGTGCCGGCACCGAGGGCGAAGCCGATCAGCGCCTCCTGGATGGTGGTCCAGATGTTCGCGTAGAAGGACCCGAACTCGGTGCCGTTCTGGAAGAGGTCGATCAGCCGCTGCCAGATCCCGGACGGCTGCCCGAAGAAGAACGGGTCGACGATGCCCCAGGTGGTGAAGGCCTGCCAGCCGCCGATGACGAACGCGGCGAGGCCCAGCCGGCCCGCCCACACCAGTACGACCCGACGTCGTGCGGCCCGTTTGGCGGCGGACGCGGCCGAGGCGGGCCCGCCGTCGGCGACCGGGACGGTGGAAGCGGTGGACGTCGTACTCATGCCTTTCCTCCTGAGGTGCGTGCGTAGGCGCGCTCCACCTCTTCGCGCAGCGTGTCCCAGATCTGGTGCTGGAGTTCGATGAAGCGGGGCTGGTAGCGGATCTCCTGGACCGAGCCGCGCGGCCGCGGCAGGTCGATGTCGAAGACGGCCTTGACCGACCCGGGGCTGGACGTCATGACGACGACCCGGTCGGCGAGCGCCACGGCCTCGTCGAGGTCGTGGGTGATGAAGATGACGGAGGGTCGGATCTGCTCCCACAGGTCCAGCAGCTCGGTCGACATGATCGCCTTGGTCTGCACGTCCAGGGCGCCGAACGGCTCGTCCATGATCAGGATCTTGGGTTCGTTGATCAGCGCTGCGGCCATCGCCACGCGCTTGCGCATACCGCCGGAGAGCTGGTGCGGATAGCGGTCCTCGAAGCCGGAGAGGCCGACGCGGCGCAGCCAGTCCCGGGCCGAGGCCTGGGCCTGCTGCTTGGGCACGCCGCGGAAGACCGGGCCCATCAGCACATTGCCGAGGACCGTCTTCCAGGGCAGCAGCGCGTCCGCCTGGAACATGAAGCTGACGCCGTCGGTGATGCCGTCCACCTCACGGCCGCCGACCTTGACCGAGCCCTCGCTGGGCCGGTCGAGGCCGGACACCATGCTGAGCGTGGTCGACTTGCCGCAGCCGGTGGGACCGACCACCGCACAGAACTGACCCGGCTCCACGGTGAACGAAACGCCTTGCAGCGCCGTGAACACCTCACCGGCAGGGGTCAGGAATCGCTTGGTGAGCCCGGAGATCTCGATGCGCGCGTCCTCGCGCACTGCTGCATCGGCGATCGGGCTCCTCGCGACATCGTTTCGCGAAGCCATGTGAGGCCGTCTCCTTCCACACCTCGTGGGGTCGAGGAAGGCAGACGCTAGAGGCCACCCAGTGTTACGTCGCTGTTTCCCAGGTATCTCGCGAAAGCCGCGTTAACCGGGGTTCTGCTCATTCTGCTCAGTGATACGGGGCTGGGCAGGATTTCGGCCATCGGGCACAATCACGCCACCACGGGTGCGGCGCAGGGCCGGCCCGGCACCCGGCGGGACAGAGGCGAAGAGGCACCTGTGACACCCATCCGTATGCGGATCGGGCGCGGTGGGAGGGGGAGACTCTCCGCGCGGATCCTCACCAGCCAGCTCGTCATCCTGGCGCTCACCGGCGCCATCGGCTTCGTCCTGTTCGCCTTCGCGCAGCGCTCCGCACTCGACCGCACCTACGAGGAGCGGGCCGTGGCCATCGCGAAGACCGCGGCCGCGGACCCGCAGATCCGGCGGGCCATGGAGTACGGCGACGGCGGTGCCGTCGTGCAGACCGCCGCCGAGCGGATCCGCAAGGCGTCGGGGGCGTCGTACGTGGTGGTGATCGACCTGCACGGGATCCGCCACTCGCACCCCATGCCGGAGCTGGTCGGCTCGCCGGTGACCGAGCCGATCGTGGTGCTGGACGGCCGGACGCACGTCGGCACCGACCAGGGCGCCACCGGGCGGTCCGCCAACGGCAAGGCCCCGCTGAAAGGGCCGACGGGCAAGCTGGTCGGCGAGGTGTCGGTGGGCATCCCGGAACGACATGTGCTCAGCGAGCTGTGGCGCGAGCTGCCCACCTTCGGCCTGTACGCCGCGATCGCCACCGCGCTCGGTGCCGCGGCC
The DNA here is from genome assembly GCF_055581585.1 of Streptomyces sp. NPDC031426. Lineage (NCBI taxonomy): Bacteria > Bacillati > Actinomycetota > Actinomycetes > Kitasatosporales > Streptomycetaceae > Streptomyces > Streptomyces sp. NPDC031426. The sequence continues at coordinate 336,628 of NZ_JBVIJE010000003.1, forward strand.
GCGTACCTGCTGGCCAGACGGCTGAAACGGACCACGTTCGGGCTGGAGCTGGAGGAGATCGCCGGACTGCTGCAGGACCGCGAGGCGATGCTGCACGGCATCCGCGAGGGCGTGGTCGCCTTCGACCCCGACGGCCGGATCACCGTCGTGAACGACGAGGCCCGCCGGCTGCTCGGCCTCGGCACCGCACTCGGCAGCACCGTCGAGCAGGTCCTGCCCCACGGCCGGCTGCGCCGCGCCCTGGACGGCACCCTGACCGGCACCGACGTCAGCGTCCTGACCGACGAGCACTGCCTCGTGGTCAACCGCATGCCGGTCACCCTGCACGGCCGTGAACTCGGCGCCGTGGTCACCGTACGGGACCGCACCGAGCTGGTCGGACTGCTGCGCGAACTGGACTCCGTGCGCGGCCTGACCGACGCGCTCCGGGCCCAGCAGCACGAGTTCACCAACCGCATGCACACCCTGGCCGGCCTGCTCGACATCGGCGAGTACGACGACGCCTACGAGTTCGCCGTCGGCGCGGTCGGCGCCGGCCAGGCGCTCACCGAGTCCGTGCGCAAGCGGATCGGGAACTCGCTCATGGTCGGTCTGATCGTGGCCAAGACCACCGTCGCCACCGAACGCGGCGTACGGATCGTGCTGACCGACGACTCGGCACTCGGCCAGGACCCGCCGCACCTGCACCGGCTGCTGACCATCGCCGGCAATCTGCTGGACAACGCGGTCGACGCGGCGGGCGAGGGCCCGCGCCCGGCGGGCGGCCGCGAGGTACGGCTCACCCTGACCGAGAGCTCCCACGAGGTGCGGGTCCGGGTCGCGGACACCGGTCCGGGGATCCCGCCGGAGTCGGTCGAGTCGATCTTCGAGGACGGCTGGTCGACCCGGCCGGAACGGGGCACCGCCCGGCGCGGCCTCGGACTGGCCCTGGTGCACCGACTGGTGCAACGGCACGGCGGCACCATCACGGTCAGCGAGGGACCCGGCGCGGTCTTCACGGTCGTACTGCCCCTGCCCGAGACGGCCTCGGCGCCGCGGGGCGCACTGTTCACCACGGCGTTGCCGGTGGGAGGCGAGCGCTGATGATCCGGACCCTGGTCGTGGACGACGACTTCCGGGTGAGCCACATCCACAGTGAGTACGTGAGCCGCGTCCCGGGATTCGGCGTGGTCGGCGAGGCGGCGAGCGTCGCCGAGGCACTGGAGGCGGTCCGCACCCTGCGCCCCGACCTGCTGCTGCTCGACATCTTCCTGCCCGACGGCAGCGGACTCGACGTGCTGCGCCGGCTCACCGGGGACGAGGGCGGAGCCCGGCCCGACGCCCTGATGATCACCGCGGACCGGGACATCGAGTCGGTGCGCACCGCCATGAAGCTCGGTGCCGTGGGCTACCTGGTCAAGCCGTTCGGCTCACCCGACCTGGGCGAGCGGCTCACCGCCTACCGGGAGCTGCAGCACCGCGTGGAGGTGCTCGGCCCGGCCGCCGAGACGGACCAGGCCGATGTGGACGCCCTGTTCAGCGCGGCCCGGCCGCCCGCCGTGCCGCGGGTACCGGCCAAGGGCCACTCCGCGCCCACCCTGACCCTGGTCCACCAGGCGCTGCGCGCCGCGAGCGGTCCGGTGTCGGCGGCAGAGGCGGCCGAACTCACCGGCGTCTCCCGCGCCACGGCCCAGCGCTATCTGTCCTACCTGGTCAAGGAGGGCATGGTCCGCCTGGAGCTCCGGTACGGCGCGGCCGGGCGTCCGGAGCACCTCTATCGCATCGTCATCTGAAGCGGCGGACCCGTCCTCCCGACGACCGGCTTGTTCACCGGGCGCGGGATGCGGCGTCGGCCGGCTCCACCGGCCTCCGCTGCCGCCGCGCCGCCATCACCGCGTAGACCAGGATGCCGACGAACAGGAACAGCACGCCCTGGTACACGGCCGCATAGCCGGCGCCCGCCATCAGCCAGACGGAGAAGGCGGCCGCGATCGCGGTGATCACCGAGTCCCGCACCAGCCGCGGCCGGTCCACCGACCTGCCGGAGACGAGATGGAAGAGCTGCGCCGCCGTCGCCAGCAGGTACGGCACGGTCGCGGTGAACGTGGTGACGAGGACCAGGACGTCGAAGACCTTCGCCGAACCCGACAGGTAGTTGTACGCCGTGAGCAGCGAGGACAGGACGACCGTGACGCCGACGCCCACCGTCGGCACGCCCCGGCGGCGGCGCGCGAAGGCGGCCGGGAACAGGCCGTCCTGGGCTGCGGCGTAGGGAGTCTGCGCGCTCAGCAGCGTCCAGCCGTTGAGGCAGCCCGTCATCGACACCAGTGCCGCGAGCGCCACCGCCGTACCGCCCCAGCTGCCGCCGAACATCGTGTTCACGGCGTCGGAGAAGGGGGCCGTGGAGGCCACCAGCCGGTTGTGCGCGACCGTGCCGAAGACGGACAGCGTGCCCAGCAGATAGACCAGCGCGGCGCCCGCGGTGCCGATCACGGTGGCGCGCCCCACGTTGCGGCGGGCGTCCCTGACCTCACCGGCGCTCACGGCGGCGGACTCCACCCCGAGGTAGGAGAAGAGCAGCAGGGCGGCGGAGGCGGAGACGGCTCCGATCGAGCTGTGCCCGCTCGTGTTGAACGGCCCGAGCCGGGACGGGTCGAAGAAGAACAGGCCGCCGACCGCGACGAGCAGCAGCGGTACGAACTTCAGCACCGTAGACACCAGCTGGACCGCGCCCACGTACCGGGTGCCGGCGAAGTTGGCGAGAGCGGGCAGCCACTGCAGGGCCAGGGCGGCCAGGCACGCGGTCCACTTGTGGTCGTTCACCGGGATCAGCACGTCCAGGTAGCCGACGGCGGCGACGGCGAGCGCCGCGTTCGACACCCAGGTGGTGATCCAGTACGCCCAGGCGGCGAGGAACCCGGCGAAGTCGCCGAAGGCCTCGCGGGTGTAGACATAGGGGCCGCCGGTACGGGGGTCGCGCGCGGCGAGCCGGCCGAAGACCAGCGCGAGCGCGATGGCCCCCACGGTCAGCACACCGAAGGCGATCAGACTGACCCAGCCGTACGGGGCGATGGAGGCGGGGAGCAGGAAGATCCCGCCGCCGATGATGTTGCCCATGACCAGCGCGGTCGCGACCGGCAGGCCGAAGCGGCGGGCGTGCTTGCCGGTGGTGCCGTGGGCCTCGGCGACGCTGGTGGTGTCGCGAAGGTCCCCGACGACGGCCGTGAGGTCCTCGGAAGGAGCCGGAGCCGGCTGCGGGGCGGTTCCGGTGACGTGCATGGGTGGTGCGCCTCTCATCGAACAGATGTCCCAGGGTCGCCGGGACGCTGCAATGGTCCGGTATGCCCTTGCCCACCGCAAAATCGCCGCTTCTTGTGCCGTCCGGCCCCGCTGACGGTGGAAAATGTGCACGAGGACGGCGCTTGCACCGCGAGATGTTCGGCGCCCGAGGGGTGGATGCGCGCTCCCTCGCCCGACAGCCCGCGCGCCCCCGCGCTCGGACCGGCGGCCTCGGCTAACCGCGGTCCGCGCCCTCGGCCCACAGACTGCGCACATGCCCCAGATGCCGGGTCATGATCGTGTGTACGGCCTTCTCGTCCCGTTCCAGCAGGGCGTCGAGGAGTTCCAGGTGCTCCTCGGCCGAGGCGAGCAGCCGGCCGGCCTCCACCAGTGCCGTCAGACCGTAGAGGCGGGAGCGTTTGCGCAGGTCGGCGACCACCTCGACCAGATGGGCGTTGCCCGCGAGTGCGAGCAGGCCCAGGTGGAAGCGGGTGTCGGCCTCGACATAGGCGATCAGGTCGCCCGCCACCGCCGCCGTGACGATCTCGCGGGCCGCCGGACGCAGCGCCTCCAGCGAGACGCGGTCGGCGGTGCGGGCCAGTTCGACCACGGTCGGGATCTCGATCAGGGCGCGGATGTGCGTGTACTCGTCCAACTGCTTGTCGGAGACGACGGTGACCCGGAAGCCCTTGTTGGGCACGGTGTCGACGAGGCCCTCCTTGGCCAGGTCCAGCATCGCCTCCCGCACCGGCGTCGCCGAGACGCCGAAGCGGGCGGCGAGCGAGGGCGCGGAGTAGACCTCGCCCGGCCGCAGCTCGCCGGCGATCAGCGCGGCGCGCAGCGCGTCGGCGACCCGCTCGCGGTAGCTGCTGCGCCGGCCGCCCAGCCGGGGGAGTGCGGGCATCTGCGTGCCGCGCGTGTTCGGTGCCATGTCACGCATCACCGGGGGAGTCTAGAGGACGGGCTAGAGGACGAAGCCCTCCGGGAAGGGGTCGGTGGGGTCCAGGAGGTACTGGGCGGTGCCGGTGATCCAGGCACGGCCGGTGAAACTGGGCAGGACCGCCGGGCGGCCCGCGACCTCTGTCGTGCCCAGCAGCCGTCCGGTGAACCGGGTGCCGATGAAGGACTCGTTCACGAACTCGGTGTGCAGCGGCAGTTCGCCCCGCGCGTGCAACTGCGCCATGCGCGCGCTCGTGCCCGTGCCGCAGGGGGAGCGGTCGAACCAGCCGGGGTGGATGGCCATCGCGTGGCGGGAGTGGCGTGCCGTCGCGCCGGGCGCGTAGAGGTGGACGTGGTGGCAGCCGCGGATGGAGGGATCCTCCGGATGCACCGGTTCGGCCTCGGAGTTGATGGCGTCCATCAGCGTCAGGCCGGCCGCGAGGATGTCGTCCTTGCGGGCGCGGTCGAAGGGCAGCCCGAAGGCGTCGAGCGGGAGGATGGCGTAGAAGTTGCCGCCGTACGCGAGGTCGTAGGTGACCGTGCGCCCGTCGGGCAGGGTGATCTTGCGGTCCAGGGCCACGGCGAACGACGGCACGTTCTTCAGGGTCACGTTCCGCGCGGCCCCGTTCTCCACCGCCACCTCGGCGACCACCAGCCCCGCCGGGGTGTCGAGCCGGATGGTGGTCACCGGCTCCACCACCTCCACCATGCCGGTCTCGACCAGCACGGTCGCCACCCCGATGGTGCCGTGCCCGCACATCGGCAGATAGCCGGAGACCTCGATGTAGATGACGCCCCAGTCGCAGTCGGGGCGGGTCGGCGGCTGCAGGATCGCGCCGCTCATCGCGGAGTGGCCCCGCGGTTCGTTCATCAGCAACCGCTTGATGGGGTCCCGGTGTTCCCGGAAGTACAGCCGCCGCTCGTTCATCGTCGCACCCGGTACGGTGCCGATCCCGCCGGTGATCACCCGGGTCGGCATACCCTCGGTGTGCGAGTCGACGGCGTGCAGGACGAGTTTGCTGCGCATGGTCGGACTCCCTTTCCCGGCTTATGCGAGGCCCGCTGCGACGGCCTTCTCGGTGGCCGCGCGGACCGCCGCCTCCTGCTCGGGAAGCAGCGGCACGCGCGGCGGGCGCACCGGGCCGCCGTACCGGCCGACGACGTCCATGGACAGTTTGATCGCCTGCACGAACTCCACTCGTGAGTCCCAGCGCAGCAGCGGGTGCAGCTGCCGGTACAGGGGGAGGGCGGTGGTCAGGTCCCCGGCCGTCGCGGCACGGTACAGCTCCGCCGAGCCCCGGGGGAGTGCGTTCGGGTAGCCGGCCACCCAGCCCTTGGCGCCCGCCACGGCCAGCTCCAGCAGGACGTCGTCGGCGCCGATCAACAGGTCCAGTTCCGGGGCGAGTTCGGCGATGCGATAGGCGCGGCGGACGTCTCCGGAGAACTCCTTGACGCCGTGGATGTGGCCCTCGCCGTGCAGCCGGGCGAGGAGTTCGGGCACCAGGTCGACCTTGGTGTCGATCGGGTTGTTGTACGCCACCACCGGCAGCCCCGCGCGGGCGACCTCGGCGTAGTGGGCGAGGACGGAACGCTCGTCGGCGCGGTAGGCGTTGGGCGGCAGCAGCATCACCGAAGCGCAGCCCGCCTCGCCCGCCTGCTCGGCCCAGCGCCGGGCCTCGGCGGAGCCGTACGCGGCGACGCCCGGCATCACCCGCTCGCCGCCGATCGCCGCCACGGCCGTCTCCACCACGCGGGCGCGCTCCTCGGAGGTGAGCACCTGGTACTCGCCGAGCGAGCCGTTCGGTACGACACCGTCACAGCCGCCCGCCACCAGCCAGGCGCAGTGCTCGGCATAGCGGTCGTAGTCGATCGAGAGGTCGTCGCGCAGCGGGAGGGCGGTGGCGACGAGCACGCCGCGCCAGGGGCGGATCGGTGACTGGGCCATGCGGGGATCCCCCATTCAATGAGGTGTGACATATTACTGAGTGCCGTGACCTGTGGACAGGTCTTGGTCCGGCTCGGTCCGGGTGATTCGGTTCCGGGTGATTCGGTCGGGTGATTCGGTCCGGGTGTTCAGTCCTCCGGCAGCGCGGCCAGGACGCCGAGCGGTACAGGCCGGGCGAAGGGCCGGCGGCCCGGAGTGAGCGGGCATCCGGTCAGGCCGGCCACCGCGGGCGCGCACATCCGGCCCTGGCACCAGCCCATCCCGGCCCGGGTGAGCAGTTTCGCGGTGCGCAGATCACCCGCGCCGAGCCCATCGGCGGCCGTACGGACCTGACCGGCGGTGACCTCCTCACACCGGCACACCACCGTGTCGTCCGTGATCCGGTCCGCCCAGCCCGGCGGCGGCGCGTACACCGCCTCCAGGGCCGCGAAGAACGCCCGCTGTCGGGTCCTGGCCCGGGCGGCCGCCGCCCAGGACCGCGGGTCGGGGGAGGTGCCGCGCAGGCGGGCGGCGATCGAGCGGCCCGCGATGTGTCCCTCGGCGAGCGCGAGGGCCGCGCCGCCGATCCCGGTGGTCTCGCCCGCGGCCCAGACCCCGGGCACGTCGGTGCGCTGCTCGTCGTCGACCCGTACGTCCGTGCCGGTCAGGGTGCAGCCGAGGGTCTCGGCGAGGTCGGTGTGCGGCAGCATGCCGTGTCCGACGGCGAGGGTGTCACAGGCGATGCGGCGAGCGCTGCCGGCCCTGATCCGCCCCTCCCTGTCCAGCACCGCGACGGTGACCGCCTCCAGGCGGTCGGTGCCATGCGCCTCCAGCACGGTGTGCCGGGCCAGCACTCGCACCTTGTGCCGCAGCAACTGCCCCGCGTACCAGGCGGCTTCGGCGAGCTTGCCGGGCTCCGCCGCCAGGGCCGGTGTACGGCGCAGTACGGCCCCGGGGTCGGCGGACTCGACCAGCGCGGCCACCCGCGCCCCGGCCGCGGCGAGCCCCGTGGCCACCGGCAGCAGCAGCGGTCCGGTGCCGCCGACCACGACCCTGCGGCCGGGCAGCACCAGGCCGCCCTTGAGCATGGCCTGCGCGCCGCCCGCCGTGACGACACCGGGAAGCGTCCAGCCGGGGAAGGGCAGCACGCGCTCGTACCCGCCGGTGGCGAGCAGGACGGCGTCGGCGTGGACGGCGACTCCCTCCTCCTGGTCGGGGCCGCGCAGGGCGTGCACCGTGAAGGTGCCCGACTCGCGTACCACGCACCACACATGGTGGCCCGTCAGGTACGTGATGTGTCCGGCGGCGATGTGCCGGTCGATGCCGTCCCGCAGCCGCTCCCAGGTCTTCCACTGATGGTGCAGGGCCTCGGGGCGGCGAGCACCGAGGGCCCGGGCGGGCTGCCTGTAGAACTGGCCGCCCGCCCGCTCGGCCGCGTCGACGAGGGTGACCCGTACGCCCCGTGCGGTCGCCGCCAGTGCCCCGGCGAGCCCCGCCGGGCCCGCCCCGAGGACGGCGAGATGCGCTCGCTCAGTCATCGTCCCGTCCCGTTCCCTCCTGGGTGCGGATCACATCGCCCGGCCGCACCGGCACCAGGCAAGCCCGTTGGTTCACGCGTCCGTTGACGGTCACCAGGCAGTCGAAGCACACCCCGATCCCACAGAACACCCCGCGCGGCCGGCCGGCCCCGCGGGTGCTGCGCCAGGCGGTCACCCCCGCCGCCCACAGCGCAGCCGCGACCGTCTGCCCGGGCAGGGCCGCGAGGGGCCGCCCGTCGAAGGTGACGGTGAAGGCCTCGCCGGGGCCGGCCCGGGCCAACTCCAGGGGATTCACGGTGCGTCGCCTCCGTCGGTGTCGTATCCTTCGAACCGCTCCGGCCGGAACGGCGTGAGATCCAGCTCCGGTGTCTTCCCGGTGAGCGCCTGCGCGATCAACTGCCCGGTCCCGGCGGCCAGTCCGATGCCGGCGCCCTCGTGTCCGCAGGCGTGGAACAGCCCCGGCGCACGGGGGTCGGGGCCGATCGCCGGGAGGTGGTCGGGCAGATACGGCCGGAAGCCCGCGTACGTCCGCAGCGCGCGCACCCGCTCCAGGAACGGGAACAGCCCTATCGCCCCGGCCGCGAGCGCCCGTACCGCCGGAAGCGACAGCGAGCGGTCGAAGCCGACCCGCTCCCGGCTCGCGCCGATCAGGACAGGACCGGCGGCCGTGCCCTCCACCACCGGCGAGGTGCGCAGGGCCGCCGAGTCGCTCGCGACGTCGGCCACATAGTCCGCGGCGTACACCTTGTGCCGCACCATCCGGGGCAGCGGCTCGGTGACCAGGACGAAGCCGCGCCGGGGGAGCACCGGCAGCCGGACGCCGGCCAGCGCCGCGAGGTCGCCGCCCCAGGTGCCTGCCGCGTTCACCACCGCCGATGCGTGCAGCTCGCCCTGGTCGGTGCGGACGCCGGCCACCGTGCCGGCGGCCGTGCGCAGCAGCCCGGTCACGGTCCACCCCGTGTGCAGGCGGGCGCCGGAGGCGCGGAGCAGATGGGCGGCGGCGAGGGCGGGCATCACCTGGGCGTCCTGCGGATAGTGCACCCCGCCTGCGAGGCCGGGGGCCAAGTGGGGTTCGAGGGAGGGGAGCCGGTCTGCGGTCACCGGGTCGGCCCTGACTCCCGCAGATCGCTGGCCGTCCGCGAACGCGTGCAGTGCGGCGAGGGTCTCGGGGGAGGAGGCGACCACGAGGCCGCCCTTGGGCTCGTACTCGACCGCCGCTCCCAGCTCGTCGCCCAGCTGTGTCCACAACCGGGCGGACAGCAGGGCGAGATCGAGCTCGGGGCCCGGTTCCTTGTCGGAGACGAGCAGGTTGCCCTCGCCCGCGCCGGTGGTGCCGCCGGCCACCGGGCCCCGGTCCACCACCCGCACATCGAGCCCGGCCCGTGCGGCGTACAGGGCGCAGGCCGCGCCGACCATGCCGGCTCCGACCACCACGACATCGCAGGTCAGTCCCTTTGCCACGGCAGTACTATGTCACATGGTGCCGATTCTGAGGAGACCTCGCACACTCTCGGCCGGTCGCGCACATGTCCCAGGCGTGGACGCCCCCTTGACGTCGCCTGATGCCGGATCGACACTCCAGGGTGGGAACCCTAGTGAACGGGTAGGGAATGATGACGCGCCTCGGAACGGTCACCGGCCTAGCGGGCCGTACGCCGTTGCGCGCGCCCCTGCTCACCTCCCGCCGGCACATCGACCTGCTGCGCGTCTGCAGCGCGATCAGCGCCCACCGCTGAGCCGAGGCGCTGCGCGCCCATCGGCCGACGCCGCACGTCCGCACGCCCACCACCGGGGAGACGCATGTCCATCACTCCGCTCGCCACCCTTCCGTCCGCCCACCGCACCGCCCCCGTCTTCCGGGGCCGGATCGGGCGGGACGCACGCAGCGGCGGCCACTACGCCGTGCCGCACCGCTACCGGCTCCATCTGTCGACCGCCTGCCCCGACGGGCTGCGTCTCGCCGTCGGACACAGCCTCCTCGGTCTGGACGGCAGTTGTCCGGTCACGGTCCTGCCCGCCGTACCGGACTGTCCCGGCGGCGGCCACTCCGCGCTCCGCCCGCTGTACGAGGCGAGCGCCCACCGCTACACCGGCCCGGCCCTCGCGCCCGTGCTCAGCGACGACTGGTCCGGACGCATCGTCAGCACCCAGGCCCGGGACATCCTGCGCGACCTCGACCGCTTCCCGCACGAGGGCCGCGCCGCCCTGTACCCGTGCGGCCTGGAGTCGGTGATCGAGGCCGTCGAGCGGATGTGCGCCGAGGGGATCGAACAGGCCGCGCAGCGTGCCGGGCAGGCCGACGCCGACCCCGCGGGGCGGGCCGCCGCCCTGGACGTGCTCCTGGACACCTTGGGCCGGCTGGAGAACCGGCTGGCCGGAGAGGAGCACCTGGTCGACGACCGGCTCACCGCCGCCGACGTCGAACTATGGGTCAGCCTGGTGCAGTTGGACACCGTCCACCGCTGTCACCTCGACGCCTCCGCCGTCCAGCGTATCGCCGGCCACCGCGCCCTGTGGGCCTACGCCCGCCGTCTGGCCGCCCATCCCGCTTTCGGCCGCCATCTCGACCTCGACGGCATCTCCCGCCGCCACCACGGCCGTTGCCGGGGCCTGGAGGCCGCCGGGGCCGCCGTCCAGATCCTGGACTGGGCGGGCCACGCCGCGGACGCCGAGGACACTTCCCGCAGGTGAGAAACGGTCGGGAGGCGTCCACTCCGCGGACGGTTGTTGACATTCGAACGGACAACTGCCTTACTTACGGCTCAGAACGGTCATGAGCGTCAGCGCCAAGCCCTGGCTCGCTGACCGGCAACCCTCGCATCGCGGTGGGGTGCCCCAGGTGACGACCGGACCGGAATGACGTTTTCGGTAAGCGCGAGGGCCCCGCGGGGCCGGAACAGTGACAGGTGACGCCATGTACGCAGCTCTCAGGACGGCCGCGAGCCGCACCCAGGGCTGTGTACGGTCGTACGCCGGGCTCCTCGTCGCCGACCGCGCCGTCGATCTGCTCCGCGTCAACAGCGCACTGTGTACCGCACCGGGCTCTGCCCGCTGCCGGGGCTGACGACCCTTTCCAGCCCTGCATTCTCCAGCCGCCGTGTTCCTGACGCACGCCGCTGCGCCGGTGTGCCGTTGCCAGCCCTGCCCACGGTTCCCGTCCGCCGCCGTGCGCCGCCTCGTGCCGTAGTGCCGTCGCGGCGCCCGCGCCCGCGCGCCGCGACCGGGGTGTCCGACTCCGCCGGAGCCCGCCATGAGTGAACCCCCAGGCGCCGCCGTCTCCCTCGCCGAGGCGCCACCAGCCGACATACAGTCAAAATCTCTAAACCCACAGCGAGTTCAGCCGTTGCGTCGTCCCGGCCGATGGATCGCCGGCGCCGTCGTCCTCGTGCTCGTCGCGCAGTTCCTGCACGGACTGGCCACGAACCCGTTCTACCAGTGGGACCGCTTCCGCTACTGGTTCCTGCGCCCCACCGTCCTGGACGGACTCCTCGTCACCCTCGAAGTCGCCGCGCTCAGCGCCGTCTTCGGCCTCCTCGGCGGCATCCTGCTGGCCCTCGGCCGGCAGTCCGGCAGCCCCGTGCTGCGCGCCGTGAGCTGGACCTACACCTGGCTGCTGCGTTCGGTGCCGCTGATCGTCGTCCTGATCTTCCTCTACAACTTCTCGGCCCTGTACAAGACGGTGAGCCTCGGCATCCCCTTCGGCCCCGCCTTCGTCACCTTCGACGAGTCCAGACTCGCCACCGACATGACGGTCGCCGTGGTCGGGCTCAGCCTCAACGAGGCGGCGTACGCGGCGGAGGTCGTCCGCGGTGGCATCCTCTCCGTCGACCAGGGCCAGCACGAGGCGGCGGCCGCGCTCGGCCTGCCCAGGGGCTACCAGTTCACCCGGATCGTCTTCCCGCAGGCCCTCAGGTCCATCACGCCGAACTACGTCAACCAGCTCATCGGCCTGATCAAGAGCACCTCGCTGGTGTTCTACGTGTCGCTGCTCGACCTCTTCGGCTCCGTGCAGACCATGGGCAGCACCTACCCCGGCGACATCGTGCCGCTGCTGCTGGTCGCCACCGTCTGGTACCTGATCCTCACCAGCGCCGTGTCCGTCGTCCAGTACTACGTCGAGCGGTACTTCGCGCGGGGCGCCACCCGCGCCCTGCCGCCGACCCCGCTTCAGAAGGCGCGCGCGGGCCTCGCCGAGTTCCGGGCCCGGCTGCGCAGGGAGGCCGCCGTATGACCGCCACCGCCACCCTGGAGACCACCCCGGCCGCGCTGGAGGTCCACGACGTCCACAAGTGGTACGGCACCCATCGCGTCCTGGACGGCATCGACCTGACCGTGCGGCCCGGCGAGGTCACCGTCGTCATCGGGCCCTCCGGGTCCGGCAAGTCCACGCTGCTGCGGGTCATCAACCACCTGGAGAAACCCGAGGTCGGCCATGTCAGCGTCGGCGGCGAGCTGATCGGCGTCAAACGCGGCAACGGCGGCCGGCTCAAGGAGCTCAGTGAGCGCGCCATTCTGGCCCAGCGCGGCCGGATCGGCTTCGTCTTCCAGAACTTCAACCTCTTCCCGAATCTGACCGTCCTCGACAACGTCGCCGCCGCGCCCGTCGCCACCGGCCGGCTCGCGCGGTCCGAGGCCCGCGAACTCGCCCGGGAACTGCTCAGCCGGGTCGGCCTCGGCGACCGTACCGGCGCCTACCCGCGCCAACTCTCCGGCGGACAGCAGCAGCGCGTCGCCATCGCCCGCGCCCTCGCGCTGCGCCCCGGCATCATCCTCTTCGACGAGCCGACCTCCGCGCTCGACCCCGAGACGGTCGGCGAGGTGCTCTCCGTCATCAAGGACCTGGCCACCAGCGGCACCACCCTGGTCATCGTCACCCACGAGATCGGCTTCGCCCGCGAGGTGGCCGACCGGATCGTCTTCATCGACGGCGGCCGGATCGTCGAACAAGGCCCGCCGGAAGAGGTGCTGGACCGGCCCCGCCACGAACGGACCCGCGACTTCCTCGCCAAGGTCCTCTGACCTCCCCGTGACCCCCGTAGCTTCCGAACGACAAGGACAGCCATGCGCAGCCACCTCTCCCGAAGCAGCCTGACACGCGGTATCACCGCCGCGACCGCCGCCGCCACCCTCGCCACCGGGCTCGCCGCCTGCGGTGGCAACAGCGACGCGGCCACCACCACCGACAGCGCCAGGTCCGGCGAGGTCGTCGTCGGTCAGGTCTCCAACGGCGCCGCCAGGCAGACCGCCATCAAGGTGTCCGAAGTGAAGTCCATCAGCGCCGAACTGCCCGCCTCCATCCGCAAGAGCGGCAGACTCGTCATCGGCGAGGGCGCCCTGCCGGCCGGGTTCCCGCCGCTGGCGTACGTGGGCAGCGACCAGAAGACCCTCACCGGCTCCGAACCCGACCTCGGCCGCCTGGTCGCCGCGGTTCTCGGCCTCAAGCCGGAGCTGAGGAACTTCACCTGGGAGAACCTCTTCGTCGGCATCGACAGCGGCAAGGTCGACGTCGCCTTCTCCAACGTCACCGACACCGAGGAGCGCAAGAAGAAATACGAGTTCGCCTCCTACCGGCAGGACAACCTCGCCTGGGAGGTGCCGAAGAAGAGCACCTGGAACTTCGACGGCAACTACGAGAACCTCGCGGGCAAGACCGTCTCCGTCGGTTCCGGAACCAACCAGGAGAGGATCCTCCTGGAGTGGAAGGCCAAGCTGGCCAAGGAGGGCAAGAAGCTCGACGTCAAGTACTACCAGGACCACAACAGCACCTACCTGGCCCTCGCCAGCGGCAAGATCGATGCCTACTTCGGCCCCAATCCCGGTATCGCGTACCACATCACCCAGGTCGCGAACACGCCCAACGCCACCCGCAACGCGGGCAAGTTCTCCGGCGCGGGCGAGACCCTCCAGGGCCTGATCGCGGCGACCGCGAAGAAGAACAGCGGTCTCGCCAAGCCGCTCGCCGACGCCATCAACTACCTGATCAGGAACGGTCAGTACGCCGAGTGGCTCAAGGCCTACAACCTCTCCAACGAGGTCGTCGCCAAGTCCGAGGTGAACCCGCCGGGGCTGCCGCTGGACAACTCCTGACCCACACAGCCCCGTTCGAGTCAAGTGGAGAGGACTCCGCCTCCGTGCCCCAGCAGACCGACCTCCGCGGAGGCGGAGCCCCGTCCGGCACCCATGTGCTCGACAACGCAGTCTGGGCCGCGCTGTCCGGTCCGCACGCCCACCTGGCCGAACGCCTCGGCCGTGCGGCACGCTACCGGGACGGCCTCTACGCCTTCGCCGCGCTCGCCGACCCGGCGGACCCGGCTGCCTGGGACGACCTGCGTGCCCTCGTCGGCCCCGGAAGCGCTGTACGGATCAAGCCCGTCGACCGGGTGCCCGACGGCTGGCGGGTCGAAGTCAGCGCGGAGGGCGTGCAGTTGGTCGACACCGCGCTGCGCGCCGAACCCGCCCCGGACGCGGTACGGCTCGGGCCCGCCCACGTCCCCGAGATCCTCGGCCTCGTCGCCCGGACCCGGCCCGGCCCGTTCCTGCGGCGGACCGTCGAGATGGGCACCTACCTCGGCATACGGCACGAGGGGCGGCTGATCGCGATGGCGGGGGAGCGGCTGCGGCTGCCCGGCTGGACCGAGATCAGCGCCGTGTGCACCGACCCGGACCACCGCGGACGGGGGCTGGCCACCCGGCTGGTGCGGGCGGTCGCGTGGGGGATCCGGGAGCGCGGGGACAGCCCGTTCCTGCATGCCGCCGCGGACAACACACCGGCGGTCCGGCTGTACGAGTCGATCGGGTTCACCCTGCGCCGCCGCTCGCGGATCGTGCGGGTCCGCAGCGAGGAGACACGCGAGCGGGTTCGCGGCGTGGGAGCAATCGCGGACGGCCGGGTGGGAACAACCGCGGTCGGCCGCGCGTTGTGACTCATGACGAGATCCGCGAGGCGGTCGCCCAACCGGCCCGCCCCGCCGACGGACGGAGGTGACGGGCGTGACACGTGTACTCCTGCTGCGCGCTCCGCGCCCGTACCGCTCCGTCCGTCTGATATCCCGGCCGCACATAGACCTCCAGCGCGTGTCCGCCGCGCTCTGTCGCCACTGACCTTCTCCCCGGCCTGACGAGCCCCAAGGCCCGGGTCCGCCCCTGCCGCGCTCGCCCTCGCCGACGCCTGTCCTCGCGAGCCGGTGTTCTCGCCACGGACATCCGTCATGGACATCAAGGAAGGCACCGACGTGTCCTCAACTCCCGCTTCCCCTCTGCATCTTGCCGTCGCCCTGGACGGCACCGGCTGGCACCCCGCCTCCTGGCGTGAGCCGGTCGCCCGCCCCCGGGACCTGTTCACCGCCGGCTACTGGGCCGATCTGATCGCCGAGGCCGAACGCGGCCTCCTCGACTTCGTCACCATCGAGGACGGCCTCGGGCCGCAGTCCGCGCACTTCCTCGACCCCGACGAGCGCATCGACCAGGTGCGCGGCCGACTGGACGCGGTCCTCGTCGCCTCCCGGGTGGCCCCGCTCACCCGGCACATAGGTCTGGTCCCGACCGTGGTGGCCACGCACACCGAGCCGTTCCACATCTCCAAGGCGATCGCCACCCTCGACTACGTCAGCACCGGCCGCGCGGGGCTGCGGGTGCAGATCAGTGCCCGGCCGAACGAGGCCGCCCACTTCGGCCGCCGTACCATCGGCCGGATCGAGGCCTACGACAGCCCCGCCGCACAGGACATCGTCACCGAGCTGTTCGACGAGGCCGCCGACCATGTGGAGGTGGTGCGCCGGCTCTGGGACAGCTGGGAGGACGACGCCGAGATCCGGGACGCGGCGACGGGCCGCTTCATCGACCGGGACAAGCTGCACTACATCGACTTCGAGGGCCGCCACTTCAGCGTCAAGGGCCCCTCGATCACCCCCCGCCCGCCCCAGGGCCAGCCGCTGGTCACCGCCCTCGCCCACTGGACCGTCCCGTACCGCCTCGTCGCCCGCCAGGCCGACGTCGGCTATGTCACCCCCCACGACGCCGAGCAGGCCCGGGCGATCGTCGCCGAGATCCGCGCCGAGCAGCGGGCGGCGGGCCGTGCCGGGGACACCCTGCACATCTTCGGCGACCTCGTCGTCTTCCTCGACGACAGCCGGTCCGAGGCCGAGGCCAGGCGGGAGCGGCTGGACGCGCTCGCGGGGGAGCCGTACACCGGCGACGCCCGGATCTTCACCGGTACGGCCAGCCAACTCGCGGAGCTGATGGAGGAGTTGGCGGCGAGCGGTCTGACCGGGTTCCGGCTGCGGCCCGCCGTCGCCGGGCACGATCTGCCCCGGATCAGCCGTGACCTCGTGCCCGAACTGCAGCGCCGGGGCCGCTTCCGGGAGGCCTACGAGGCCGACACCCTGCGCGGCCTGCTCGGCCTCGCCCGCCCCGCCAACCGCTATGCCGCAGCAGCCATCGCCTGAGCAGCCGGAGAGGACGACCGCACCATGAGCAAGCCGCTGAAGCAGATCCATCTGGCCGCCCACTTCCCCGGTGTCAACAACACCACCGTGTGGAGTGACCCGGCCGCCGGCAGCCACATCGAGTTCAGCTCATTCGCGCACTTCGCGCGGACCGCCGAACGCGCCAAATTCGACTTCCTGTTCCTCGCCGAGGGACTCAGGCTGCGCGAACAGGGCGGCAAGATCTACGACCTGGACGTCGTCGGCCGCCCCGACACCTTCACCGTGCTGGCCGCACTGGCCGCCGTCACCGACCGGCTCGGCCTGACCGGCACCATCAACTCCACCTTCAACGAGCCCTACGAGGTGGCCCGCCAGTTCGCCAGCCTCGACCACCTCTCCGGCGGCCGTTCCGCCTGGAACGTGGTCACCTCCTGGGACGCCTTCACCGGCGAGAACTTCCGCCGCGGCGGCTTCCTGCCGCAGGAGGAGCGCTACTCCCGCGCCAAGGAGTTCCTCGCCACCGCGCACGAACTCTTCGACTCCTGGCGTGGCGACGAGATCGTCGCCGACCAGGCCACCGGTACCTTCCTGCGGGACGCCAAGGCCGGCGCCTTCGTCCACCAGGGGCAGCACTTCGACATCCACGGCCGGTTCAACGTCCCGCGTTCCCCGCAGGGGCGCCCGGTGATCTTCCAGGCCGGCGACTCCGACGAGGGCCGCGAGTTCGCGGCGTCCGACGCGGACGCGATCTTCAGCCGCTACTCCACGCTGAAGGAGGGCCAGGCCTTCTACACCGACGTCAAGTCCCGCCTCGTCAGGTACGGCCGCCGCCCCGACCAGCTGCTCATCCTGCCCGCCGCCACCTTCGTCCTCGGCGACACCGACCAGGAGGCCGCCGAACTCGCCCGAGAGGTGCGCCGGCAGCAGGTCAGCGGTGCGACCGCCCTCAAGCACCTGGAGTTCGTCTGGAACCGGGACCTGTCGGCCTACGACCCGGAGGGCCCGCTGCCCGACGTCGACCCGGTGGTGAGCGAGGAGCACATCTCCCGTGGCCGCGCCCAGGTGCGGATGTACCGGGATCCGATCGCCATCGCCCGTGAGTGGCGGCAGCTCGCCGAGGCCAACAAGTGGTCCATCCGCGAGCTGGTCATCAACACCGGCAACCGGCAGACCTTCGTCGGCTCCCCGGCGACCGTCGCCCGGACCATCAACGACTTCGTGCAGGCGGACGCCTCCGACGGCTTCATCCTCGTCCCGCACATCACCCCCGGCGGCCTCGACCCCTTCGCCGACAAGGTCGTACCCCTGCTCCAGGAACAGGGTGTGTTCCGCGCCGACTACGAGGGCACGACCCTGCGCGACCACCTCGGCCTCGCCCACCCGGACGCGGACTTTGGCGCCTCGCGCCCACGGGCCGCATCCTGAGGTTCCTCGCGGTCACCGCGCACAGCGTGGTCGGGGGGGGGGGGGGGGGGGGGGGGGGGGGGAGGGGGGGGGGGGAGAGGGGGGGGGGGGGGGGGGGGGGGGGGCGGGGGGGAGGAGGGGGGGGGA
>NZ_JBVIJE010000003.1:354273-571778 GCF_055581585.1 Streptomyces sp. NPDC031426
ACCCCACACGCTTATCCCCTCCTCCCCACACCCCCCCCCCCCCCCCCCCCCCCCCCCCCCCCCCCCCCCCCCCCCCCCCCCCCCCGCTCCCCCGGTGCCGGACATGTGGTCGGTGTCGTCCGTGTGCTGTCACCAGCACATGACCGCCGTCTCCCCCGAACCCCAGGTGGAGTAGAGGCGGACGCGGACGACATAGCGGCGGCCCTTGACGAGCCGGACCCCGACGGCGGCGTTGCCCGGCGTGCCGCCGTCGTCGTGGCCCGCGAGGAAGCGCGGCACCCCGTCGCGCTCCTCGAAGACCACGAGCATCGCGTCGGCGTCGCCGAAGGTGCCCACGGTGTAGTCGCGGGTCTCCGGCGGCTCGACGGTGAAGTCGGCCTGCTCGCCCGGCCCGAGGCCGAGCGGGGCCGACCGGAACGGCAGCAGCTCGGCCGGCCCGGCCGGGTCGGCGGGCGGGTACCAGCGCAGCACGAACTCCTTGTCGGCCGGGGACGGGTCACCGGACGGAGACAGCCCCCCGCGGTACTGCTCCGGCTCCAGCACCAGCCCCGGCCCGAACGGGAACGTCATCACCGACTGCGGATCCCACACCGAGCCGCTCGCCTCGCCCGCGTCCAGCTCGCGCAGGACGTTCGTGTACGCCGTCTCCCGGCTCCAGAAGTTCGGCGGGCCCGCCAGCTCGGCGTACACGGCCTCGTCGTCCCAGTGCAGCCCGGCGTACGGGCTCTGGTGCTCGTGCACCATGCCGAGCGCGTGCCCGATCTCGTGCAGTACCGTGCCGCGCTCCCCGGGCCCGGTCACGTCCCAGCCCAGGTTCATGGTGCGTTCGCTGCGGCCGACCGACAGCGCCTCCCGGCCCACCGCCGACCAGGAACCGCCGCCGGCCTGGAACCCGATCCGCAGCTCAGCCTCGCGCGGGTCGCCGACCTCGGCGAACGTCACGCCGATGCCGAGTCCCTGCCACTCGCGGAAGGCTTCGCGGACGATGTCCCGCTGCTCCTCGCCGCCGGCCCACGGCACCCGGCGCAGCTCACCGGTCCCGGGGACCGGGATCACCGAGGCGTCGGAGCCGCCGTAGAGGTAGTAGTGCAGGACGGTGCCGTTGACCCACATCCGCCGCCCGGCGAGCAGCGCGTCCCGCCGCTCGGCGGTCAGCCCCGGTGCGAAGCACGGGGCCGGCTGCCGTGGGAGCGAGCAGAGGCGTCGGGTCATGCGGCCAGCGTGCCCGCCCCCGCGGCCGGGCGCTTGAGTCGGGGGCTACTCAAGTCGCCCTGTATCAAACCTGAGTACCCGCGCTCTGCATGGTGTGAGGACTTACGAGCAGGACGCCAAGACGCTTCAGCTGCCCTGGCCGTTCACCGGGCGGGAGGACGAACTGGAACTGGTCCGCGCCTCGTCGGCCGGCGGCGGGCACGGCATCGTGGTGACCGGGCCGGCCGGCCACGGCAAGACCCGGCTGATCAGGGAAGCGGTCCGGGGCACGGAGCACGCCCTGGTCACCGGCACGCCCGAGACCCGGGGCCTGCCCTTCGCGGCGTTCGCCCACCTGCTGCCCGACACCGTCTCGCTGCACCGCGCGGTGCGGATCCTGGCCGGCGTACGGCTCCTCGTCGTGGACGACGCGCATCTGCTGGACGAGGCCTCCGCCGCCCTCGTCCACCAGCTCGCCGTGCACGGCCGCACCCGGCTCGTGGTGGCCGCGGTGGACGGCGCGCCCGCGCCCGGCGCGGTCTCCCGGCTGTGGACCGGTGAACTGCTGCCCCGGCTGGCCCTCGAACCGCTGCCCGGCGAGGACGTCGCCCAGCTGCTCGCCGCCGCCGGGCTGGAACCGCTCACCGTCCGCCGCCTGCACCGGATGTGCCGGGGCGATCTGCGGCTGCTGCGCGACCTGGTCGCCGCGCTGGGCAGGACGGGGCGGCTGATTCCCGTGCCTGGTACGCAGGAACGGGCCTGGCGGGGGCCGCTGCCGGTCACCGCGGCCGTACGGGAGCGGCTCGCCCCGGTGCTCGAACGGTCCCGCTCGGATGAACGGGACACGTTGGAGCGCCTGGCCTTCGCCGAGCCGCTGCCCCTGCCGCTGGACGACCTCGAACCGGAGGTCCTGGAGCCGCTGGAGGCCGACGGGCTGATCCATGTCGACGACCAGGACGGAGCCGTCACCCTCGCCCACCCCCTGCACGGGGCGGCCCTGCGCGCCACGGCCGGCCGGCTGCGGGCCCGTCGGCTGGCCGGCGCGCCGCGCGACCACGGTCCGGCCCTTGAGGCCGAACGGCGGCTCCTGGTGCGGGCGATCGAGCGGCTCGATGTGCGGTCGGTGCCCACCCCGGTGGGGGAGTGGCTGGTGGCGGAGGGTGCGGTGCTCCCGGCCGGGTACGCCGCCGTGCGCGCCCGGTTCGCATGGCTGCGGGGGGAGGTCCGGGACGCCGCCGCCTGGGCGCGGGAGGGGCTGCGGGGCGCGCCGGGAGATGACGGATGCCGTGCGGAACTTCGCCGGGCCGGTGGGGAGTCGGACCCGAGCGGGGAGGACGACGTGTACGCCCGGTACGACGCCGTACGCCTCGGTTACCCGGAACGGGCGGCCGGGCGGTTGCCTGCGGGGAGCGTGTTCGCGCGGCACGCCGACGCGCTGGCGCGAAGGGACGGGGACGGCCTGGACCGGGCCGCCGAGGCCCTGGGAGAGCACGGCTTCCTGCTGTTCGCGGCCGAGGCCCGGGCGCAGGCCGTGCGGGTGCACCGCGATCCGCGTGCCGCGCGGGCGTCCCGGACCCGCGCGGTGGCGCTCGCGCGGCGCTGCCAGGGCGCACGGACGCCCGCCTTGGCCGGGCTGGTCCTCGGCGAACTCACCGCCCGGCAGCGGCAGATCGTCGCGCTCGCGGCGGCGGGGCTCAGCAACCGGGAGATCGCCGAGCGGTTGACCCTGTCCGTGCGGACGGTGGGGAATCATCTGTACAGCGCCTACAGCCGTCTCGGCACCGCCGATCGGGGAGCGTTGCCGTTGCTCTGTGCATCGGCGTGAGGGCGTTCTCACGCCGCCCCGAAGGCCGCGAAGGCCCATCCCGTTGCCTGGTGCACCGCGTCTCCCGGCAGCGCGCTGCGGGCATCCCTGAGTGCCTCCGCCAACGAGAGCCCCGCGCCCAGGCCCTTGTGCAGCGCCAGCATCAGGGGGACCACGGCAGCGTCGTTGACCGGTGCGCTGCTCGCCACCACCCCGGCCGTGCCGAGCGGCAGCAACGCGGTGACGAGACCGAGGAGTTCGTCGGCGCCGACGGAGGCGAGGCGGGCGGTGTCGCAGCTGGAGAGAATGATCCGGTACGGGCTGCGGGTGAGCCGTTCGAAGTCGTGCACGATCAGCGGGCCGTCGGCCATGCGCAGGGCGGAGAACAGCGGGCTGTCGGCGCGGAACGTGCCGTGGGCCGCGAGGTGGGCGAGTGCCGCGCCGTCGAGGTGTTCCAGGACCCGCGGGACCTGGGCGGCGTCGCCCTCCAGGACGGTCGCTGTGCCGTAGCGGGCGGCCAGTTCCGGTACTTCCGCGCCGCCGGTCGCGAGGCCGGGCCCGCGCACCAGTACGGGCCGGCCGCCCGGCGGCGGCTCGGTTTCGCGGGCACGCAGCCAGCTGCCCGCCGACGGGGACACGCTGAGCACCCTCTCGCGCAGCGCGGGCAGCAGCGCCCACGGCACCCGGTGCAGCGCCCCCGGTGGCACGACCACCACCGGGCCCGGGCCAAGATGCGGTACGGCCCCGCCCAGCAGCAGTTCCTGCAGCCGCAGCCCCGCCGCCTCCACCAGCGGCAGCCGGGCCTCGGCGCCGGGGTGGGCGAGGCGCCGCAGCCCGGCCTGGACGTACTCGGCCTCGGCCACCGCCTCGGCCAGCGGGCCGCCGGTGAACCGCCGCACCCGGCCCTGTCCGCACAGCAGGACGTGCACCCGCCCGCCGACCACGGCGAGTTCGACCAGGCGTGCCTCGCCGAGCCGGTCCAGCAGCCGGGCCACCTCGAAGCGTTCGCCCTCGTGCGGCGCGGAGCCGCGTATGTGGTGGGTGCGGGAGCGGATCTCCCGTTCCAGGCGCCGATGTTCGCGCTCCAGCGCGGGCACCGGACGGCCCTCCATCCGGGCCTCCTCGGCGCGGGCCGCGATCTCCCGGTAGGCGGTCAGACCGCTCAGCAGTGCCGGGTCGGCGGGCGGCCGGGTGGGCGGGGCGGACAGCACGGTCGCCCGCCAGCGCTCGCTCCATTCCAGCAGCCGGCGGGGACCGCCGTGGGTGAGGCTCACCTCCTGGGCGAGCGCCGCCAGTTCGGCGCCCTGCGCGGTGGCGTGCGCCCGCAGCTCGGAGGCGCCGAGGGTCATCCGGTGGTCGTCCAGCACGTCCAGGCCGCGCCGGCAGGCCTCCAGCACGCCCCGCCGGGACCCGGCCGCGCGCGCCCGGAGCGCCTGCGCCGCCCAGCCCGTCACCCGGGCCGGCGGCGGGCCGCCGTACCGGCTGCGCGCGGCCACCGCCAAGTGGCGTTCGGCGTCGGCGGTCCAGCCCAGTGCGAGCGCGATCCGGCCCGCGAGGAGGGAGGCCTC
This sequence comes from Streptomyces sp. NPDC031426, assembly GCF_055581585.1. NCBI lineage: Bacteria > Bacillati > Actinomycetota > Actinomycetes > Kitasatosporales > Streptomycetaceae > Streptomyces > Streptomyces sp. NPDC031426. The sequence continues at coordinate 358,837 of NZ_JBVIJE010000003.1, forward strand.
CGGTGCCGCGGGGGAGCCGAAGGAGGCCAGCTTCTCGGCGACCGCCGCCGCGTCCGCCACCAGCCGCCCCGAGCGGCGACCGGCCGCCACCCGCGCCTCGATCAGCACCAGCCGGGCGTGCTGCTCCCACCACATCCGGCGCTGCGCCGCGAAAAGCCGTACGGCGACGGCGGCGCGGGCCACGGCGGTGTGCGCGTCCCCGGCCGAACGGGCGGCCCGCGCGGCGGCCAGCAGCAGCTCGGCCTTGCGGGTGGACTGCCCGCCGATCCGGTCCAGCAGCGCGATCGTCGCGTCCGCCTCGGCGAGCGCCTCCGGGGCGAGGCCGGCCGCCATCAGCACCTCGCAGCGGCGCAGCGCCAGCATGTAGGTGGGCGTGCCGAGTTTCGCGTACCGCTCCTCCGCCTCGTCCAGCAGCCGCAGCGCGGCCGGGATGTCCCCGGACCGGAAGGCGGCGAGCCCGCGGCTCTCCACCGCGTCGGCCTTGTCGTGCTCCTGGCCGGTGGTGTCCCACAGCCGCTCGGCCGCCGTGAAGTCGGCGACCGCCCGGTCCACCGCGCCGAGGGCCAGATGCACGGTGGCCCGCAGGGTCAACGCCCGCGCGGTCCAGATGTCGTCCCCGAGCTGCCGCAGCACGGGCAGCGCCCGCCGTACGTCCTCCAGCGCCTCCCGGTGATGCCCCAGCACCCACCACACATATGCCCGCCGGTACAGCACCCGGGCCCGGGTGTGCCCGCTGCCCCGGGCGACCCCGCGCTCGAAGGAGGTGAGCCCCTGCCGCGTGCGCCCCGCGTGCACCAGTGCGACCCCGAGCGTGGCGAGCACATCCGCCTCGCGGTCGGCCGACTCGGCGCGCGCGGCCAGGTCCCGGGCCCGGCGCAGATGACGGAGCGCGATCCGCAGATCCCCGAAGTCCCGCTGCCAGATGCCGAGCACCTGGTGGGCGACGCTGGCGTGCAGCGGCGGCGGACCGGCCCCCAGCACCTGTTCCGCGCGTGCCCGGGCCTCGCCCGGGTCGGCGAACACCAGGGGCAGCAGTTCGAGAACCGACTCGCTTCCCGCCGTCACGTCTCGCATGGTAGTGGCCACCTGTATCAGACGGTGGCCCCGCGACTCTCACTGTCGAACACCGTCTTCAGGGGGAGGACAGGCCATGGCTCCACAGCGGTTCCACGAGCAGTTCGAGCACATCCAGCGCTCCATGCCGGACACATCCCTTGCCATGGGGCCGGACGACGACGCCCACTTCCTCTACGAGAAGGGCGTCGTCCTGGCCCGAGACGGCGAGGAGGCCCGGGTCGTCGAGGACGCCGTGCGCGCCCACTTCACCGCGACCGAGGGGCTGCTCCCCGACCATGTCCGGCGGGACGGCCCGGAGAACAACCGCACCGGCGTCACCCGCATCCGGGTCGCCGATCCGAGTTCCGGCGACGACACCGTCCCGCACGCGCTGCGCGCCGTGCGGGAGGCCGAGGACCGCCAGGGGCGCCGGCTGGTGAGCCGCAACCATGTGGTGCACATCGCGGTCAACGCGTGCCCCGGCGACGAGCCGGTGCCGGTCGCGCGCACCCAGATGGCCAACCCGGCCGCCGCCGAAGGCGGTTACGACGCGGACAGCGCCGTCGGGGTCCTCGTGATCGACACCGGCCTGGTGCACGACCACGGCTCCTGTCCGCTGCTCGCCCACACCACGGGCGACGCCCAGACGGCCGAGACCGACGCCGACGGCGTGCTGCGCCAGTACGTCGGCCACGGCACCTTCATCGCCGGAATCCTCGCGGCCGTCGCGCCCAGCACCGACATCACCGTCCGCGGCACCCTGAACGACGCCGGGGCGATCCTGGAGTCCGAGTTCGGCGCCCGGCTCTTCGAAGCGGTCGACCAGGGCGGCTGGCCCGACATCATCAGCCTCTCCGCCGGCGCCACGACCGAGAGCGGCGACGGCCTGCTCGGCCTGGACGCGTTCATGCGCGAACTGCGCGAGCGGCGCACCCTGCTGGTGGCCGCCGCCGGCAACAACGCCAGCGACACACCGTTCTGGCCCGCCGCCTACGCCGCCCTGCCCGAGTACGCCGACAGCGTGCTCTCGGTCGGCGCCCTCCGCGCCGACGGCGACGGCGCGGCCTGCTTCAGCAACCACGGCCCCTGGGTGCGGGTCCACGCCCCCGGCGAGCGCCTCACCAGCGCCCTCACCGGCTTCGACACCCCCGTGCCGTACATCTACCAGCACTCCACCTACGACGCCTGCCGGTTCGGCTTCGACTATCCGTGCACCTGTCAGTTCCCGCGGCACACCGGCGTGCTGAGCGAGGGCCGGGAGAGCACCGGGGCCAAGCCGGACCAGGTGATGTTCGACGGCCTCGCGCAGTGGAGCGGCACCTCCTTCGCCACCCCGGTCGCCGCCGGTCTCGTCGCCGCGCTGATGGCGGCGCAGGGGGAGCGCGACCCGCGCACCGCGCTCGCCCGGCTGCTCGCGGCCACCACCGACACCGCCGTGGTGCGCGGGGCGCATGTCCCGGCGCTCCGGCCGGCCGGCTGGCGCCCGGTCCCGGTCGTGGCCCCGGCCGTGCCCGTATGAGGTCCGGAACGCTCCGCTCCACGGCGTACGATGACGTGCCGTACACGAGGGGTGGAGCCGTGGACCGAACAGAGGTCGGCGCGCTCGTCCAGTCCGCCGTCGACGGGGACGCCGCGGCCTGGAAAGCGCTGGTGGAAGGGATGAGTCCGCTGGTGTGGTCGGTCGTGCGCGCACACCGGCTCTCCGACGCCGACGGGCACGAGGTCTACCAGACCGTGTGGTTCCGCTTCGCCCAGCATCTGGGCCGGATCCGCGAACCCGACAAGGCGGGTTCCTGGCTGGTCAGTACGGCCCGCCACGAGTGCCTGAAAGTGCTCAAGAGCCTGACCCGGCTGACCCTGACGGACGATCCACGGGTGCTGGACCGGGCCAGCGACGAGCGGACCCCGGAGGAGTCGCTGATCGACTCGGAGGAGGCGGCGGACCGGGCCGAGCGGGTCCGCCGCCTGTGGCAGGAGCTGGACGGCATGGGGGAGCGCTGCCGGCAGCTGCTGCGCGTGCTGGTGGCCTCCCCGCCGCCCAGCTACGGTGAGATCTCGGCCGCGCTCGGTATCGCGGTCGGCAGCATCGGACCGCTGCGCCAGCGCTGTCTGCGCCGGCTGCGGGCCCGGATGGACGCACGGGGTGCGGCGTGAACGACGACCATCGGTTTCCGGAACCGGGCACGACGGACGAGGAGTTGGCGGACTCCCTGCTGGAGGAGGAGCTGCGCCAGGCGGCCGCGGTGCTCGACCCGGTCCCGGACACTCTGCTCCAAGTGGCCCTGGACGCCTATGCGTTGCACGATCTGGACGCGCGGATCGCCGAGCTGACCTTCGACTCGCTGGTGGACGCGCTGCCGGTCCGGGGTATACCGGACACCCCGCGGATGCTGACGTTCAGCGCGGGCGAGGTCACCGTCGACGTCGAGGTCACCGAGGACGGGCTGATCGGTCAGGTGCTGCCGCCGCAGTCCGCGCGCATCGAGGTGCTCGGCGGCCCGCGGACCGCTCTCCCGGTCGCGGTCGACACGCTCGGCCGCTTCACCAGCGACACACCACCGGCCGGCCCGTTCGCCCTCAGGCTGCGGACCGGCACGGAGGTGATCGTCACCGAGTGGCTGCGGGCCTGACCCCGCTCAGGACGTCACGACGTCACACGGACCAGGTCACGGGCAGCGTCCGCGGCCCGCGGATCATCGTCCTGTGCCGCCATCGCACGTCCTCGGCCGGCACCGCGAGCCGCAGCCCGGGCAGCCGGTCCAGCAGGGTGTCCACCAGCAGCTCGGTCTGCAGCCGGGCGAGCAGCGTGCCGGTGCAGAAGTGCGGGCCGTTGCCGAACGCCACGTGCGGGTTGGGATCGCGGTCGGGGTCGATGCGGTCCGGGTCCGGGAAGACGGCCGGGTCGCGGTTCGCGGCGAGGTAGGAGACGTAGACCGGCTCGCCCGCGGCGATCCTGTGACCGGCGATCTCCACGTCCTCCAGCGCGATCCGGGCGAGCCCGACCGAGCTGCGGTGCGGGATCCACCGGAACAGCTCGTCGAGCACGGGACCGCGGGCCTCGGGCCGCGCCCGCATCCGCTCCATCAGCTCCGGCCGGGTCAGCATCAGGTACAGCATCTGCCCGCAGTTGTGCGTGACCGCCTCGCCGCCGATCTGCAGCGGGCCGGCCAGCCCGACGGCCTCCTCCTCGCTGATCTCCCCGCGCGCCACGGCCCCGCCCAGCATCGAGTAGACGTCCTCGCCGGGGCTGTGGGCGCGGGCCCGGACGGTCGTGGTGATCCACCCGTACAGGCCCTCCTTGGCCCGGCCGGCCGCCTCGGCCCCGTTGGTGGAGATGATCTCGCGGGTCCAGGCGTGCACCTGCGCCCGGTCGGCGGCGGGCACCCCCATCACCTCGCTGACCACGGTGAGCGGGAACGGCTCCAGCACCCGCTCCATCAGATCGGCCGGCGGCCCGTCCCGTACGACGGACTCCACCAGCTCGTCCAGGACCGCCTGCGCGCGGGGCCGCAGCCGCTTCATGGCGCTCACCGTGAAGGCGCCGGCGACCGGCTTGCGCAGCCGGTTGTGGTCGGGCTGGTCGGCCCAGGCGAGCGAGCCCGGGCGGGGCGCGAAGTTCGGCGCCATGCGGGTCACCTGGCGGCCGGTCACCTCGGCGCGGCTGAAGCGCGGGTCGTTGGTGATCAGCTTCACGTCGTCATGGCGGGTCGCCAGCCACGCCCAGCCCTCGCCGAACGGCAGCCGGATCCGGGTCAGCGGACCCTCGCGCATCAGTCCGGCGAGGACCGGGTCGAAGTCCGTTCCGTCCAGGTCGGGTGTGGGCCAGTCCCGTACGGGCGGCGGGGCGTGGCCGGTGAGCGTGGTCTCCTCGGTCATGCGCACCACATTGGTATGGGGGCGGGGCGTTGTCCTGTCGGAGTGCGCCAGGTGGGGGGCCGGGCGCCTGACGGGGTGCCGCTGGGGCGCTTCAGACCGCGTCCACGAGCCCGGCCAGCGCGCCCGCCAGCCGTTGAAGTCCCGGGCCGGCCGGTCCGCCCGGCTCCGCCATGTAGGTGTCCCGGCGGATCTCCACCATCAGGGCGGTGACCCGTGCATCGGTGCCGTAGAACTCCAGGGGCACGTACGTCCCGGCGAAGGGGCTGTCCAGTCCGATCCCCCCGCAGTCCGCGAACGCCTTGCGTGCCGCGTCCGTCAGCTCCGGCGGGGTGTGGAAGGGATCGGTCCCCAGGCACACCGGTGGACGCGGCCCGGTGCCGTGCAGCTCGTAGGGCAGCGGCTGGGTCGGATAGGAGTGCACGTCGATGATGACGGCCCGCCCGGCCGCCGCCAGCCGTTGTGCGACCGCCTCGGTCATGGCCCGCGCGTAAGGCCGGAAGTACCGCTCCAGCAGCGGCCCCGGATCGGTGTCCGCGGGCCGTAGTTCGCTCCGGTGCGTGGTCCGCGTGTATACGGCGCCCATGCCGACGGCCGTCATCTCCTCGCGCTCGTCCGGGAACCGCTCCGGGTCCACGACCAGGCGGGACAGCCGGTTCACGAACCGCCATGGGGTGACGGCCGCGAGGCCCGCGGCCCGCTCGGCGAGCTCGGCGGTGTGCGCGTCCGTGATGTGGTCCAACTCCCGCTCCAGCGCGGCGTCGTCCGGCACGATCCCGCCGCGCACGCCCTTGGGGATCGCCCGCGCCGAGTGCGGCACGTGCAGCAGGACGGGCGACTCGGGGGCACCGGGCAGGAGTTCGAAGGAGGACACAGGTGGCTCCGGGGTCGTCGTCAGTGGCGTGGTGCGGCAACAAGGTGCCACAGCGGTAACGCGTCTGGGAGGGCGATCCGGCTCGCCTGTGGGAGCGCGGGGCACCTGCTTGGCCCGCCGCCCCGCACATGCCTCCGCCCCGGCCGGCGTTGCTGCCGGCCGGGGCGGAGGGCCACTCACGAGGGCGGTTCAGGTGCCGCAGGCACTGGCGCCGCAGGCACTAGCGCAGGGACGCCAGCGCTTCGTTCCAGGTGGCCGACGGGCGCATGACCGCGTCCGCCTTGGCCTTGTCGACCTGGTAGTAGCCGCCGATGTCGGCCGGCTTGCCCTGGACGGCGATCAGTTCGTCCACGATCTTCTGCTCGTTCGCGGCGAGGGTCTCGGCGAGCGGAGCGAAGGCCTTGGCCAGGTCGGCGTCGTCGGTCTGCCGCGCCAGCTCCTGCGCCCAGTACAGGGACAGGTAGAAGTGGCTGCCGCGGTTGTCGATGCCGCCGACGCGACGGGTCGGGGACTTGTCCTCGTTGAGGAAGGTCGCCGTGGCGCGGTCGAGGGTGTCGGCGAGGACCTTGGCACGGGCGTTGCCGGTGGCCGTCGCGTACTGCTCGAAGGAGGGGACGAGCGCGAAGAACTCACCGAGGGAGTCCCAGCGCAGGTAGTTCTCCTTGACCAGCTGCTGGACGTGCTTCGGCGCGGAGCCGCCGGCGCCGGTCTCGAACAGGCCGCCGCCCGCCATCAGCGGGACGACCGACAGCATCTTGGCGCTGGTGCCCAGCTCCAGGATGGGGAAGAGGTCGGTGAGATAGTCGCGCAGGACGTTGCCCGTCACGGAGATGGTGTTCTCGCCGCGGCGGATGCGCTCCACCGACAGCTTGGTGGCCTCGACCGGGGACAGGACGCGGATGTCCAGGCCCTCGGTGTCGTGCTCCGGCAGGTACTGCCGGACCTTGGCGATGAGCTGCGCGTCGTGGGCGCGGTTCTCGTCCAGCCAGAACACCGCCGGGTCGCCGGTGGCGCGGGCGCGGGTGACGGCCAGCTTGACCCAGTCGCGGATCGGGGCGTCCTTGGTCTGGCAGGCGCGGAAGATGTCGCCCTGCGCGACCGGCTGCTCGATGAGCACCGTGCCGGCCCGGTCGACGAGGCGGACCGTGCCCGCGGCCGGGATCTCGAAGGTCTTGTCGTGGGAGCCGTACTCCTCGGCCTTCTGCGCCATCAGGCCGACGTTCGGCACCGAGCCCATGGTGGACGGGTCGTAGGCGCCGTTGGCCCGGCAGTCCTCGATGACGGCCTGGTAGACACCGGCGTAGGAGGAGTCCGGGAGGACGGCGAGGGTGTCGGCCTCCTGGCCGTCCGGGCCCCACATGTGGCCGGAGGTGCGGATCATCGCCGGCATGGAGGCGTCGACGATGACGTCCGAGGGCACGTGCAGGTTGGTGATGCCCTTGTCGGAGTCGACCATGGCGAGGGCCGGGCCCTCGGCGATCTCGGCGTCGAAGGAGGCCTTGATCTCGGCGCCCTCGGGCAGGTTGTCCAGGCCCTTGAGGATGCCGCCGAGGCCGTCGTTCGGAGTGAGGCCGGCCGCCTTGAGGGTCTCGCCGTACTTCGCGAACGTCTTCGGGAAGAAGGCGCGCACCACGTGACCGAAGATGATCGGGTCGGAGACCTTCATCATCGTGGCCTTCAGGTGCACGGAGAACAGGACGCCCTCCTGCTTGGCGCGGGCGACCTGCGCGGCGAGGAACTGCTCCAGCTCGGCGACGTGCATGACGGAGGCATCGACGACCTCGTCCTTCAGCACCGGCACGGACTCGCGCAGCACGGTGGTGGTGCCGTCCTCGGCGACCAGCTCGATCCTCAGCGCGCCGTCCTCGGCGATGACGACGGACTTCTCGGTGGAGCGGAAGTCGTTCTCACCCATGGTCGCCACGTTGGTCTTGGACTCGGGGGTCCAGGCGCCCATGCGGTGCGGGTGGGTCTTGGCGTAGTTCTTCACCGAGGCCGGGGCCCGGCGGTCGGAGTTGCCCTCACGCAGCACCGGGTTGACGGCGGAGCCCTTGACCTTGTCGTAGCGGGCGCGGATCTCGCGCTCCTCGTCGGTCTTCGGGTCGTCCGGGTAGTCCGGCAGCGCGTAGCCCTTGCCCTGCAGCTCGGCCACGGCGGCGCGCAGCTGCGGGATGGACGCCGAGATGTTCGGCAGCTTGACGATGTTGGCCGAGGGGGTCTTGGCCAGGCCACCCAGCTCGGCCAGGGCGTCCGGGATGCGCTGGTCCTCGTTCAGGTACTCCGGGAAGTGGGCGATGATGCGTCCGGCCAGCGAGATGTCCCGGGTCGTCACGGGCACACCGGCCTGCGAGGCGTACGCCTGGACCACCGGCAGGAACGAATGCGTCGCCAGGGCCGGGGCCTCGTCTGTGTAGGTGTAGATGATGGTCGAGTCAGTCACCGGGTGCTCCGCTCCACGTCTGCAACATTGCTCGACATCAAGATATCTCGTGATCGGGTTCGGCTCGACAGGGGTCCCTGCCGGAAAACGTCGCGCGTCGGCGCAACCGGTAGCCGCCTTTGGTGGCCATGACAAATGATCGCCCGCGGACCACGGGTGATCGTCGCCCGCGGACCACGGGTGATCGTCGCCCGCGGACCACGGGTGATCGTCATCGACCGGCGGCCGGACCGACCACACGGCCGCCCGAGCAAAGGCGACCATGAGATATCGCAGCACAGTGACGGTCCCGGCGGCCGCGCTGATGGGACGGCGGCACTGACGGTGGGCGCACCGGCCCAGGCGCGCCCCTCCGCGCACGGCGGCCGCGCGCATGGCGGCGGCGGCCCCGGGCCCGGAGACCCTCGACGACCCGGTGTTCCCCTCCCTCGGCAACAAGGGCTACCGGGTCTCGTCCTACGCACTGGACTTCGCGTACGACGCCGCGACCAGGAAGGCCGACGCGACCGCCACCCTGAGATCCGTACCGACCGCCCGCTGACCCGCTTCTCGCTGGACGCCCTCGGCCTGGGCATACGCTCCGTTCAGGTGGCCGGTGCCGCCGTGTCCTTCGCGCAGGTGGGCGAGAAGCTGCGGATCACGCCCACCCCGCCGCTGGACGCCGGGCTCTCGGTCCCGGTCGTCGTCACCTACTCCGTCGACCCCCGCGCCACCCTGGCCCACACCGCCTGGGTGCCCACCCCCGACGGCTTCGCGATCTGCCCGCAGCCGAACTCCGCGCACACTGTCCTCCCGCCAGCTGGTCGGCGAGGACGTCTTCCACGCCGTCGAGCGCGCATTCCTGGACCGCTGGGCGACTGGCTGTACGGCACGAAGACCCCGCGCATGCCGGGCCACCCGGACTGGACGGTGACCCGGTCACCTCGTCGCTCATGGCCCCGCACAGCAGGCGCGGCGGCCACTGGCACGAGAACTCCGCGACGCTCTGACGCGACGTTCTCGGCAGCGGCGTTCGCGGCCGGCGCCGCGATCAGCGCCGGCGGGCGGGGCCGGGGCCGGTCCCGCCCGTCATCTCCCGCTCGATCCACCGGCAGATCACGTCCACCACGTACACATGCTCGGCACGGGTCAGCTCCCGTCCCCTGGGAATCCCGTGCCAGCGCTCCAGACAACCCCGGCAGCAGGTGGCCGTCTCAGGGCGTCGAACGCTGCGGTATGGTCTGCCGACCCTTGGTATGGCAGATCGAGGAGCGTGCGCGTGTTCAACCGGAACCGATTCCTGCGGAGAGTCGCGGCGATCGCGTCCATATCCCTGGTGGCCGGCTGCAGCCTGCTGTCCGACAACAACAACGGCAAGGGCCCCATCGTCGTCGGCACCACCAGCGCCCCCAGCACGCTGGACCCCGCCGGCGCCTGGGACGGCTCCTGGGAGCTGTACCGCAACATCTTCCAGACGCTGCTGGCCTTCCCCAGCGGTGCCGCCGCTCCCCAGCCCGACGCCGCCGAGAGCTGCTCCTTCACCGACGCATCGAGCCGCACCTACCGCTGCACGCTCCGCGCGGGCATGAAGTTCGCCGACGGCGACCCGCTGAACGCCCAGGCCGTCAAGCACTCCATCGACCGCATCCGCACGATCGACGCCCCCGGCGGCCCCGCAGGTCTGCTCGGCAGCCTGGACCGGGTGCAGGCGCTCGGCGACCGCGAGATCGTCTTCCACCTCAACCAGCCCGACGCCACCTTCCCGTTCGTGCTGGCCACGCCCGCCATGTCGATCGTCGACCCGGACGACTACCCCGCGCGCTCCCTGCGCAAGGACGACAACGTCTACGGCTCCGGGCCGTACAAGGTCCAGTCCTACGCGGAGGGCAAACAGGTCGTCCTCGTCGCCAACGGCAACTACCAGGGCTTCGCCAAGCGGCAGAACGACGCGGTGACCATCCGCTACTTCCAGGACTCCGCCCAGATGGTCAAGGCGCTGCGGGACAAGCAGATCGACGTCACCTACCGCGGCCTCGCCGCCGACGACATCCTCGCCCTGCAACAGCACAGCGACAGCAACCTCCAGCTGGTCGACGGCTCCGGCATCGACATCAGCTACCTGGTGTTCAACCCCAAGGACCCCTGGGCCAAGGAGCCCGCCGTGCGCAAGGCCGTCGCCCAGATCGTCGACCGGGGTGCCATCGCGCACAAGGTATACAAGGACACCGTCGACCCGCTGTACTCGATGGTCCCGAAGGGCCTGACCGGACACACCACCGGCTTCTTCGACAACTACGGCGACCCGAGCGTCCCCAAGGCCCGCAAGATCCTCTCCGACGCGGGCATCCACCAGCGCGTGCCGCTCACCCTCTGGTACACCACCGACCGCTACGGCTCCGAGACCGCGCTGATGTTCCAGGAGCTGAAGCGGCAGCTGGAGGCCTCCGGGCTGTTCACGATCACGCTCAAGAGCCGCCCCTGGAAGACCTATGTGGTCGGCTACCAGAACGGCGAGTACCCGGTGTTCGGGCGCGGCTGGTTCCCCGACTTCCCCGACGCGGACAACTTCATCGCCCCGTTCGTCGGTGAGCACAACGCGCTCGGCACGCCCTACCCGGCCAAGGAGATCACCGACAAGCTGCTGCCCCACTCGCGTGCCGAGAGCGACCGCGCCCAGACGGTCAAGGACATGGAGCAGGCCCAGCAGATCATCGTCGGCGACGCGCGGCTGATCCCGCTGTGGCAGGGCCGGCAGTTCATCGCCGCCAGCGAGGACATCTCCGGCGGCGAGCAGGCCCTCGACCCGTCGACGATCATGATGATGTGGGCGCTGCACCGCAAGACCAGCTGGTGAGCCCGGTGAACGGCCCTTGCGGCAGCGATTGTCAGTGGTCACCTGTAGGTTCTGAATCCTGCAAGTGACCGCACGACGTAGTCGATCGACCATGAGGACGTTGACGTGACCGACATCGCCATGCTGCCCGAGTCCTGGCGCGGGGTTCTGGGCGACGAGCTGCAGCAGCCCTACTTCAAGGAGCTGACCGAGTTCGTCGAGGAGGAGCGGGCGAAGGGTCCCGTCTACCCGCCGCGCGAGGAGGTCTTCGCCGCGCTCGACGCGACGCCGTACGAGCAGGTCAAGGTCCTCGTGCTGGGCCAGGACCCGTACCACGGCGAGGGCCAGGGCCACGGCCTGTGCTTCTCGGTCCGCCCCGGCGTGAAGACCCCGCCCTCCCTGCGCAACATCTACAAGGAGATGCAGGAGGAGCTGGGCCTGCCGATCCCGGACAACGGCTATCTGATGCCGTGGGCCCGGCAGGGCGTGCTGCTGCTCAACGCGGTCCTCACGGTCCGGGCCGGCGAGGCCAACTCGCACAAGGGCAAAGGCTGGGAGAAGTTCACCGACGCGGTGATCCGCGCGGTGGCCTCCCGCCCCGACCCGGCGGTCTTCGTCCTGTGGGGCAACTACGCGCAGAAGAAACTGCCGCTGATCGACGAGAAGCGGCACGTGGTGGTCAAGGGCGCGCACCCCTCGCCGCTGTCCGCGAAGAAGTTCTTCGGCTCCCGCCCCTTCACCCAGATCAACGAGGCGATCGCCGCGCAGGGCCATGAGCCGATCGACTGGCGCATCCCGGATCTGGGCTGAGGACGGGGGCGCCTCGAAGCCGACGGAGGCGCAACTCCCAGGGGCGCACGGCTGCAACACATGCGGCTGCGCCGCGTGGGCGCGACCAGCCCTCCACCGGCCCGCAGCCGACCACCGGCCCACGCCACAACGGCGCCGCCTGCCGAGGAATCCAGACGGCGCCCTTTAGCGTCGGGACCACACAGCGGTCGACAGCCCGGAGGGCACCCGTGGCGGAGCAACAGGAGCAGGCGGCACCGGATGCCCTGCTGACACGGATCGGGCAGATCGTGATGCTGCACCACGGGGGCGACCGCGAGGAGGCCCGCAGCCGCTTTCTGAATCTGTGGGCGGAGATCGGCGAGGACGGCGACCCACTGCACCGCTGCACCCTGGCCCACTACCTCGCGGACACCCAGGACGACCCGGAGGACGAACTCGCCTGGGATCTCAGGGCGTTGTCGGCGGCGGAGGACCGGGGCGCTCCGCCGAGCGTGCGGGGGTTGGTCCCCTCGCTCCATCTCGATCTTGCCGCCGACTATGTGAAGCTGGGCCGGGACGAGGCGGCCCGCAGCCATTTGCGCCGGGCGCGCGATGCCGCGGACGTCCTGCCCGACGACGGGTACGGCGATGGGGTGTGGGCCGCGATCGGGCGGCTGGAGTTGCGGCTGGGTGACTGACGCCTTCCGGGTGCGCTTCAGTGGCCGTACGTCTGCTGACAGATCTCCGCCTCCGGGCTGTCTGCCCGCCAGCCGCCGTACTGCTTGCCCAGGGCGCATGCGTTCGGGGCCTTCGGGACCGCGTTGGGCAGGTCCGGGGCGGCGGCGTGCGACCGCCGGGGGCGCTCGTGGGGACGGGACGGAGCGGGGGGAGCCGCCGGAGGTTGATGTACGACCCGGGGTGCCTCCACCGACGGATGCGGCGTGGCCGGCGTGGCGCGGCTCGGGTGCCGGGACGGCCCCGTCATCTCCAGTGCCTCCTGGGCCGGTGCCTGTACCATCCGTGGCTTCACGCTGCCGTCCGGCCGGGGTGCGGTCGGGAGCGAGGGGGCCGTGTCCCTCGGTGGCGCGGGTGCCGCGGGGCGCTGTACCGTCACACAGCCGGAGAGGGCCGAGACGGCCACGGTGACCAGGAGCGCTGTGGTGGTCGTCGTTCGATGCACCCGGTCAACTCTGCTGGTTCGGTGCCCGGGTTGGCACCAGGGAGCCGAGGTTGTTGCCCCCGCACGGGTGATCTCGTGCCCCGTACGGAGGGGTTCGGGGTGACGGGGCTGACGTTCAGTCGCCAGTGGTGCCGTCGATCCGTTCGCGGATCAGGTCGGCGTGGCCGTTGTGCCGGGCGTACTCCTCGATCATATGGGTGTAGATCCAGCGCAGGCTGAACGGCTCGTCGCTGAACCTGCTCGATCCCTCGGACAGATCGTCGAGAGCGAAGCCGGCCGCGTTGCGCCGGGCGATCTCGATCTCCGCCTGCCAGGTCGCGTACGCCTCCTGCCAGGTGTCGGCCTCGGTGAGATGGAACTCGCCGTCCCGGTCGTCCTCCGTGTAGTAGATCGGGCCGGGTTCGTCGCCCACGAGCACCTTGCGGAACCAGCCGCGTTCCACCTCCGCCATGTGCCGCACCAGACCCATGAGGGACAGCTCGGAGGGCGGCACGGACGCGGTCCGCAGTTGCTCGTCGGTCAGGCCCTCGCACTTCCAGGCCAGCGTCCGGCGGTGGTAGTCCAGCCAGCCCTCCAGCATGGCGCGTTCACCGGCGTTCAGGGCGGGCTCTCGGCGTTCGGTCGTCATGCCCGTATCCTCGCCGAGGTTCCATGGCCTCCACCAAGGGTTTTCAGCGGCCCAGCATCCCCGCGAGCAGTTCCCGCAGGCCCTTGCGGATGTCCTCCAGGCCCGGCTGATCGGCGCTGAACGACCCCGCCGCGCAGGAGAACATCAGCCCGTCCGCCCAGGCGACCAGGGACAGCGCATGCCGGGCCGGGTCGGGTGAGCCCACGGCGGTGAGCATCGCGGCCAGTTGCTCCCTGAAGGCGGCACCGGTCCGGTCGTAGAAGGCGCGCAGTTCGGGGCGGCGGGTGGCCTCCAGGGCGAGTTCGTAGCGGGCGATCAGCAGGTCGCGGCCCCGGGTCAGGGAGCGGTGCACGGCCAGCGCCAGCCCGTCGGCGAGGGCGTCGGGTCCGCCGCTCGGATCCGGCATCTCGGCCAGGTCCAGTACCCGTGCCTCACGCTCGGCGTGCCGCCGTACCGCCAGTTCCAGCAGGGCCTGCCGGGTGCGCGCCACGTTCGACGTCGAGCCGAGCGGCAGCCCCGCCGCCTCGTCCACCGCACGGTGCGTCAGCCCGCGCATCCCACGCTCGGCGAGCAGGGCGAGGGCTGCGTCGGCGACCAGGTCGGCACGGGAGGCGCTGGGGGTGCGTACGGACATGAGGTGACCCTATCTGTCTCACTACGGCTGTAGTAGAGTCCCACTCACTACAGGTGTAGTTCGAGGGGTTTCTGGAGGAGCCATGGCTCGGTCGGGGCGTGCGATCGTCATCGGTGGCGGCATCGGAGGTCTGGCCGCGGCGGCGGCTCTGCACCGCAGGGGCTGGGAGGTGACCGTGCTGGAGCGGGCCCGCTCCCTGGAGCCGGTCGGCGCGGCCATCTCGCTCGCCCCGAACGCCCTGCGCGCCCTGGACGTGCTCGGCATCGGCGAGGCGATCCGGGATCTGGCTGCCTGGCAGGGGGACGGCGGACTGCGTACGCCGGGCGGGCGGTGGCTGTCCCGGTCCAGCGCCGAGGCGGCGTCCGCACGTTTCGGCGGCCCGCTGGTCCTGCTGCCCCGCGCCATCCTGGTCGACCGCCTCGCCGCCCTGCTCCCGCCGGGTGCCGTCCGCACCGCTACCGCCGCGCACCTCGCCGACCCCGGCGACGGCCGGCGGCCCGCCCGGGTGCGCACCGGGGACGACGAACTGGAGGCCGAGCTGGTGGTCGGCGCGGACGGCATCAACTCCCGCGTCCGCGGCGCCCTGTTCCCGGACCATCCCGGCCCGGTGTACGCGGGGTTCACCACCTGGCGGGTGCTGATCCCGGTGCCCGGCGCGCGGTTCGCCTCGCACGAGACCTGGGGCCGCGGCCGCATCTGGGGCACCCACCCGGTCAAGGACGGCCGCGTCTACGCCTATGCGGCGGCCATGACCCCGGCCGGCGGGCGGGCGCCCGACGACGAGAAGGCCGAACTCCTGCGCCTGTTCGGCGACTGGCACGATCCCATCCCCGCCGTGCTCGCCGCCGCCCGCCCCGAGGACGTCCTCCGGCACGACGTCCACCACATCGTCACGCCCCTGCCCGCCCACCACTTCGGCCGGGCGGCCCTGCTCGGCGACGCCGCCCACGCCATGCCGCCGACCCTCGGCCAGGGCGGCAACCAGGCCATCGAGGACGCCGTGGTGCTCGCCCACCACAGCCACGACCTGGCCGCCTACACCGCCGCCCGGCTGCCGCGCACCACCGCGATCGCCCGCCGGGCCGTCAAGACCGCCCGCGTGAACATGGCCGGCAACCCCGTCGCCGTCGCCGTGCGCGACACCGTGATCGCGGCCCTGTCCAAGGCCGCACCCGCGCTTCTCCTGCGCGGCTTCGACGACATCGCCGGCTGGCGGCCCCCGTATGCTGCCGGAGAGGCAATCGAGCGGTAGGGGAGAGCACGTGAAGGTCGGCTGCATCGGACTCGGGGACATCGCGCAGAAGGCGTACCTGCCGGTGCTGGCCATGCAGCCGGGGGTCGACCTGCACCTCCGGACCAGGACGCCCGACACCCTCGACCGGGTCGCGGACAGTCTGCATCTGCCGCCCGGCCGGCGCCACACCACGCTCGACTCCCTGCTCGCCGCCGGTCTCGACGCGGCCTTCGTGCACGCGCCGACCGCCGTCCACCCCGAGATCGTCACCCGGCTGCTCGACGCGGGCGTACCGACGTACGTGGACAAGCCGCTCGCCTACGAACTCGCCGACTCCGAGCGGCTGGTGGGCCTCGCCGAGGAGCGCGGGGTCTCCCTGTTCGTGGGCTTCAACCGCCGGTACGCGCCCGGGTACGCGCAGTGTCTGGAGCACCCGCGCGAGCTGATCCTCATGCAGAAGAACCGGGTCGGGCTGCCCGAGGAACCGCGCTCGATGATCCTGGACGACTTCATCCACGTCGTCGACACCCTGCGCTTCCTGGTGCCGGGGACGGTCGACGACATCACCGTGCGCGCCCGCGTCGAGGCCGGGCTGCTGCACCATGTCGTGCTCCAGCTCGCCGGGGACGGCTTCACCGCGCTCGGCGTGATGAACCGGCTCAGCGGGTCCACGGAGGAGATCCTGGAGGTCTCCGGGCAGGACACCAAGCGCCAGGTGCTCAACCTCGCCGAGGTGATCGACCACAAGGGCCAGCCGACCGTGCGCCGGCGCGGCGACTGGGTGCCGGTGGCCCGGCAGCGCGGCATCGAACAGGCGGTCCTCACCTTCCTCGACGCCGTGCGCGCCCAGAAGGTGCTCAGTGCCCGGGACGCGCTGGCGACCCATGAGCTGTGCGAGCGGGTGGTACGAGCGGTTCGGGACCGTTCCGCCGCAGCCTGAGCGTCCGCAGGCTCTCGGTGACGCACAGCGCCGCCAGCACCAGCAGCGCGCCGTGCACCGGCCAGTCGCCGTAGCGGACGTACGGAGTGATGCCGTGCGCGAGCGGTACGTCGTACACGCGGGCGGTGCTCGCGTCGGTGCCGAGCCACGGACCGAGCTGCTGCCCGCCCGGGCCGTACACGGCCGAGACGCCGGTGAGGGTGGCGTGCACCATCGGGCGGCCGGTCTCGGCGGCCCGCAGCGCGGCCAGCGAGGCATGCTGCTCCGGTGCCCAGCTGTCCTGGAAGGTGGACGTGGCCGACTGCCCGAGCAGGACGTCGGCGCCGTCCTCGGCGAGATGCCGGCTCATGTCGGGGAACGCGGTCTCGAAGCAGATCAGCGGGCCGATCCGCAGCCCGTGCCCGACGTTCATCACGACCTGCTCGGTGCCACGCCTGCGGTCCTCGCCGGCCGCCTTGCCGACCGAGGTGGCCCAGCCGAGGAGTGAGCGCGCCGGTATGTACTCGCCGAAGGGCACGAGCCGCATCTTGTCGTACCGTTCGCCGGTCGGGCCGTCCGGGCCGATCAGCACCGAACTCTTGTAGATCCCGGGCCGGTCGGAGCGGCGGGCGTCCACGTTCACCAGCACGTCCGCGCCGGTCGCGCGGGACAGCGCGGCGATCCGCCGGGCCAGGTCGGGCCGGTGGCCCAGGTCGTACCCGACGCTGGACTCGCCCCACACGACCAGGTCGAGGTCCTGTCCGACGAGCCGCCGGGTCAGCTGCTCCTCGCGGTCGAAGCGCTTCTCGCCGCTGTCGTGCCCGTCCACGATCCCGGGCTGTACGACGGCGATCCGCATCTGCCCGTCGACCTGCGGGCGCGGTGCCCAGGCCCATGCGGCCGAGGTCGCGGCGACCGTGGCGACCAGCGAGGCCACGGCCGGGACGCGGGCCTCGCGCACGGATATCAGCACGGCCGCCGCCACGTTGACGGCCACCACCAGAAAGCTCAGCAGCCACACCCCCCCGACCGAGGCCAGCCGCAGCGCCGGCGACACCTGCCACTGGCTGGCGCCCAGCATGCCCCACGGCCCACCCAGCCCCTGCCAGGACCGCACCAGCTCCACCATGAGCCAGCCGGACGGCAGCACCACTACCGCGGCGGCGCCCCGCCCCGGGGACGGCTGCTCGCCGAGGAACCGGCGCACCAGCCAGCCCCAGGGCGCCCAGAGCGCGCCCAGCAGGGCGGCTATCAGGAAGATGAACACATGCAGGCTCGGCAACAGCCAGTGGTGCACGGCCACCAGGAAGCCGAAGCCGCCGCACCAGCCGTCGTACGCCGCGCGGCGCCCGCTCGGAGCCGACCGGGCCAGCAGGATCCAGGGGACCAGGGCGACGTAGGCGAACCACCACAGGGCCGGCGCCGGGAACGAGAGCACGGGAAGGGCGCCGGCGATCGCGGCTGCGCCCGAGCGCCGCCAAGGGGAGGCGAGCCAGTGGTTGATCGTCCTCATGGGGCCCTCCCTGCCCTGCGCTCATTCCAGTGTGCGCGGTGGGGGCGATCTACGACAGGGGGCGTGAGGCGCGCGGAAGAGCTCGGGATGCCGCGCCCTATGGGGTTTCAGTGCCCTTGGCCGGCAGGCGCCGCCATTTTTCCTCGACCGCCACCTTGCGCAGGCGCCAGCCCTCCGAGGTGCGCAGGAGCGCGAAGTCGTACCGGCCGCCGCAGACCAGGTCCGGAGCCGTAGGGCTGCCGTTGCTCGCGAAGCGCATCGGGTTGAGGTAGTCGGCCCGTACCGAGGCGGTGTCGCCGGTGTCGTGTTCCAGGAGGCCGAACCGGATCTGGCGGTTGACGATCAGGTGCTGGCGCATGGCGAACAGTGCCAGGCTCTCCGCCAGCCATCCGGCGACCTGTCCCGCGTCGCCCTCTATACCGCCCGCCGAACGGTAGTCGGCCCGCCCGTCCGTCGTGAAAAGCATCCGGTACGCGGTCCAGTCTCCGTCGTCCACCGCCACCGCGTACGCGGTGATCAGCTCGTCCACGGCCAGCCGGTCGATCACGGTCGCGAGCTCAGCGCGCTGCGTCATCGGCACAGTGTTGGGCATGGCGGGCGCGGAGCCAAGAGGCGCGCCGGGACAATCGATGGTGCGTGCTGGAGACGGGCCGTGCGCTTCTGATCTGTCCGCGTCAGCGAGGGATGCCCGCATCATCCAGGTATCGGTGCATGGCTTCCAGGGGAAGGCTCGGGTTGCCGAGGGCGTGGGCGGAGGTCTCCGGATCTCCGCAGCTCCGGAGGACGAGATCGACCGGCAGCGCGGGGTGACCGGCTGCCATGACGCCTACCCGCTTGTCGGGGTCGGCGAGCAACTGGACCACGGCGCCGACGGGCGCTTCGGCGTCGAGTCCCACGAGCCATCGCGTCTCCGGGTCCGGATCGGCCAGCCGGCGCCGCTGAGGCGGACAGGGGCAGTGGCTGCACGGGGACGCGGGACCACGTGCGTCCGGAAGGCTATGCCGCACGGCCGGAACCGGAGCGGGCGGCAGGGCGGTTGTCCGGGGAGCGGCCCTATCCGGTGGCGGACGAGGCGCTCGCGCACCTGCGGGCGCAGACCGGCGGCAGCGGGCCGCCGCCCGCGTCAGGCCGCCTTCACGACCTCACCGCGGATCGCCTCGGCCCACTCGACCACCAACAACTCGTACTCCGCGCGCTCGTGGGCCGACAGGGTGCCGCCCGCACGCAGCCACAGCGCCCGGATCTGCTCGTTCACCTCGGCGGCAGACCGCACGGAACCAGAGGGCGGGAAATCGGGGGACATGCGGACAGCCTAGGGGCAAGCACTGACAGTGCGCTACCGCCCGGCTACACAGAACGTATGCGGTTGGTCACCGCCGTCGGCCGTCGTGTCCTCAGTCGATCCAGACCACCACGCACATGCCCCGCCGGGCCGCCTCGCGGAAGAAGGCGCGGGTGGCCGTGAAGTGCCGGGCCAGGTAGGCCGGTAGGTCACCGCTGAAGCCGGGGAATCCGCAGGCAGCGGCGGCTGCGGGTGGGGCCGTGGGCAGCCGGGCGAGGACGCCGTCGAGGTTCGTCCCGTCCAGTGCCCGGGAGACGTCCGAAACGGCGGCGGCGGACAGGAGCCGGGGCGGCTCGCCGAAGCCGTCGTGTACGTCGGGGTGGTCGAGGAAGCCCACATCCCCGCCGGGGTCGCCCCCGGTGACCCGGTCGAGCAGGCGGGCCGTGGCGGCATCGGCACCCGGGCCGCGGCAGAAACGGAGCAGTCCCCACAGTGCCCAGTCCGTGTCCAGGGTGTCGCTTTCCGGCGGGGCCCAGTCCGGCGCGGCGTCGGGGGAGGCGAGGGCCGCCGCGCGGCAGCGCTCCAGGTGGCGCGGGGTGACGCGGGCGAACTGCTGGGTGAGAGCCATGTGACGGGTCCGCGCCGCGCTCAGCTCACCGACTCCGCCGCGCGCGGGCCGAGGACGCCCGCCGAGACCAGCGCGATGATGACGATCCCGAGGGCCACGCGGTACCGGACGAAGCGCTGCTTGGGTGTGCGGTGCCGGCCGCCGGTCTCGTCGCGGGCCGCCAGGCGGTCGGCGATGCCGATGACCAGGCCGACGACCACGAGCATGGTCGCGGTGGCGCGGAGATCGCGGAACGGGCCCCCGCGAGCCCTCCGCGGCCAACCCCGGGCCCGGCCCGCCCCCCGACGCCTCCTGGTGACCTCCGTGCCGATCTGGGTGATCGCCGTGAAGGCCGCACCCGGGTCCGCCTGGACGAGTCCGAGGACGAGGGAGTCAAACCAAGACATGGAGGTACGGCGTCCAAGCGCTGAGAAGGCAAAAGGATGATCAACTACCGAGGGCAGCGTAGCGGGCCGGAGCCGCCGCGCCGCATCAGGGGGTGAACGGCTCACTCGCTCCCCGGTGTTGACCGGCCCCGGCGCCGCCGCTTACGTTGCAGCGCAGGAGAAAGCGCTTGCTGCTTTGCTTGCCGCACTGCCGGCCCGCGCGCCCGCCGTACCGGAGGAGTGCTGAACCCGCCCATGCCACCCGCTCCCGTCCCGCCCAGGCCCAACCGCCCTCGCCCCACAACTCCGTTCACCGGCCGGCGCATCCGGGCGGCCGTCATCGGCACCGGCGCCATCGGGCGCGGCTCCCATCTGCCCGCGCTGGCTCAGCTCGCACGCGAGGGAGAGACCGAGGTCGTCGCCGCCGTCGACATCGACCAGGGCGCCGTCGAGGCCTTCTGTGCCGAGACCGGCATCCCGCACGCCTACACCGACCTCGACCGGATGCTGGCCGAACAGCGGCCCGACCTGGTCAGCGTCTGCACCCCGCCCACCCTGCACCGCGCGCAGACCGTGGCGGCGCTGCGCGCCGGAGCCTGGGTGTGGTGCGAGAAGCCGCCGGTGCCCTCGCTCGCCGACTTCGACGCGATCGAGGCGGAGGAGCGCGCGGACGGCGGTCCGTACGCGGCGATCGTCTTCCAGCACCGGTTCGGCTCCGGATCCAGGCATGCGCGCCGGCTGCTCGCCGAAGGCGCCCTCGGACGGCCCCTGGTGGCGCACTGTCAGACCACCTGGTACCGGGACACCGCCTACTACGCCGTGCCCTGGCGGGGCCGCTGGCACACCGAGGGCGGCGGCCCGGCCATGGGCCACGGCATTCACCAGATGGACCTGCTGCTGGACCTGCTCGGGCCCTGGAGCGAGGTGCGGGCCATGGCCGGGCGGCTGGTGCACGACGTCGAGACGGAGGACGTCTCCACCGCGCTGGTCCGCTTCGCGAGCGGCGCTCTCGCGACCGTCGTCAACAGCGTCCTGAGCCCCGACGAGGTCAGCCGCATCCGCGTCGACTGCGAGCGCGCGACCGTCGAGCTGACCCACCTCTACGGGCACGCCAACGACGACTGGCGCATCACCCCGGCCCCCCACGTCCCCGCCGAACAGGCCGAGCGGTGGCGGGACTTCGGTCCGGACGTGCCCAGCTCGCACCTGGCCCAACTGCGCGAACTGGTCGCGAGCATGCGGGCGGGCGAGCGGCCGCGCAGCAGCGGCGCGGACGGGCGCACCAGCCTGGAGCTGATCACGGCCCTGTACAAGTCGGCCTTCACCGACACGACCGTCCGTGCCGGCGAGATCGGCCCCGGCGACCCCTACTACACCGCCCTGCACGGCGGCGCCCCCGGCTGGGCGCCCGCGACCGCCGAGGAGGTCCCGGCATGACCGGCGGACTGCGGCTCGTCCATGCGTACGGCGACCGGATCACCGTCTCCGAACCGGCCGCCGGCGTCGAGCTGTTCGCCTACGTCTACCGTCCCGAAGCCGCCTGGGAGGCCCCCCGGTCGTACCTCCACCCGGTCCGCACCCTCGCCGGTGCCGTCGTCACCGACTACCGCCCGAACGACCACCGCTGGCACAAGGGCCTGTCCCTGACCGCCTCGCACCTGTCCGGGGCGAACCTGTGGGGCGGCAACACCTACGTCCACGGGCAGGGGTATCTGGAACTGCCCGAGCGGGTCGGCTCGATGCGCCACGCCGGTTTCGACGAGGTCTCGGCGGCCGACGGCCGGGCGACGATCGCCGAGCGGCTGACCTGGCATCCGTACGACGGTGAGCTGTGGGCCGAGGAGGAGCGGCGGATCGAGGTCCACGACGTCGACCCGGACTCCGGCTCCTGGGCGCTGACGTGGACCAGTGCGATCATCAACCGGCGTGCCGAGCCGCTCGTCTTCGGCAGCCCGACCACCGCCGGGCGCGAACTGGCGGGCTACACCGGCCTGTTCTGGCGGGGCCCACGTGCCTTCCGGGCGGGGCGGATCATCGGGCCGCAGGGGGAGGGGCCCGCGCTGATGGGCACCCGGGCGCCCTGGCTCGCGTACTGCGGCGAACACGACGGCACCGACGGCCATGCCACCCTCGTCTTCGCGCACGCCCCGGAGAACGACCACTCCGGCGCGGGCGGAACCCATCCCGCCCACTGGTTCGTGCGCAACGATCCCTTCGCCGCCGTCGCCGCCTCCTGGTCCTTCTTCGAGGAGCTGGAACTCGCCGCCGGCGACACGCTCCGCCGCCGCTACCGGGTCGTCGTGGCGGACGGTGCCTGGCAGCGGGAGGACGTCGTCAAGTACCTGGAGGCGCATCCGTGGTGAGCGCCGGAGAGCACACGTTCACGGGTCTGCCGGGCGGGGTCGCCGTCTCGGGGCTGTGCGTGTACGACTGGCCCGCCGCCGACGGGGTGCGCGGCGGAACTCCCCATATGCATCTGGCCTGTTCGGAGGCGTACGTCGTCACCGGTGGCCGGGGCGCGGTACAGACCCTGACCGCGTCCGGCTACGAGGTCACCCCGCTCGCGCCCGGCAGGGTCGCCTGGTTCACGCCGGGCACCATCCACCGGCTGGTCAACGAGGGCGATCTGCGCATCACCGTCCTGATGCAGAACAGCGGGCTGCCGGAGGCGGGGGACGCGGTGCTCACGCTCCCGCCGGAGTACCTGGCCGACCCGGAGACGTACGCCGCCGCGACCACGATCCCGGCCGAGGCCCCGGAGGCCGAGCGGAAGCGGATCGCCCGCGCCCGGCGTGACCTGGCCCTGGACGGCTACCGGGCGCTCCGTGAGGCCTCGGGACCGGAGCCGCTGGCCGCCTTCCACCGGGCCGCCGCCGCGCTGGTGCGGCCCCGGATCGCCGAGTGGCGCCGGCGCTGGAGGAGCGGCGCCGTCGCTGCCGCAGCGGCCACGGGGGAGCAGCTGGACCGCCTGGAACGGGGTGACGCTTCGTACCTCGCCGAGGCGGTCGTGCGGGCGGAACTGCCCGTTGAGCAGGGAAAGTTCGGGATGTGCGGGCGGCTGGATGTCTACCCGGGGCCCTAGCGGTCGTGCCGGCGTCCGGGGGCGTCCGCGCCCCGGCCGTGGCAAGCCGGCCATGGCAGGCCCGCCGGGGGCCGGGGGCCGGTCGGCCCGGTCGCCCGGGCGGGTAGCCCGGAGAGGGAAGGGCCCGATGCGCGGGGAGGCCCGATGAAGTACGTGGCGTTCTACGAGTCGGCCGATGACCTGGACGAGAAGGCGCCCGCCCGCTTCGCCGCCCACGTGGCCCGCTACCAGCCCTTCGTCGAACGCGGCGAGCTGCTGATGACCGGCCCGTTCGCGAACCCCCGGGAGCGGGCTCGATGGCCGTCTTCCGCACGCGCGAGGCGGCCGAGGAGTTCGTCGCCGGTGACCCGTGTTCGTCCTGCACGGAGTGGTGAAGGCATGGCACATCCGTGAGTGGAACGAGGCCCTCACCGTGCCCTGAGCCTCACGCCGCCGTCGGTCCGGTGCGCGTCCACCCCGGCGCCTGCGGATGGGCCGTCACGTCCTCGTGGCGGACCTCCTCGCCGCAGGCCCGGCAGATGAGGACCGGGACCAGTTCGTTGCCGCAGATGTGCTCGACCGCCATGGGCAGGTCGGCGCCCTTGCGGATGTGGCGGTCGCCCCACTCCTTGAGCGTCATCAGGACCGGCTCGAGCTCCAGGCCGGCCTGCGTGGCCCGGTACTCGAAGCGCTGCGGGCGCTCGCTATAGGCGCGCTTGGTGAGGATCCCGGCGTCCACGAGCCGGCGCAGCCGGGCGGCCAGGATGTCGCGCGGGGCGCCGATGTTGCGCACGAGCTGGTCGAAGCGGCCGTTGCCCAGGCACACCTCGCGCAGGACGAGCAGGGAGTACTTCTCACCGACCAGCGCGAGGGCGTCGGCGATGGAGCAGGGGCGCGGGTCTTTCATGGCGGCCATGTGGGCCAGTCTAGATGAGGGTTTGTTTTTCCAACCCTTCGAGCTATGGTGAGTTTGGATTTCCTACTCACTGGTAGCTGCCGCAGCCCGCCACCCGGCCGGCCGCGGACAGCCAGGCGGCCAAGGAGGCCCCGCCATGCGCGACGCAGTGATCGTCGAAGCCGTACGCACCCCCGTCGGCAAGGGCAAGCCGAACGGCTCCCTCGCCCATGTCCACCCGGTGCAACTGCTCGCCCACACCCTGCGCACCCTGGTCGAGCGCTCCGGCGTCGACCCCGCGCTGATCGACGACGTCATCGGCGGCACCGTCGACCAGGTCGGCGAGCAGGCCATGAACACCACCCGGTACGCCGTCCTGTCCGCCGGCTTCCCCGAGACGGTCCCGGCGACCACGGTGGACCGCCAGTGCGGCTCCTCCCAGCAGGCTGTGCACTTCGCCGCGCAGGGCGTCATGTCCGGGGCGTACGACCTGGTGGTCGCCTGCGGTGTGGAGTCGATGAGCCGGGTGCCGATGTGGTCCAACGTGCCTGCGGGCAAGGACCCGTTCGGTCCCGGCGTCGCCGAGCGCTACCCCGAGGGCCTGGTCCCGCAGGGCATCAGCGCGGAGCTGATCGCCGCCAAGTGGTCCCTCACGCGCGCGCGGATGGACGAGTTCGCCGTCTCCTCGCACCGCAAGGCCGCCGCGGCCTGGGACAAGGGCCTGTTCGACGCTGAGATCGCGCCGCTGGACGGCGTCGCCCGCGACGAGTGCGTACGCCCCGACAGCACCCCGGAGGTCCTCGCCGGCCTCAGGCCCGCCTACCACGACCCCGGCTTCGCCGAGCGCTTCCCGCAGATCGAGTGGAACGTGACCGCGGGCAACGCCAGCCCCATCAACGACGGCGCCTCCGCCGTACTGATCACCTCCAGCGACACCGCGGCCCGCCTCGGTCTGCGCCCGCTGGCCCGCCTGCACAGCTTCGCCGTCACCGGCTCCGATCCGCTGCTGATGCTGACGGGCGTCATACCGGCCACGGAGAAGGTGCTCCGCAGGGCGGGGCTGAGCCTGGCCGACATCGACCTCTTCGAGGTCAACGAGGCGTTCTCCAGCGTGGTGCTGGCCTGGCAGCAGGAGACCGGCGCCGATCTGGCGAAGGTCAATGTGCACGGTGGCGCGATCGCCCTCGGCCACCCGCTCGGCGCCAGCGGCACCCGGCTGACCACCACCCTGGTCCACGCCATGCGGGAACGCGGCGCCCGCTACGCCCTGCAGACCATGTGCGAGGCGGGCGGACTGGCCAACGCGATGATCCTCGAAGGCGTCCGACCGATGTGACCGTTACCGGCGGCGCAGGTGGTGGCGCTTGCGCCAGGCCACCACCGCGCCCAGCAGCGCCGGTACGGCGATACCGGCCGTCGCGATCAGGAAGGCGGGAGACGTCGGCGCGGAGGCGCGGGCGCCGGCGACCGCGTAGGCGGCGGTGTTCGGCACCGAGCCGACCGCGGTGGCCAGCAGAAACGGCCACCAGCCCATGCGGGAGACGGCCGCGCAGTAATTCGCCGCCCAGAACGGCACGCCCGGGAAGAGCCGGGCCGCCAGCATGGACCGGAACCCGTGCCGGCTCAGCTGACCGTCGGCCGCCCGCAGCCAGCGGCCCCGCAGCAGCGGGCGCAGCGCGTCCTGCCCGAGCACCCGCCCGAGCCCGAAGGCCACACCCGCCCCGAGGACCGTGCCCGCCAGCGCCGTCGCCAGCCCCAGCTGCGAGCCGAACAGCGCGCCCGCCGCCAGGTTGAGCAGGGGACGCGGAACGAACGCCACGGTGCACAGCCCGTACGCCACACCGAACACCGCGGCCGCCGCGGCCCCGCCCAGCTGCGGCGGCCAGCCGTGCGTCAGCAGCCGCTGCGGTTCGAAGACCAGCACGCAGGCGGCGGCACCGGCGAGCAGGGCGAGCAGCAGCGACAGCCGGGCATAGGGGTGCGCCAGCGCCCGCGCACACCGCCCGGCGAAACCGGCGCGGGGCAGGGGCGTCACCGGTACGACGAGCTCCGTGGCGGCGGCCCGGGGAGGGGCCGTGGCGGTGCCAGAGCGGTTGGCATCGAGCATCCGGTGACATTAACCGACGAACGCGTGTGATCGCCGTCAAGTGCCGCGCATCGACAGGGCCGGGCACCCATGGCGCCCGGCCCTGTCGGCCCGTGTCTCACGCGGCGAGCGCGTGCCCGGGATGCAGTACCACCTTGGTGTAGCCCTCGACCCGTTTGTCGAACTTCTCGTACGCCTGCGGCGCCTGGTCCAGCGGCAGCTCGTGGGAGACCACGAAACTGGGCTTGGCGCGCCCGGCGATGATCAGGTCGCGCAGCTGACGGTTGTACCGCTTGACGTTGCACTGACCGGTGCCCATCTGCTGGCCCTTCTCGAACATCTTGCCGATGGAGACCAGCAGCTGGCCGTGCTTGGCGTGCTCGTCGGGACCGCCCGGGTCCGAGGGCACGTACAGACCCGGCACACCGAGCATGCCGGTCGGCCGTACCGTCATGACCAGCTCGTTGAGGACGATGGCCGGCTCCTCGTGGCTGGCGTCGTGCGCCTGGGCCTGGTAGCCGACGGCGTCGACACCCTTGTCGGTGCCCTCGCCTCCGGTCTGCTCCTTGATCTGCTCCGCCGGGTCGCCCTTGGTGAAGTCGATCGGGATGGCCCCGATCTCCTCCGCCTTGGCGAGCCGCTCGGGCACCCGGTCGACGGAGAACACCTTCGACGCACCGCGCAGCAGCGCCGAGTAGGCGGCCATCAGCCCCACCGGTCCGGCGCCGTAGACGGCCACGCTCTCACCGGGGGACACCTGGGCGAGTTCGCAGCCGTGGTAGCCCGTCGGGAAGATGTCGGCGAGCAGCACGAAATCGGTCTCGAACTCGTCGCCCGGAGGCAGTTTCAAGCAGTTGAAGTCGGCGAACGGCACCCGCAGCAGCTCGGCCTGGCCGCCCTTGTAGGGGCCCATCGCCACATAGCCGTAGGCCCCGCCCGCGAATCCGGGGTTGACCGTCAGGCAGAAGCCGGTCTTCCCGGCGAGACAGTTCTTGCAGAATCCGCAGGCGACGTTGAACGGCATCACGACACGGTCACCCTGGTTCAGGGAGGTCACGCCGCTGCCGACCTCCTCGATGATGCCGAGGTTCTCGTGCCCGAAGACGATGCCCGACTCGGCCGCCGTGCGGCCTTCGTACATGTGCAGGTCCGAGCCGCATATGGCGCTCGACGTGACGCGTACCAGCACATCGTTGGGATGCTGGATCCGGGGATCCTGGACGTCCTTCACCACCACGCTGAAGGGCTCTTCGTAGACGACGGCCTTCACCTCTGTCACCTCCGCCGCTCCACCGCCAGTACTTCCAGGTAACGCCGGTGCGCAAGGGGGTGCAACCCGCGTCGGGAGGGGCCGCTGAGCTGTGGTTCGCGTGACGCGCGCGAACGTGTATTCGACAGTAGGGTGCGTTCATGACCGTCACCGGGGCGGCCCCGCCGGATCTGCCGCGCAGCGCCCTCGCCGACACCGTGCTGGAGCGGGTGACGGCCGTGTTCCCGGCCGCCGCAGACCCCGGTCGGGCCGGCCCGATGCCGGTGCGCACGGCCCTGCTCCACCAGCTGGCCCACAAGGAAAGCACCGACACGGACCGGCTGTTCACCTACTGCCTGCTCCAGTCCGGGCATCCCGACCTCTTCGTCCGGGGCCGGTTCGCGCCGCTGACCGTCCGGGAGGCGCTGAAGCACATCGGCGGCTGAACTCCGCGCGGCGGAAAACCATTCGACGCCGGACATGCCGTCGACGAGGATCGACGGCATGTTCCGGTACGCCTTCCTCCTCGCAGCATCCGCCGTCGCGGATGCGCCGAAGGCTGCCGTCCAGATCCTCGTGGCCGCTGTCGACGGCGCCCGAAGCTGACCCTCTCCGGAACGTCCGGCGGACCCCGCAGGGGGAGGGTCGGCCAGTCCCCGGGGTCCCGCATTTCCTTCTCACGGCTGAGAGGCTTCGAGGTACAGCCATGTCCAAAACGGCCTACGTGCGCACCAAGCCGCACCTGAACATCGGCACCATGGGGCACGTCGACCATGGCAAGACCACCCTGACCGCCGCCATCACCAAGGTCCTCGCGGAGCGCGGCTCCGGCAGCACCACTCGATACGTTTCGTTCGACCGCATCGACCGGGCCCCGGAGGAGGCCGCGCGCGGCATCACCATCAACATCGCGCACGTCGAGTACGAGACCGACACCCGGCACTACGCCCACGTGGACATGCCGGGGCACGCCGACTACGTCAAGAACATGGTCACCGGCGCGGCGCAGCTCGACGGGGCGATCCTCGTCGTGTCCGCGCTCGACGGCATCATGCCGCAGACCGCCGAACACCTGCTGCTCGCCCGGCAGGTGGGCGTCGACCACATCGTCGTCGCGCTCAACAAGGCCGACGGCACGGACGACGAGGAGCTGATCGACCTCGTCGAGCTGGAGGTCCGCGACCTGCTCACGGCCCAGGGCTACCCGGGCGACGCCGTGCCGGTCGTACGGGTCTCCGGGCTGCGCGCACTGGAGGGCGACCCGCGCTGGACGGCATCCATCGAGGCGCTGCTCGACGCGGTGGACACCTATGTGCCCATGCCGGAGCGGTACCTGGACGCGCCGTTCCTGCTGCCGGTGGAGAACGTGCTCACGATCACCGGCCGGGGCACGGTCGTCACCGGCGCCGTGGAGCGGGGGACGCTCCGCCTGGGGGACCGGGTGTCGGTGCTCGGCGCCGATGTGGAGTCCGTCGTCACCGGGCTGGAGACCTTCGGCAAGCCCATGGACGAGGCGCAGGCCGGGGACAACGTGGCGGTACTGCTGCGGGGCGTGCCACGCGATGCCGTGCGACGCGGGCACGTCGTGGCGGCTCCGGGCAGTGTCGTGCCCGCCCGGCGGTTCTCGGCTCGGGTGTATCTGCTGTCGGGGCGCGAGGGGGGCCGTACGACGCCGGTGCTGACCGGGTACCGGCCGCAGTTCTACATCCGTACGGCGGATGTGGTGGGGGACGTCGACCTCGGTCCGGTGGGTGCCGCCCGGCCCGGGGAGACCGTGGAGATGGTCGTTGAGCTGGGGCGGGAGGTGCCGTTGGAGCCGGGGCTCGGGTTCGCCATCCGTGAGGGTGGACGGACCGTGGGTGCGGGGACGGTGTCCACCGTGGAGTGAGACCCCCCACGGACACCACAATGGACAAGTGAACGAACCGATACCCGTTTCCCGCACCACCGACCACGGCACCGCCAAGCTCATGCCCGACGTCGATCGTGCGCGGGCCTGGCTGCTCACCGTCGACGGGGCGCCGCAGTCGTACGTCGATCTGGATGAGCCGGCGTATCTGGAGTTCGAGTACGCGCGCCGGCTCGGGTATGTCCTGGACACCGTCGCCGAGGCCGGGCGGCCGCTGGATGTGCTGCACCTCGGGGGAGGGGCGCTCACACTGCCCCGGTACGTGGCGGCCACCCGGCCCGGCTCGCGGCAGGATGTCGTCGAGGCCGACCGGGGGCTGCTGGAGCTGGTCGCCGAGTATCTGCCGCTGCCGGAGGGCTCGGGCGTCGCGGTGCACGCCGCCGACGCCCGGGCCTGGCTGGAGGCGGCCCCGGACGACCACGCCGATGTGCTGATCGCCGACGTCTTCGGCGGGTCCCGGGTACCGGCGCATCTGACCACGCTCGCCTACGCACGGGAGGCCGAGCGGGTGCTGCGGCCCGGCGGGGTCTATCTGGCCAACCTCGCGGACGCCGCGCCGTTCGGGTTCCTGCGCTCCCAACTGGCCACCTTGGCCGCCGTTTTCGAGGAGCTGGTGCTGATCGCCGAGCCGGCGGTGCTGCGCGGGCGGCGGTTCGGCAACGCGGTGCTCGCCGCCGCGCACCGGCCCCTCGACACCGCCGCGCTGGCCCGCCGTGCCGCCGCGGACGCCTTTCCCGCGCGGGTCGAACACGGGGCGGCGGTGCGGGAGTTCACCGGTGCCGCCCGGCCGGTCGAGGACGCCGACGCCGTACCGTCCCCCGAGCCCCCAGGCGGGGCGTTCGGCATCGGCTGACGCGGCCGGGGAGGCGGCGACCGGCCGGCTGCGGCGGTCCGGCGTGCGGACGTCCGGGAAAACCTAACCCTCGACGAACGTGACCGTCTCACCGAGCGGCGCCCGGCCCGTACGGATGTAGCCCACCGTGACGTCCTCGAACCCGATCGACATGCCGCAGAAGAGGATGAGCTCGTCCGGGGGTGACAGGATCTGCGCGACGGTCTTGCGATACACCGACCACGCCATCTGCGGGCAACTGTGCAGCCCTTCTGCGCGGAGCAGCAGCATGACGGTCTGCAGATACATGCCGACGTCGGACCATTGCGGCCGCCCCAGGTCCCGGTCGATGTAGCAGAACAGGGCAGCGGGCGCGCCGAAACAGTCCCAGTTCGCCGCAGCGGCCCGCTGGCGCGCCTCCCAGTCCTCATGCGAGATGCCGAGTGCGCTGTAGCGCTCATGACCGAAGTCGGATCGGCGCTCGTGGTACGGGGACTTCAGTGCGGCCGGGTACATCTCGTACTCCCGCTCGTCCCAGGGGTCGCCTGCGGCCACGCGCTCGCCGGCCCGCCTCTTGAGCTCGGCCAGAGGCGGGCCCGTCAGCACATAGGCGTGCCACGGCTGGAGGTTCGATCCGGACGGCGCCCAGGCCGCGGCGGAGAGCACACGCTCCAGCACCTCCCGCGGGACTTGTCGGTCGGTGAACCCGCGAACCGCCCGTCGGCTCATGACCGCCTCATAGACATCCAAGATCATCTACCTCCCTCATCTGCTCCGAGAGAACGCGAGCGGGTCAGGAAAGCCAGTCGGTGTAGCGGGTGGGGGCGAGGTGGGCGTTCTTGTCGGTGAGGACGTCACCCTTGACGACGGCGAACATGCCGGCAGCGGGGTCGGTGACGACAGTACGGTTGTCGCCCCTGTGGGACAGGGTGATGCGGCCCAGCTCGTCCAGGCCGAAGATCTCGGGGCCGGCGATGTTGCGAATGCCGTTCAGCGGGGCGCCCGCGGCGACCTGTGCCACCGCCATGGCCACGTCCTTGGAGGCGATCGGCTGGATCGGCGTGGCGGGCAACCGGACGGTGTCGCCGTCGGCGGTCCAGGACAGGACGGCATCCATGAACTCCATGAACTGCGTCGCCCGGACGATCGAGTAGGGCACCGGCCCGGCCGCGAGGAGCTTCTCCTGGAGCACCTTGGCCTTGTAATAGTCCAGCTCCGGCACCTGGTCCGCCCCGACGATCGAGAGGATGACGAAGTGCCCGACGCCGCCCTTGTGGGCCGCGGCGAGGAGGTTGTCCATCGAGGTCTGGAAGAAGGCCGGGGAGGCTTCGTCGAAGGTCGGGGAGTTCGTCAGGTTGACGACGACGTCGGCTCCTGCCACAGCCTGGTCCAGTCCCTGGCCGCTGATGACGTCGACACCGGTGGATTTCGAGTGGGGTACCGCCTCGTGCCCGGCAGCGGTCAGGTCTGTGACGACCTGTGATCCGATCAGTCCGGTACCGCCGATGACTGCGATCTTCATGGTATGCCTTTCATTGGGTTTATGTGCGCAAATATGGCATATGTGCGACTGTGCGGGCGCGGCAGCAGGCGCCTCATGGGACTGAGGAGGGGCGGCGTCGGAGACCGTCGACGAAGGTGACCGTCTCGTCGAGTGGGGCCCGGCCGGTACGGGCGTCACGGGCCGTGACGTCTTCGAATCCGATCGACATGCCGCAGAAGAGGATGAGCTCGTCCGGGGGTGACAGGATCTGCGCGACGGTCTTGCGATACACCGACCACGCCATCTGCGGGCAACTGTGCAGCCCTTCTGCGCGGAGCAGCAGCATGACGGTCTGCAGATACATGCCGACGTCGGACCATTGCGGCCGCCCCAGGTCCCGGTCGATGTAGCAGAACAGGGCAGCGGGCGCGCCGAAACAGTCCCAGTTCGCCGCAGCGGCCCGCTGGCGCGCCTTTGTGTCCTCGTGAGCGATACCGAGTGCGCCGTAGCGCTGCTCGCCGAAGGCGGCCCGGCGCTCGCGGTACGGGGACTTCAGTGCCGGCGGGTACTGCTCGTACTCCGGCTCGTCCCAGGGGCCACCTGCGGCGAGGCGTTCGCCGGCGCGCTTCTTGATCTCGGTCAGCGGTGCGCCGGTCACCGCGTAGGCGTGCCACGGCTGGAGGTTCGACGCGGACGGCGCCCAGGCCGCGGCGGAGAGCACGCGCTCCAGCGCCTTTCTCGGCACATCCCGATCGGTGGATCCGCGCACCGCTCGTCGGCTCCCGACCGCCTCGTGGACGTCCATGACCGTCCGGCTCCTCGTCTGCTAACGCCCCCGCTTTCGTTACATGCGAGATGGTATCACTCAATACCATCGCGTGTTTAACTATCGTCGAGCACAAATCCCCGGCCCTTGGTTATCCCGCCTCGGGCAGCTGCACTTTGGAGAAGGTCCATGGCCACGCTGCGGCACATCGACTCGTCCGTGTTTCCCGGCGAGACGTCCTCGTCCCGCTCGGTCACGGCCGCCTTTCGCAGGACCTGGGAGGAACAGCATCCGGGGGGCACGGTGATCTACCGCGACCTCGCCGCCGCCCCTGTCCCGCACATGACTGCCGACGCCTGGGCCGCCGGATACGCCGCCCCCACCGAGCGCACGCCGGAGCAGTCCGCCGCGTTCGCCGCACGCGTGAAGCTCATCGAGGAGCTGGAGCAGGCGGACGCCGTCCTGATCGGCGCCCCCATGTACAACTTCTCGATCCCCTCGACCCTCAAGGCGTGGCTGGACAGCGTGCTCCTGCTCGGCCGCACGGCCGGCGAGACCCCCTCCGCCCAGGGCACCCCGGTCACCGTCGTCGCCAGCCGCGGCGGCTCCTACGCGCCGGGCACCCCGCGCGAGGGCTACGAGTTCGTGCAGAACTACCTGGAGGCTGTCCTCAAGGGCACCCTCGGCCTGGACCTCGACTTCATCGTCCCGGAACTCACCATGGCCCCCCGCAACCCGGCCATGGCAGAACTGATCCCCCTCTACGAGGCCTCCCGCGAGCGTGCCTTCGAGCACGCGCTGGCCAAGGCCAAGGAGCTCGCGCAACGCCTCGCCGTGTGACCCCCCAGGGCCATGGGCGCCCGTGTGACGCCCTGGGGCGAGGGGTCACGCGGCGTCGCCGCCCACGTGGCGGGCAACCAGTGCGCAGGCGCGCCTACGCCTCGCCGTCTGCGGGATACGCGATCCGGGTCAGTAGATCGGTCAGCTTCTCGGGCTCGCCGGGACCGAGATCGGCAACCAGACGCTCAGCCAGCGGCTCCGCCGCCACATGGGCCGCATCGAAGATTTCCAGTCCTTGAGGCGTGATCTCCACCGCCCGCACCCGCCGGTCCCCTGGAACGCTCTTGCGTACGGCGAGCCCGCTGCGCTCCAGATCGTCCACAATCCTCATGATGCCCGCCTTGTCGGACCCTGTCGCCGCCGCCAAGTCCCGCTGCACCGTGGGCCCACGGTCGACAAGCACGATCAGCACGGCAAAGTGCCGCAGCTCGATGCCGAGCGGCCGAAGCGCCTCCTCCATCACAGCAGCCGCGCGCCAGTGCGCCCGGCGCAGCAGCAGGCCGAGAGCGAAAGGTGAGGTGTCCCCGGGGCGGTCGGTGACGCGCGAGGGCGTGGTCCTGAGAGGAACGTCGGCGCTCATGAGGTCAACTTTACGCTATCCACTCATTCGATACGGTATCGTCTGAAACCAAATGTGGCTTGTCGGCATCCTGGCCGCCCGCCTTCAACACGCTCCCCGGATCCAGGCTGCCGCGGCCTTCCGCGAGGGCGCCGTGCTCACCGATCTACTCCCAGCCGGTGACGCCGCCGACGACACCGCCCTGATCATCGTGCGCCTGTGAACCCAGCCCGCCGCTTGCGTGCCCTCGGCCCGACCTCGCCGACGACTGGCGGCGCGCCACCGCGCCTGCTGCAGACATGGGGCAGCTTCGTTCTTCGACGGCGTTTCCGCTGGTGGTAGGCAGGTGGTGGCGCGGCACGGTGCGCGAGGCGGCGACCAGTCCCGCGTCTGCGCCGTCGCCGCCCGCGTACAGCACGGCGAACGCGGCGGCGGCGAGCGAGCCGTTGGGACCGACACCGGTCACGACGGCCGCCGCGGTCAGCAGCGAGCAGTTGCGGCCCGCGCAGGAGGGACTGCGCGGTGCGTCGCAGTGCGCGTTTTCGACCGCGGTGCCGAAGCCGCCCCGCGGGGTCACTGGTTCGTCGGGTCTCCGTGCAGGCGGACCGTGTGGAGGATCTTCAGAACGGTCGCCCTGGGGACCTCGCCGTTCACTCCCGTGGCTCCGTAGAAGTTGAACGACACATAGTCGTGCACCGAGTTCTGGAAGCCGAAGGTGAGCGCCTTGCCGTCGCTGATGCACTTGCCCTTCTTCGGCGTGTGCGTCGACTGGGCCCAGGCGTAGCTGCCCTTGATGCCCGAATCCGTGGTGAAGGGGGTGGCCTTCTTGTCCCAGGAGATGCTCTTCTTGTCGGGCTGGGTGTAACCGCCGTAGACCCACCAGGCCGGCGTGTTGATCGCGATCTCGTCCGTGTTCTTGGCGCCGCTGGCACCCTTGACGCCGACGGTCCCCAGCGAGGTGTCCTCGGTCCGTCCGTCCTTGTCGTCGTCGGAGGCGCACCACTTCGGCTGGTCCTCGGCGACGCCCGACATGATGATGCCCGTGTCCTGCTCGCCCTTCGGGATGTCGAAGCCGATGCTCATGCCGGGGGACTGCACCTCCCAGTCGGCGGGTACGTCGAAGGCCACGCCCCACTTGGGGTTCACCACGACCTTCCAGCCGGCGATGGTCGGCTTCTCCGTCCCGGTGCCGCGCGGGTCGTCCGTCGCCGACGAACTGGCCGTGGGCTGGGACGTGGGCGACTGGCTCGCGTGCTGCCCGCCCTTGCCGCTGTCCGCCTGGTCGTTCTTGTCGTCCTTCCCGCCGAGGACGAGATAGCCGGTCACTCCCGCGGCCACCACGACCGCCGTGGCCGCGGCGATCGCGATCAGCTTGGTGCGCCCGCCACCTCCCTGCGGCGGCTGCGGGACGGGCATGGTGGGCGGCTGCGGCTGCCCCCACTGCGGCTGCTGACCGTACGGCCCGGCCTGCGGATACTGCTGGTATCCGGGCTGCTGGTACGGGTTCGGCTGCTGATAACCCG
This sequence comes from Streptomyces sp. NPDC031426, assembly GCF_055581585.1. Classification (NCBI taxonomy): domain Bacteria; kingdom Bacillati; phylum Actinomycetota; class Actinomycetes; order Kitasatosporales; family Streptomycetaceae; genus Streptomyces; species Streptomyces sp. NPDC031426. Next base: position 394,249 of record NZ_JBVIJE010000003.1, read on the forward strand.
GCTGTTGATACGGGTTGTTCTGCGGGTTTGGCGCGCCCCCTGGCGGCTGCTGATCTGGCCACATGGCGAGTAACCCTAGTGCTGCCATGGACACGATTCGGTCACCGGGCCTCGTCAGGGTCGTAGCGAAGGGGGGCGGGTGAGGATCCTGTGCTGGCCAGTTTGGGCTACTCGTGAGTAACATGGCGCCATGAGCGCAGACCAGATGTCGATCGGCGAGATGCTCGCCGCCACCGTGCCCATGGCCCGGACGCTGAACCTGGAGTTCCTGGAGACCTCTCCGGACAAGGCGGTCGTGTCCCTGCCGGACCAGGGCGCGTATCACAACCATGTGGGCGGGCCGCACGCCGGTGCGATGTTCACCCTCGGGGAGTCGGCCAGCGGGGCCATCGTGCTGGCCGCCTTCGGGGACCAGCTCTCCCACGCGGTGCCGCTGGCGGTCCGTGCCGACATCGCCTACAGGAAGCTCGCCATGGGCGCCGTCACCGCGACCGCCACGCTGGGCCGCCCGGCCGCCGAGGTCGTCGCCGAGCTGGACGCCGGGCAGCGCCCCGAGTTCCCCGTGGCGATCGAGATCCGCCGCGCGGACGGCGCCGTGACGGGCGAGATGACCGTCGTCTGGACGCTGCGGCCCAACGGCTAGGCGTCCATGGGGTGTTCGAGAGGGGGCTCGCTCGTGGGAGGGCCCCCTCTTCCTGCGTGCGTCGGGCTACGCCGCCCGGCGTCCGTCCCGGCCGCCGCTCGCGCCCTCCTCCAGCCCCGCCATGGCGGGTGCCGAGTCAGGCGGCCGGTACGACCGCCTTGCGGACCGTACGGGCGAGGGCGGGGCTCGCTGAGGAGTGGGGGGCGATCATGCGGCCCATCCTGGGGGCGCGGATGAGAGCGTGCCGGGAGAAACCTGGGAACCGGCTGTGGAAGCGATACCGACGGCAACTCTCATGCAATTCACCGAATATGAGGCCGGGTCAATCGAACTTCTTGTTTCCTGTGAGTCGCGTGTGCGAAGGTGAGCCTTCCCGCGGGAGGGCAAAGGCAGGCGTCGAACGCCAAGGCCGGCCCTACAGGTATGTACCAGAACCAGGCATGCCCCACATCGGCACTGCTTTCCGACAGGACGGCATTTCGAGTGCGGTCCTGCGGCTGGAAGGAAATGGTTCCGTGCAGTCCCCTCACCCCCCACGCCCGCCCCATCCGCCGCTGCCCGGTTCGCCCGGGGAGTCCGACCGCAATCTCGCCGCCCGGCTCGGCGGCCCGCATCCCGTCCGCCATCACGCCGTCGCCCTGCTGCTGGCCCGCCACTGGCGGGCCGCCCGCGACTACGCCGTCGTCTGCCTGGCCTCCGCCGGTCCCACGCCGCAACTCGTGGCCACCGCGGCCTTCCACGAGGTCCTCGGCCGGATGGCGGGCGGAGTGGCCGGCGGCGCCCTGCGCCCGCAACTGCTGGTCGCCGTCCGCGACATCGTCCGCGCCTGGGCGGCGGACGACGTGGCCTGCGCGACTCTGCCGGAATTGCGCAAACCCGCCGGAGGGCGCGGACTGCGTGCGAGAAAGCTCGGAACACCGGAAAGGCGACAACTCGCCGAACGCGCCTTCCGGGCACTTCCCGGCGCCTCGCAATGCCTTCTGTGGCACACCGAGGTCGAAGCCGAACCCATAAACATACCTGCCGGTCTGCTGGGCATCGACCCGGCCACCGCGACGGCCGCCCTGGAACAGGCGCGCGAGCAATTCCGGACGGGTTGCGTACGCGCCCACCGAGAACTCGCGCCCTCCAGGGAATGCCGCTTCTACAACCGGCTCCTGGACGTTCCCATGCGCCGTGGCGGCGCCCTGCTGCCCGACGTACGAGAGCACCTGACGGTGTGCGTCTACTGCCGGCACGCCGCCGAGACCTTCGGGCTGTTCGACGACGGCCTGGGCCTCCTGCTCGCCGAGACCCTGCTCGGCTGGGGCGCCCGCCGCTATCTCGACTCGCGCCCCGGACGCGGCGCCGCCGAGGAGTCGCCGTGTGCGCCGCAAGCCGCCCCGACGGGAGCGGGGGCCGGCGGCAGACACCGCACCGGGCCCGGCAGCCGCCACCGCAAGGCGGTCGTCATCGGCGTCGGACTGACCTCGCTCGCGCTGCTCGCCACCGTCCTCGTGGCCAAAAGCTGGTCGGACGACAACGGTGTCCCCGCGCCCGGCGCCACCTGGGGTGCCCCGGCCGGCCACCACACCCATCCGGGCGGCACCGGCCCCCGGGCCGCCACCGCCCCGTCCGCCGCCTCGGCCGGCGAACCCGTCGAGCCGGCCCACGGTGGCCTGCGCGGCCTCAGCTCCGGGCGCTGCCTCGACGTGCTTCCGGACGGCGTGCGGGCGGGCGCCGGCGTCGGGCTCGCGCCGTGCCCCTCCGCTGCCTCGCAACAGTGGTCGTACCAGGACGACGGGTTGCCGCGCAGCGCCGCCGGCCTGTCCCGGTGCCTGGCCGCCGGCACCGGGACGAAGCGCGTCGTGCCGACCGCGTGCGTCGTGCAAGCAGGGAAGGTGGTGTACGACATCACCGTGCGCGGCGAGATCCTGCCGCCCCGGTACGCGGGCCCCGCACTCGCTCCCGGCACCGGCGATGCGTCCGCCCGGGTCGTGACGGCAGCGCGCGACGGTTCGCCGGAGCGGCGGTGGGTGCTGGAACCGGGGGCGCAGGGGACAGGAGGAAGGCGGCCGGACGCGGTGCAGGGCGGGTCGGACGCGCCGGGTAGCGGGCAGCCAGGGTTCTCCAAGGGCGATGGGTCCTCGCTCGGGCATGGATCCTCGCAGGACCATGGATCCTCGAAGGGCGACGGACTTTCACAGAATGAGGGCCCGACGCGCGGGGACACCCCGGGGGAGTCCGGCGAGCCGGACGAGACCCGGATCGCCCAGGCCCGCGCCGACCACGGCCGGCGGCACACCGGGTCCGGGTCGCCCGCGCGGGCGGTGCGCGCAGTGCACCGGGCCCTTCCGCCCCTCGCCGCCACGGTCGCCGTCGTACCGGCGACCGTGGGCGGACCGCTGCGCTGACGCGCGGCCCGGGACGTCACCGGAGCCCCTGACCGCGATCGAGCCACGGCGCCGAAGTCATGCGGAATTTACAGACTTCGAGCGGATGTCCCGCCGCATTGCGGCGGGGTGAGTGCACGGTGAAGCGGGCGGGTACTTTGCCGGGTTTGTGCTGGTGTGGTGCGGGGGACCAGGTGGTCCCCCGCTCGCACCGGTGAGGGGAATTACCGCGTTTTCCCGGTTCTTGCGGGGAATTCGGCCCACTGGCCGAATCCATGTCACCGGACACGAAAAGGGGGCGGCGTTATTGACCCGTGAGTAGCCCGAGGCTAGTTTCCGGTGCCCTCGCACCAGAGCGTTCCGCCGCACACCCCCCACCGTGCTGTCTCGCCGATCGTGCCGGAGCATCATGACCTCGCCTGTGCGCCCCCATGACCTCGTCCTGTGCCTCACCCCCTTCGCCGAACCCGACGCCGGTGTCACCGCCGCGGCGTGTGCCGCCGGTGCGCTCGGCATCCTCGACCTCGGCACCGGAGACCGCAGATCCCGAGAGACGCTGTCCCGGCTGAGACGGTCGGCGCCGGGCCCCTTCGGGGTGCGGGTGACCGGGCGCTGCGCCCTGACCCCGGCCGAGCTCGGCGACGCCCCCGACACCGTGGTCCGCACGGCGGACGCATCCTGGTCCCGGACCGAACTCCCCTCCGACTGCCGCCTGTTGGCGGAGGTCACGAACATCCGGCAGGCGCACGCGGCCCTGCGCGCAGGTGCCCAGGGGCTCATCGCCCGCGGGGGCGAGAGCGGCGGCCGGGTCGGTGCGTCGAGCACCTTCGTCCTGCTGCAACAGCTGCTGTCCGACGAGGAGTCGAGCCGCGTCCCGGTCTGGGCCTGCGGCGGCATCGGCCCGCGCACCGCGGCGGCCGCAGTGGCCGGCGGTGCCGCCGGGGTGGTCCTCGACAGCCAGCTGGCCCTGCTCGCCGAGTCGGGGCTGCCCGAGACGCTCCGGTCGGTGCTGCGCTCCCTGGACGGCTCGGAGACCGTGGTGCTCGGCGGCCACCGGGTCCTCAGACGCCGGGGGCCGGACGCCCCGCGCCCACCGGCGGACGACCCCGAGGCGGTCGCGTCCCTGCTGGGCGCCGGCGATCTGCGCGGCCGGCTGCTGCCGGTCGGCCAGGACGGCTTCCTCGCCGCCCGGTTCGCCGAACGGTTCGGGGACGTACGGCGATCGGTGCGGGAGGTGTCGGCGGCGATGCACGCCGTGGCCGACGGCGGTGCGGCCACCGCGCTGCGCCCCGGGTCGGCCATGAGCCGGGCCCTCGGCACCCGGCTCCCCGTCGCGCAGGGGCCCATGACCCGGGTCAGCGACCAGGCGGGTTTCGCCGCGGCCGTCGCCGCGGACGGGGCGTTGCCGTTCCTGGCGCTGGCCCTGGCCGACGGCGAGCGCACCCGGTCGATGCTCACCCAGGCGCGGGCCGCGCTGGACGGGCGGCCCTGGGGCGTGGGCGTGCTCGGCTTCGCGCCCGAGGAGATCAGGAACGCCCAACTGGACGCCGTACGGGAACTGCGGCCCACGCACGCGATCATCGCCGGCGGACGGCCCGCCCAGGCGGAGACGCTGGAGCGGGCCGGGATCCACACCTTTCTGCACGTGCCCTCGCCTGGACTGCTGCGGCAGTTCCTCGACGCGGGCGCGCGCCGGTTCGTGTTCGAGGGGTCCGAGTGCGGCGGTCATGTCGGACCCCGGGCCTCCTTCCCCCTCTGGGAGGCCCAACTCGCGGTACTGCAGGACTTCCTGGCCGACGCCGACGAGGCGACCGCCCGGCGTCTGGAGGTGTTCTTCGCGGGCGGCGTACACGACGAGCGGTCGGCTGCCATGGTCGCGGCCGTGGCCGCACCGCTCACCGGCCGGGGTGCCGCCGTCGGCGTGCTCATGGGCACCGCCTACCTGTTCACCGAGGAGGCCGTCGCACACGGCGCCGTCCGGCCGCTGTTCCAGCGGCAGGTGCTCAAGGCCACCGCGACCACCCTCCTGGAGACCGCCCCCGGCCACGCCACCCGCTGCGTCCCGAGCCCCTTCACCGCCGACTACCGTGCCCGTGAGGCCGCGCTACGCGCGCAGGGGCTGACCGACCGCGAGGTCTGGGAGGCGCTGGAACGGCTCAACGTGGGCCGGCTGCGCATCGCCAGCAAGGGCGTCGAGCGCGGAGCCGACGGCGCGCTGGCGACCGTGGCCGAGGAACGGCAGCTCACGGACGGGATGTTCATGGCCGGCGAGGTGGCCGTCCTGCGCTCGGCGACCACCACTCTGGCGGACCTGCACCGCTCGGTCACCGACGGCGCCGCCGAGCTCCTGACGCGGCGCGCCGGCGATGTCCGGACGTGGTGGGCCGCCCATCCGGGCGCGGCTTCCGCCGCCGAGCCGGAGCCGCCCGCACCGCTGGACATCGCCATCGTCGGCATGGCCTGCATGTTCCCCGACGCCCCCGACCTGGCCGCCTTCTGGTCCAACATCGTCACCGGCCGCGACGCCGTCACCGAGGTGCCGCCCGAACGCTGGGACCCGGCCGTGCACCACGCGGCCGGCAGCACGGCCTCCAAGTGGGGCGGATTCCTGCCCCGCATCCCCTTCGACCCGCTGCGCTACGGCATCCCGCCCGCCTCCCTCGGCAGCATCGAACCCGTGCAGCTGCTGTCCCTGGAGGCGGCCCGGCGGGCGCTGGAGGACGCCGGATACGGGGAACAGGGGCGGGCGTTCGACCGCGCGCGGACCTCGGTCGTGTTCGGCGCTGAGGCGGGCAGCGACCTGTCCAACGCCGTCACCCTGCGCGCGGTACTGCCGAAGTACTACGGCCAGGTGCCCGACGGGCTGGACGAGCAACTGCCCCGGCTGACCGAGGACTCCTTCCCCGGCATGCTGGCCAACGTCATCTCCGGGCGGATCGCCAACCGGCTGGACCTCGGCGGCGCCAACTTCACCGTCGACGCCGCCTGCGCCTCCTCCCTCGCCGCCCTCGACGTGGCCTGCAAGGAACTCGTCTCCGGCACCAGCGACCTCGTCCTGTGCGGCGGCGGCGACCTGCACAACGGCATCAACGACTACGTCCTGTTCTCCTCCGTCCACGCGCTCTCCCCGACCGGACGCTCCCGTGCCTTCGACGCCTCCGCCGACGGCATCGCGCTCGGCGAGGGAGTGGCCTGCCTGGTCCTCAAACGGCTCGCGGACGCCGAACGCGCCGGCGACCGGATCTACGGGGTGGTCAAGGGCCTCGGCTCCGCCAGCGACGGCCGCTCCCTCGGCCTCACCGCACCCCGCCCGGAAGGCCAGCGGGCGGCGCTGGAGCGGGCGTACCGCAACGCCGGTGTCTCGCCCGCGGACGTCGGCCTGGTGGAGGCGCACGGCACCGGTACGGTCGTCGGCGACCGCACCGAACTCACCGTTCTTGCCGAGGTGTTCGGCGAGGCGGGGGCGGGGACGGGCGGCTGTGCGCTCGGCTCGGTCAAGTCGCAGATCGGCCACACCAAGTGCGCCGCCGGCCTCGCGGGCCTCATCAAGACCGCCCTCGCCCTCCACACCGCTGTCATCCCGCCCACCCTGCACCTGGAGCGGCCCAACCCGGCCTGGGCGGAGGGCGACAGCCCGTTCGCCTTCCACACCCGCGCCCGGCCCTGGACGGCACCGGCCGCCGAACGCCTCGCCGGAGTCAGCGCGTTCGGCTTCGGCGGCACCAACTTCCACGCGGTGCTGGCCGCCCACGCCGGCGCCGTACCACCCCGTCAGTCCGCGGACGCCTGGCCGGCCGAGCTGTTCCTCTTCCGGGGCCGGGACACGGCGGCGGCCCACCGGCAGGCAGCGGAGATCCTCCGGGCCGCCGAGGCCGACGGCGCCCCCTGGCGCCTGCGCGACCTCGCCCTCGCCGCGGCCCACCGCGCCGACACCTCACACGAACCGGTCCGGGCCGCGCTCGTGGCCCGCGACACCGAGGAACTCACCGATCAGCTACGACGGCTCCTCGCCGGAGAGCACGACCCGGCCGCCGGCATCCACCTCGCCGACCCTTTGACGGAGGGGGCGCCTCCCGCCGCCCCGGCGCAGGGGGAGGCCGCGCACTCGGTGCGGGCGGGCGTGCTGGACCGTGTCGAGGGGGGCGTCGCGGGTCCGGTGCCGGGCGTGATCGTGGGCCGGGAGCGGGCCGGAGTGGCGGGTCCGGTGCAGGACGTGATCGAGGGCCGGGTGTCGGGCGGGTTGGGCGACCCGATGCCGGGCCGGAACGCCGACCCGCTCCAGAGCGAGGCCGCCGCCCCGGCGCCTGGCAAGTTCGCCGACCCGGTGCCGGGCGCGGGTGCCCACCCGACGGCGGGCAAGGTCGCCCGCTCGGTGGGCGGGGAGGGGGGCCGTCCGGTGGCCGGTGAGGGGGACCGTCTGGTGGCCGGTGAGGTCGCCCACCCGGTGGCCGGGGAGGATGCCCACCCGGTGGCCGGTGAGGTCGCCCACCCGGTGGCCGGGGAGGATGCCCACCCGGTGGCCGGTGAGGTCGCCCGCTCGGTGGCCGGGGAGGGGGACCGTCTGGTGGCCGGTGAGGTCGCCCGCTCGGTGGCCGGTGAGGGGGACCGTCCGGTGGCCGGTGGGGTCGCCCGCTCGGTGGCCGGGGAGGACGCCCACCCGGTGGCCGGTGAGGTCGCCTTCCTCTTCCCCGGTCAGGGCAGCCAGCGCCCGGGCATGCTCGCCGAGCTCCTGGTGCACCTTCCCGAGCTGCGGTACTACCTGGACCTCGGTCGCGTACACGCCGACACCGTCCACCCGCCCGCCGCCTTCGACGAGGCCGCGCGAGCGCGCCGCCGGGCCGCCCTCACCGACACCCGGGCCGCGCAGCCCGCCCTCGGCATCACGGGCCTCGCCGCCCACGCCTTCCTCACCTCGGCCGGGGTCCGTCCCGACCAGGCCGCCGGGCACAGCTACGGCGAGCTGGTCGCTCTCGCCGCAGCCGGCGCCCTCGACCCCGAGACGTTGCTCGACCTGAGCGCCGAGCGAGCCGGCGCGATTCTGGCGGCGGCGGGCGACGACCCGGGCACCATGGCCGCCGTCGGCGCGCCCGCCGAGACCGTCGTACGCACCCTGCACCCGACCGGCGCACCCGCCTCCGTCGTCGTCGCCAACCTCAACTCACCCGAGCAGACGGTGATTTCCGGACCGACGGCGGATGTCGAGGCGGCCGTACGGCTGCTGCGCGACGCGGGGCTCGGCGCCCGGCGCATCCCCGTGGCCTGCGCCTTCCACAGCCCGCTCGTGGCCGCTGCGGGGGAACGGTTCGCCAAGATCCTCGCGGACAGGACGGTACGGCCCCCCGAGTTCCCCGTCTGGGCCAACCGCACCGCCGCGCCCTATCCGCTCGACCCCGACGACGTGCGCGCCGAACTCGCCGCCCAGATCGGTGCCCCCGTCGCGTTCGCCGCCCAGATCGAGGCCATGTACGAGGCAGGCGCGCGCATATTCGTCGAGGCGGGCCCCGGCACCGTCCTCACCCGGCTCGTCGCACGCATCCTCGGCGACCGCCCGCATCGCACGATCGCCTGCGAACCGGACGCCGACAGCGGCCTGCGCGGCTGGCTCGACGCCCTCGCCCGGCTCGCCGTCGCAGGACAGCCGGTGTGCACCTCCTGGCTCCTGCGGGGCCGCGACGCCGTCGACGCGCTGCGTGGCCCGGCACCGGAACGACCCGGCTGGACGGTCGACGGACACCTCGTCCGCACCGCCGACGGAGCACTCCTGCCCGGTGCCCTCGCACCGGCCCGACGAGTCGTGGAGACGACCGTGACCACCGACCAGCCGTACCGCGCCCCGGCCGACCGGGACGCGCTCATCTCCGAATTCCTGCGCACCAGCCGGGAGATGATCGCCGCCCAGCGCGATGTCCTGCTCACCTACTTCGGCGCGGCACCCGGCGTGACACCGCCGGCGCCCGTCCCATCCGCACTGCTTCCGCAGCTGGTCACACCTGAACCGCCACCGGCTGAGGCCGAGTCGGCCGGACCGGTGGACGACATCGAGCGGGTCGTCCTGGAGATCATCGGCGAACGCACCGGCTACCCCGTCGACATGATCGAGCCCGACCTCGACCTGGAGGCCGACCTCAGCATCGACTCGATCAAGCGGGCCGAGATAGCGGGCGAACTCGCCAGGCGGCTGGGCATCGCGGGCGGCGCCGAGGTGCTGGACGACGCCGAACTGGAGGAACTGGCCAAGGCGCGTACGGCGGCCGCGGTGACGGGGTGGCTGACGGCACGGGTGGGGGCGCGGTCCGCTCACGGGCAGGGCCGGCACGATGAGTCCAGCACCGGCGGCCAGGCCGGGTACGCGGAAGAGCGGGCCGATGCGGCCTTCGCCGACGCGGCGGCCCCGCCCACCCGGGAACCGGACGAGGCGGCATACGCGCCCGCCCCGGCCCTCGGCGTTTCGCCCCGGCGCTGCGAGCTGCGGCCCGTGCCCCTCCCGGAGCCGGACCCGGCTGCCGCCGACGAACAGGACCACGCCCTGTCCGGCCGGCGTTTCGCCCTCCTCGGGGACGGTGCGGGCGCGGCGGCGGCACTCGCGGCGCGGCTCGCCGAGCACGGCGCCGAAGCCGTACTGCTCGACGCGGGCCACCTCCTCACAGCGGCCGACGGCCCGGTGGACGACGTCGTGTACCTCGGCGCGCTGCCCGGCCCGGACGTCCCCGTGCTGCCGGACGCCTTCCCGGTGCTCCGCGCGGCGCTCGCGTGCGGCCCGCGCCGACTGCTCGCCCTCCGGGCCACCGACCTTGACGGCGCTCTGCGGGCCGACGACGGTGCGGGCGCTCTGCCGGCAGCCAACCGTGCCGGCGTTCTCCGGGCGGCCGGACTGGACGGCCTGTTCCGCAGCGTCGGCCGTGAGTACCCGGACCTGCTCGCACGGGTCGTCGCCGTCACGGACACCGCCCCGGCGGCCGTCGCCGACGCCCTGCTCGCCGAGCTGCGGGCGCCCGAACCGGCCCCCGTGGTCCTCCGTACGGCGGCCGGTGCCCGGCGGGGTCTCGCGCTGGTGCCCGCGCCTCTCGGCCCGCTCGCCGCGACCGGCGCCGGACCCGCCGGGGACGGCGCCGCCGAGGCGGCAGCGCTCGGCCTCGACCGGGACTCCGTGGTCCTGCTGGTCGGCGGCGCCCGGGGCATCACCGCGAGGTTCGCGGCCACCCTGGCCGGCGCCTGCCGCTGCCGTGTCGAGCTGCTGGGCCGTACGCCCGCGCCCACCGCATCCGAGGCTCCGCTCACCGCCGCCGCGCGCACCCCGGTCGAGCTGCGGGCGGCGCTCGCCGCCGGACCGGGCGCGCGCGGCCCAGCCGAGATCAACCGGGCCGCCGGACTGATCCTCGCTCAGCGGGAGATCACCACGACCCTCGCGGAACTCCGTGCGCTCGGCAGCGAGGCACGCTACCGCTCGGTGGACTTCCGGGACCGGGACGCCGTCCTGCGGGCCGTCAAGGAGATCCACGCCGAACACGGCCGGCTCGACGGGGTCGTCTTCGCCGCCGGGGTGATCGAGGACCGGCTGATCGCCGACAAGACCCCCGAGTCCTTCCAGCGGGTCTACGGCACGAAGACGGCCGGGGCCGCGGCGCTGTTCGCCGCGCTGGACGACCTGCCGGGCGCACCCGCCTTCACCGTGCTGTTCGGCAGCATCGCCGCCGTGCTCGGCAACCGCGGCCAGTCCGACTACGCCGCCGCCAACGACGCCCTGGAAGCCCTCGGCGCCGACTGGGCCGCCCGGACCGGAGCTCGCGCGCTCACCGTCCACTGGGGACCCTGGGCGCCGACCGCCACGCACGGCGGCATGGTCGGCGCGGAACTCGGCCGTGAGTACGCCCGGCGCGGGATCGAGCTGATCGACCCCGACGAGGGCACCGCGGCCCTGCTGCGGGAACTCGCCTGGGGCGAACCGTCGGCCCGCGCCGTCGTCTACGCAGCGTCGGGCTGGTGACATGACGGCACGTCAGATTCCCGTCGCCGTCGTGGGGATGGCGGTGCTGCTGCCCGGTGCCCCCGGCCTGGACGCCTACTGGCGCAACCTGCGCGACGGCGTCGACGCCATCACCGACGTCCCCGCGGGCCGCTGGGATGCCGACTACTACCGGCCCGGCTCGGCCACCGGACCTGCCGCCCCCGACCGGATCTACTGCCGGCGCGGCGGATTCGTGGACGGCCTCGCCGAGGTGGACGTCACCCGTTACGGCATCATGCCCGCCTCGGTGCCCGGCACCGAGCCCGACCAGCTGATCGCCCTCGACGTGGCCGCCGCCGCCCTCGCGGACGCGGGCGGCGAGGAACGGCTGCCGGCCCGGGACCGGGTCGGGGTCGCCCTGGGCCGCGGCGGCTATCTCACCCCGGGCCTGGTCCGCCTGGACCAGCGGGTGCGCACGGCCGGACAACTCATCCGTACCCTGGGCGAGTTGTTACCCGACCTCGCCACCGCCCAACTCGACCGGATCCGTGCGGCGTTCACCGAACGACTCGGCCCCGACAGCCCCGAGTCCGCGATCGGCCTGGTCCCCAACCTCGCCGCCTCCCGCATCGCCAACCGGCTCGACCTGCGCGGCCCCGCCTACACCGTGGACGCCGCCTGTGCCTCCTCCCTGGTCGCCGTCGACCAGGCGGTCACCGCACTCACCGCCGGCCGCTGCGACCTGATGCTGGCCGGGGGAGTGCACCACTGCCACGACATCACCCTCTGGAGCGTCTTCGCCCAACTGCGCGCCCTGTCCCCGAGCCAGCGCATCCGCCCCTTTCACCGCGGCGCCGACGGCATCCTCATCGGCGAGGGCACCGGCGTCGTCGTACTCAAGCGGCTCGCGGACGCCGAACGCGACGGCGACCGCGTGTACGCGGTGATCCGGGGCACGGGCGTGGCGAGCGACGGCCGTACGGCGGGGCCGGCCGCACCGGACCCCGGCGGGCAGACCAGAGCCGTGCGCCAGGCCTGGCGGGCCGCCGGGCTCGACCCCGCCGCACCGGACTCCCTCGGCCTGCTGGAGGCGCACGGCACCGCCACACCGGCCGGTGACGCGGCCGAACTCGCCACTTTGGCCGCGGCGTTCGGGCCGCCGGACGGCCAGGGCATCCGCCCGGTCCTCGGCTCGGTGAAGTCGATGATCGGCCACACCATGCCGGCCGCCGGGGTCGCCGGCCTGGTCAAGGCCGCCCTCGCCCTCCACCACGGCACCCTCCTGCCCACCCTCCACTGCGACGACCCCCATCCCGCCCTCGCCGCCACCCGCTTCCGCACACTGCAGCAGGCACAGCCCTGGGAGAAGGGCCCCCGGCAGCCGGTCCGCCGGGCCGCCGTCAACGCGTTCGGCTTCGGCGGGATCAACGCCCATGTGGTGCTGGAGGAGGCGCCGGGTGCCGGTTCCAAGCCGGGTGGGGCCGGGGGTGCGCCTTCCGGCCGGACGGGGGCCGCGCGTGTTCGTCCGGAGTCTGCGGAGACAGTGCTTGGCCGGTCGACGGGACCAGGGGTGGATGGGACAGCGCCGCCCGATGCGCGCCCGGCCTCCGCCTCCGCGCAGGTCAGCGAGCCCGAGCGGATCCTGCTGCTCGCCGCCGAGGGTGTGACGGACCTCGCCGCCGTACTCGGCGCCGACGACTCCGCCGTCCTCGCCGCCGGTCTCGACCCGGGCCGGCCGCACCCCGCCGCCGGCCCGGTCCGGCTCGGGATCGTGGATCCGACCGCCAAGCGGCTCGCCCTGGCCCGCCGTGCGGTCGCCAAGGGGCGTGGCTGGCACGGCCGCAGCGATGTCTGGTTCCGGGCGGACCCACTGCTCGGCCCGGTTGGCGGCGGCAGGCTGGTGTTCGTCTTCCCCGGCCTGGAAGGCGACTTCACACCCCGCACCGACGACATCGCGGCCCACTTCGGCCTCACCCCGCTGCCCGGCACGGACGTCCGCGTCGGTGACGTCGGTCGGCACGGCTTCGGGGTCGTCGGGGTGGGCCGCCTGCTGGACCGGGCCCTGCGTCGCATGGGTGTCGTACCGGACGCGGTCGCCGGGCACAGCGTCGGCGAGTGGACGGCCATGGCGGCGGGCGGGCTGTACGCGCCGGAGCAAGTGGACACGTTCATGGCCGGGTTCGACCCGGACACCGTCACCGTCCCCGGTCTCAGCTTCGCCGCCCTCGGCACGTCCGCCGCGCACGTCCGCGCCGTGCTCGCCGAGCACTGGGCAGACTCCGGGATCGTGCTCTCGCACGACAACGCGCCCCGCCAGTCCATGGTCTGCGGCCCCGGCGCGGCGGTCGAGGAGTTCGTACGATCCCTGCGCGCGCAGGGTGTGATCTGCCAGGTGCTGCCCTTCCGCTCCGGCTTCCACACACCGATGCTGGAGCCCTACCTCGCCCCCATCAGGGAGGCCGCCGAACGCTTCCGGCTCCACCCGCCGACCGTACCGGTGTGGTCCGGGACGACCGCCGCGCCCTTCCCCGGGGCCGAGCGGGCGGTGCGCGAGCTGTTCGTACGGCATCTGCTGGAACCGGTCCGCTTCCGCGAGCTGACCGAGGCCCTGTACGCCGCCGGGCACCGCGTCTTCGTCCAGATGGGCCCCGGTCGGCTCACCTCCCTGATCGCCGACACCCTCGGCGACCGCGACCACCTGTCCGTGACCGCCAACGCGCCCGAGCGCAGTGGCCTGGCCCAACTGCACCGTGCCGCAACGGCGTTGTGGACCGCCGGAGCGGCGGTGGCAGCGGCGGTGCCGGCCGTGGCAGCACACAGCACGGCGAGCACGCCCACTGAGCCACCGGCCACCACGGCGACGACGTCCGCTGGGCCGCCACCCGTCACAGCGACCGCACCGGCCCCCCGGCGCCGCCCACCCGTCCGGCTCGACCTCGGCGGGGCCCTCGTCTCGCTGGACGGACCAGCACTCGACGCGCTCCGCGCAGAACTGCGCCCCGCACCACCTGCCGTACACCCCGCACCCACGCACCACCCGGGACCGTCCGTCGCCGCACCCCCCGCGCCCACGGCTCGCCCGACCGGCCCGGGCTTCGGTGAACTCGACGATCTGGCCCCGTACTTCCCGGCCGCCGCCGAACTGACCGCCCTGCTGCGGGACACCGCGGACACCGCGGCGGAGCTGATCGCGGCGAGCGCCCGGCGCGACCGGAGCGGCCCCGCCCCCACAGCCACGGCGCCCGCGCCCGCTGCCCCGCCCCCCGCACCCACCGCCCCGCCCGCCGTGCCCACCACGACCAGGACCACCGTTGGGCCGACCGCGACGACCACCACCGTCCACATCTCCCCCCACACCATGGCCCACCTCCTCGACCACTGCTTCTTCCCCCAGCGCCCCGGCTGGCCGGACCTGGAGGACCGTTGGCCGGTCGTCCCGGCCACCACGATCGTCCGGCACATGATGGACGCGGCGGAGGCGGCGGCCCCCGGCCTGCGGGCGGTCGCCGTGCACGAGGCCCGGTTCGACCGCTGGCTCACCGCCGCACCCCCCGTCGACGTACCGGTCACCGTCACTCCGGTCCCCGGCCACCCGGTCCGCGTCACCGTCGCCTTCGGCCCCACGGCCCGCGCCACGGTCGAACTCGCCCCGCACCACCCGACCCCGCCCACGCCCAGCCCGCTCCCGGACGCCCCCGAACGCCGCCCCGAGCACACCGCCGCCCAGCTCTACCGGGACCGCTGGATGTTCCACGGCCCCGGCTTCCAGGGCCTGACCGACCTCACCGCGATCGGCGAGCGGCACATCCGGGGAGTGATCAGCGCGCCCGCCGCCCCGGGCGCGCTGCTGGACAACGTGGGCCAGTTGCTCGGCTACTGGATCATGGCGACCCGTACCGAGCGGACCGTCGTCTTCCCCGTGCGGATACGGCACCTGCGGTTCCACGGACCCCACCCGGCCCCTGGCACCGAGGTCGGCTGCGTACTGCGCATCAGCTCCCTCACGGACACCGGCCTGGAGGCCCACGCGGAACTCACCGTCGGCGGCCGGGTGTGGGCGCTGATCGGCGGCTGGGAGGACCGCCGCTTCGACAACGACCCCACCACCCGGCCCGTCGAACGCTTCCCCGAACGCCACACCCTGTCCCGGGCCAAGCCCGGCGGCTGGACGCTGGTGCACGAGCGCTGGCCGGACCTCGCCTCCCGCGAGCTGATCATGCGCAACTCGCTCGGCGGCGCCGAACGGGCCGAGTACGCCGAGCGCCCGCCGCGCGGCCGCCGCCAGTGGCTGCTCGGCCGGATCGCGGTCAAGGACGCCGTACGGCAGTGGCTCTGGCAGCACGGCGAAGGACCCGTCTTCCCCGCGGAACTGCGCGTGCGCAACGACGAGTCGGGGCGCCCGTATGTCACCGGGGTGCACGGACGCGCCCTGCCCCCGCTGGACGTGTCGCTCGCCCACCGGGCCGAGGCGGCCGTGGCGATCGTCCGGCCGCACACCCCGTGGCCCGGCCCCGGCATCGACATCGAAGAGGTCGCCGAGCGCGACCCGGCGACCCTCGCCACCGCGCTCGGCCCCACCGAACTGCGCCTGCTGCACACCCGTGCGGCCACGGGCGGGCAGGCCGTGTGGTTCACCCGGTTCTGGGCGGCCAAGGAGGCGGTCGCCAAGGCCGAGGGCACCGGATTCGGCGGCAGACCACGGGACTTCGCGGTGCTGGAGGCCGCTTCGGACGGCACCCGGCTGCTGGTCTGCGGCCGCCTGGAACGCGTCTACACCGTGCACTGCACCCCGGTGGCCAATCCGCCCGCCCTGCCACAGCGCACCTACGTGGTGGCCTGGACGACCGGGCCCGGAGCCGACGACGGGCACCCCGACCCCGGACAACCAGACGAAGCAGCCGAGGAGTACCCCCGATGAACCCCACCCAGCCGGTCCCGGCGCGGCCCACCGCCGACACCGTGCTCGCCGACCTCACCGGCATGCTCCTCACGGTGCTCGCGGAGTACGGCGACGACGACGTGGCCATCACCATGTCCACCACCTTCAACCGCGACCTGGAGCTGGAGAGCATCGACCTCGTCACCCTGGCCGGGCTGCTGGAGGAGCACTACGGGCAGCGGGTCAACCTCGCCGAGTTCCTGGCCGGCATGGACTTCGACGAGATCATCGACCTGACCGTCGGCCGGCTCGTGGAGCACGTCGTGTGGAGCCTGAAGACCACGCAGGCGGGCTGAGCCGTGGCGATGGTCGACGCCGGCGGGATCCGGCTGCACGTCCAGCGCACGGGGCCGGCCGACGGCCGTGTCCCGCACGCCACCGTCGTCCTGGTGCACGGGCTGCTCACCGACAGCCTGGCCAGCTACTACTTCACCGTCGCGCCCATGTTCGCCGCGGCCGGCCTCGACGTCCTCATGTACGACCTGCGCGGCCACGGCCGCAGCGAGCGCCCGGCGCACGGCTACACCCTCGACCACAACATCGACGACCTGGAGGCCATCCTCGACCGGCTGGCCGTCACCGGGCCCGTCCATCTGGTGGGCAACTCCTACGGCGGAACGATCGCCTTCGGCTTCGCCGCCCGCCACCCGGCGCGCACGGCTAGTCTGACGCTGATCGAGTCCGAGCCCGCGACCACCGCCTGGGCGGCGAAACTCGGCCGGATCCTCGACCGGGTCATGACCGAACTCGCCCACAACGAACCCGACGCGATCGCCTGGATCACCACGCACCGCGGCCGCAACACCGCCCGGCTGGCCAAGGGCGCGGCCCGGCTCGCCCGGGAGACCACCCTCGGCCGGGACATCCCCACCAGCCGGGTGCTGACCGAGGCCGCCGTCAGGGCCGTACGCTGCCCGGTCCTCGGCGTCTACGGCGGCGAGTCGGACCTCGCGGACCTGGTCCCGCTGATGCGGTCGCTGCTGGCGGACTACCGGGCGGTCGTGCTCCCCGGGCACGAGCACTCGGTGCTCGTGGAGGCGCACACGGCCGTCGGCGGGCACATCCTGGACCTGATCGGCGCCGGGGCGGGGGTCGTCGGATGAGCGGCTTCCTCTTCGTGGTGCCGCCGCTGACCGGTCACGTCAACCCTGCCGTCGGCGTAGCCGCCCGACTGGCCGCGCACGGGCACCGCGTGGCCTGGGTGTGCGCGGACCCGGCGCTGGTACGGCGGCTCGCGGGTCCGGACGCCGAGGTGTTCGGCTGCGGGGGCCCGGTGCCGGGCGCCGAGGGTGCCGTACGGCCGCCGGACCTGCGCGGCGCGGAGGCGCTGAGGTTCCTGTGGGAGGGCTATCTGCTCCCGCTCGCCTACGCCATGGCGCCCGGTGTCCGCGCGGCGGCCGGGGCGTTCCGCCCGGACGTGGTGGTGGCCGACCAGCAGGCCTTCGCCGGCGCCCTGGTGGCCGAACGCCTCGGACTGCCGTGGGCCACCTCGGCCACCACCTCGGCGGAGTTCACCGGCGCCTACGACGGCCTGCCGAAGGTCGCCGCCTGGCTGCGAGACCGCCTGATCGAACTGCGCGCCCGCGTCGGCGACCCGTCCGGCACCGCCGACGCACGCTTCTCGCCGCACCTGACGCTGATCTTCAGCACGCCCGAACTCCTCGGCCTTCAGGCGCCGTTGGCCCCGCACATCCACTACGTCGGTCCCTCCCTCGCCGCCCGCCCGACCGGCCCCGCTTTCCCCTGGGAACTGCTGGACCGGTCCCGGGCGAAGGTGCTGGTGACCCTGGGCACGGCGAACGCCGACGCGGGCGGCCGGTTCCTCGCCGAGTGCCTCAGCGCGCTGCGGGAACGCGCCGACCGGGTGCAGGCGGTGATCGCCGACCCGGGTGGTGACCTCGGGGTGTCACCCGGCGACAAGGACGTCCTGGTCCTTCCGTCCGTGCCGCAGCTCGCGCTGCTGGAGCGGATGGACGCCGTCATCTGCCACGCCGGACACAACACCGTGTGCGAGGCCCTGTGGCACGGCGTTCCGCTCGTCGTCGCGCCCATTCGCGACGATCAGCCGGTGGTGGCCGGACAGGTCGTGGACGCCGGCGCCGGCGTCCGGATCCGCTTCGGCCGGGCCCGCGCGGACCGGCTCGGCGCGGCACTCGACACCGTCCTCACCGATCCGGTCCACCGGGCCGCCGCCGTCCGCATCCGCACCGCGTTCCGCGCGGCGGGCGGGGCCCGGGCCGCGGCGGCCCATCTCGAACGACTCGCAGCGGAGGGCCGATGAGCGACCACGAAGAACAGAACGCCGAGAGCGCCCAGAACGACAGGACGGCGCGTATCGCCGCCCTGCGTCCCGCCTACCAGAGCGACCTGGCGGCCGGCACGGACCGCTTCTTCACCGCCCGCCGTCCCGACTGCCCCTGGTGCGGCTCGGCCCGGCTCACCACCCGGCTGCGGACCACCGACCTGCTCCAGCACAAGCCCGGCCGCTTCACCCTCGACCGGTGCGCCGACTGCGGCCACATCTTCCAGAACCCCCAACTCGCCGCCGCCGGCCTGGAGTTCTACTACCGGGACTTCTACGACGGCCTCGGCGAACAGCGCATGAGCGGCACCTTCGGCGGCCGTGGCGCGATGTACCGGGCCCGCGCCGAGGCGATGCTCCCGTACGACCACGCCCCGAAGACCTGGCTGGACGTCGGCACCGGCCACGGTCACTTCTGCGCGAGCGCCCGCGCCGTCCTGCCCGGCACCTCCTTCGACGGCCTCGACTTCACCGACGGCGTCGAACTCGCCGCCCGCGAGGGCCGCGTGGACCACGCCCACCGCGGCGCCTTCCCCGATCTGGCGCCCGAACTGGGCGCCCGCTACGACGTGGTGAGCATGTTCCACTACCTGGAGCACAGCACCGACCCGGACCGCGAACTCCGTGCCGCCCACCAGGTCGTACGCCCCGGCGGCCACCTGCTCATCGAGGTGCCGGACCCGGAGAGCCGCTACGCCCGGCTGCTAGGCCGCTGGTGGCTGCCCTGGCTCCAGCCCCAGCACCTGCACCTCATGCCGGTCGCGGGCCTCCGACGGCGGCTGACCGAGCTGGGCTTCACCGTGCTCGCCGAGCAGCACGCCGAAGCGCATGACCCGGTCGACCTGCTCGCCGCGGTCTGGCTGGCCCTCGACCACACCGCCCCGCGCGAGGACGCCCCCTGGCTGCCGGAGCCGCCCCGCGCCCTACGCCGCGCCACGCGCACCGCACTGCTGCTCGCGGGGGTGCCCGCGCTCATCGCGGCGACGCTCCTCGACCGGTTCGCGGCACGCCCCCTGTCCCACCGCCTCGGCCTGTCCAACGCCTACCGCCTGGTGGCGCGCCGCGAGTGACCCCGCTCACAGCACCTTGGCCCGGATCAGCGCGGACAGCGTGAGGGTGCCCGGCAGCAGCGGCACCCAGTCGGTCAGCACCCGGTAGCCGATGACCGTCGCCGTGGCCACCGGCGGCCCGGCGCCGAACGTGACCAGCGTCCACACCAGCGCCGCGTCGACCGCGAACCCGCCCGGCGCCGGAACCGCCCCCACGGCCGTGCCCGCCGCGAGATAGGCGAGCACCACATGCGCCCAGGGCAGCCCCAGCCCGAGCGCGGCACCGACACAGGACAGGGTGGACCCCTGCACCAGCGGCATCGCCACCGCCCCGCCCCACAGCGCGACCACGCGGCAGGGCCTCGTGTGCACCTCCCGGGCGTCGGCGAGGGCGGAGCGCAGCAGTCCGGTCACCGGTCGCCGCAACGGCCGTACGACCGTCAGCAGCACCCCCGCCACCGCGACGGCCCCGCCCACGACGGCGGCGACCGGAACCACCAGCCGTCCGTCCGGCACCAGATCCCCGAGCCGCCGCCAGGCCGGTGAGGTGGCGAGGAACACCAGCAGCACCAGGGTCTTCGCGCTCGACTTGGCCAGCGAGTACAGCCCGATCGACGCGGTGGCCCGGGCCGGCGTCACCCCTTGGCCCCGCAGAAAGCGCAGTGTGACGGCATGGGCGCCGAGCCCGGCCGGCAGCGCGTGGTTGGCGGCACCGGCGGCGAACTGCGAGGCCAGCAGCAGCCCCGGGGGCACCCGGTCGGGCAGCGCGCCCTGCCGGACGCACGTGGCCGCCACACAGTTCAGGCAGGTGAAACCGGCCCCGGCCAGCAGCCACCCCGGGTCGGCCGCGAGCAGCCGCCGGACCCCCTCGTACATCACGGGCCGGTTGGCGACGGCCCAGCCGGCGGCGAGCAGCAGGGGAGCCAGGCACAGGACCAGCCGGATGTGCCGGGCCGCGAGGGGGGACACGGACCGGGGAGCGGATTCGGAACCGGTGTCGGGCGGGGCACCGGGGCCGACGGGGAGCGGATCCGCCGTCCGGGGACACGGCGGGGAGGGGAGCGAAGGGGACGGAGACAGTGAGGACACGGGGACGTCGTCCTTCCGCAGCGGGTCCCTGCGGGGACCTGGGGGAGGCGGGTCGGGCGATACCGCGGGGAGCCTTCCCCTCCCGCGTGACACGGGGATGTCCGAAAACCGAAGGCGCGAGGGCGGGACGGTGCCGCGGGGCGGGTGCGCGCAAGCCGCCGTTCACCGCCGACCAGGTAGCCTTCCCTTGGGGCGCGCTGTGCATGCGGCGGCCCGGAACGCAAGGACAGCGACAGGGGAGGATCCCGCGGTGCACGTCCAGGAATGGCTCGACACGGTGCCCGCGGCCGCCGTCTACGCAGTGGTGGCCCTGGTGATCGGTGTGGAGAGCCTGGGCATCCCGCTTCCCGGAGAGATCATCCTGGTCTCGGCGGCGCTGATGTCCTCCCAGCACTCGGGCATCAATCCGCTCGTCCTCGGCGCGTGCGCGACCGCGGGTGCCGTGATCGGCGACTCCATCGGCTACGCGATCGGCCGCAAGGGCGGCCGCCCGCTGCTGGCCTGGCTGGGCGACAAGTTCCCGAGACACTTCAGCGAGGGCCATGTGGCCACCGCCGAGCGGTCGTTCGAGAAGTGGGGCATGTGGGCCGTCTTCTTCGGCCGCTTCGTCGCCCTCCTGCGCATCTTCGCCGGCCCGCTCGCGGGCGTCCTCCAGATGCCGTACTGGAAGTTCCTGATCGCCAACGTCCTCGGCGGCATCTGCTGGGCGGGCGGCACCACGGCCGCCGTCTACTACGTCGGCGTGGTGGCCGAGGGCTGGCTGAAGAAGTTCTCCTACGTGGGCCTGGCGGCGGCGGTCCTGCTCGGTCTCGCCACCATGCTGATCATCAAGCGCAAGGCGAAGAAGGCCCAGGAGCAGGCGGACCGAGAAGCAGAACCTGTAAGCGCCGGGGAGTAGGACGCCCCCACAGGGGCGCGGGGAACTGCGGGATCAACCGCAACGCACCCGCACCCGCCGACGCGCCTACTCATGCACCCCACGATGCGCCTTGGCCAGCTCCGCATACATCGTGCCGTTGAGCGTGACCCCCTGCCGCTCCTCCTCCGACAACGGCCGCTTGACCTTCGCCGGCACCCCGGCCACCAGCGACCCGGGCGGCACGACCATTCCTTGCGGGACCAATGCCTGAGCCGCGACGAGCGACCCCGCCCCGATCACCGCCCCGTTCAGGACAGTCGCCCCCATCCCGACCAGGCAGTCGTCCTCCACGGTCGCCCCATGAACGACGGCGTTGTGCCCGATGGACACCCGCTCGCCCACGCTCACCGGAAACCCGGGATCCGCGTGCAGCGTGACGTTGTCCTGCACATTCGCCTGCGCACCCACGGTGATCGTCTCGACATCCCCGCGCACCACAGCCCCGTACCAGACACTGGCCCCCGCGTGCAGGGTGACATCACCGATCACGGAAGCCGTCGGCGCCACGAACGCCTCCGGATCGACCCGCGGCTCCTTGCCTCCGATGCCCACGATCAGCGCCTGCTGTGTCATCACCGTCTCCTCGCATTCGTAAGTACCCCGCACGCTACGACACGGCGTGGGGCAAAGATCACAGCAGCCCGCTCTCTCGCCGAAGGCAACCGCTGAGTAACGTAAGCCCGTGCCGAAGCCCAAGAACACGTTCTCGTCCTGGCGCCGCGGCCTCGCCCAACGCGCGGTACACGCGGCCTGGGCCTGGGCCCAACGCACCGGCTCCGTCTCCGCCGAGCATCCCGGCCGCCTGAAGTTCGGCGCGATCGGCGAAGCCACCCGGCTCGCCTTCCCGCTCGGCACGGTCTTCGGCGAGCCCTGGATCCACCTCGGCTCGCACTGCATCATCGGCGAACAGGTCACGCTGACGGCCGGCCTGATGCCGGACCTGGACCTCGGCCCGGACCCGATCCTGCGCATCGGCGACGGCGTGGTGCTCGGCCGCGGCAGCCATGTCATCGCCGACACGACGGTCACCATCGGCAGCGACTGCTACTTCGGCCCGTACGTCTACGTCACCTCCACCAACCACTCCTACGACGACCCGCACCAGCCCATCGGCAGGCAGTGGCCGCGCATGCAGCCGGTGGACATCGGCCCGGGCTGCTGGATCGGCACCGGTGCGGTGATCCTGCCGGGCGCGCGCATAGGCCGGAACGTGGTCGTCGCGGCCGGCGCCGTGGTCCGCGGCACGGTGCCCGATCACGCCGTCGTGGCGGGGGCGCCCGCCCGGGTCGTCCGGCGCTGGACGGCCGAGCAGGGCTGGCAGCCGCCGCTCAGGACGCCGGCCCCGGTGCCGATCCCGGACGGCATGACACCACAGCAGCTGCGGGCACTGGCCGAACTGGACGAGGACGGGGTGGCCCGCCTCGCGGAACTGGAAACCGAAAGCTGACTCGGCTGGGGTTGGATTCCGCGGGTGGGTTCGGCTGGTATCGGAGCCTGCAGGTCGGTTCGGCCGGGGCCGGGGGTCCGCGGGTCGGTTCGGCCGGGACGGGCGCCCGTGGGTCGGTTCGGCCGGGGCCGGAGTCCGCGGGTCAGGCGCGGGGTCCGCGGGGCGGTTCGGTCGGGACCGGAGTGCGCGGGTCGGCTGGGTCGGGGCCGGGGTCCGCGGGTCGGCTGGGTCGGGGCCGGGGGTCCGCGGGGCGGTTCGGTCGGGATGGGTGCCCGCGGGTCGGCTCGGTGGTGGTGGATTCCGCGGGTGGGTTCGGCCGGGGCCGGAAGCCGCAGGTGGGTTCGGTCGGGACCGGGGCCCGCAGGTCGGCTCCGCCAGGACCAGAGCGCCCAGGCTGACCCTTTCGGAGCTGGAAACCGAAGGTCGGTCCAGCCGGAGCCGGGACCTGCGGGCTCGCTCAGCCGGTCGCCAGCAGCAGGGTGCCGAGCAGCGCCAGGCCCGCGCCCGCTGCCTGGATCGCCCGCAGCCGCTCGCTGAGGAAGCCGCGCGCGGCCAGCGCGGTCACCACCGGGTACAGCGAGGCGAGGACGGCCGCCACGGTGACCGGGCCGTGCTGGGCGGCGACGGCGTAGGTGCCGTTGGCGGCCACGTCGGCGAGCCCGACGAAGGCCAGCGCGGGCAGCGAGGCCCACGGGAAGCCGCCCTCGGGCACCGCCCAGCCGCCCCGCCGTACGGAGACGGCGAGCGCGGCCCCACCGACCGCGACGTTCGTCAGCCGCTGGACGAACAGGGACAGGAACAGGCCGCTGACGGTGGTCGAGGCCTCCGTGATCAGGGCGAAGACCGTGCCGAAGCCCAGCGCCGCGATCAGTGTGAGCAGGATCGTCCGCCGCTGGACGGGCGCGCCGCGCAACTGCGGGCCGCCCGCGAGGACGACCCCGGTGACGGCGACCGCGATGCCCGCGACCTGGAGCAGACCGGGCCGCTCGCCGAGGACGAGGCCCACCCCGACCGGCACGGCCACGCTCAGTGTCGCGAGCGGGGAGACGACCCCCATGGGGCCGAGCGCGAGGGCCTTGTAGAAGGAGAGCAGGGCGATCGGTCCGACCAGCCCCGCGGCGAACGCGAACCACAGGCGGGGCCCGGCCTCGCTCCAGCCACCGGTCGCGAGGACGATCGCGCCGAGGACCGTCGCCGCGACGGCCTGCGAGACGACGACGACCGTCAGCGCGGGCGTGCGCCGGGTCAGCAGTCCACCGCCGAAGTCGGCCAGTCCCCACAGCAGACTGGTGGTGAGGGCGAAGAATGCTGTCACGGCCGGCCTCGCAGTACAGTGTGGTGAACAATCAGGTACACCACACCGTAGTCCAGTCAAGTGAACTCTGCCATGCCGTATATTGAACCCTCATCGATGGACGTGATGTGTCGGACCTCGACCTGCTGACCCAGTCCCTGGCGCGCAACGTCAAGCGCTGGCGCACCGAGCGCGGCTTCACCCTGGACGCGCTCGCGGCCCGCGCGGGCGTCAGCCGCGGCATGCTCATCCAGATCGAGCAGGCCCGGACCAACCCCAGCATCGGCACCGTCGTCAAGATCGGCGACGCGCTCGGCATCAGCATCACCACCCTGCTCGACTACGAACAGGGCCCCACCGTCCGCATCGTCCCCGCCGAGCAGGCCGTACGGCTGTGGCACACGGACGCCGGCAGCTACAACCGCCTCCTCGCCGGCACGGAGGCGCCCGGTCCACTGGAGATGTGGGACTGGCGGCTGATGCCCGGCGAGCAGAGCCCCTCCGAGCCGCACCCCGTGGGCACGGTGGAACTCGTCCATGTCACCGCGGGCGAACTGACCCTCACCGTGGACGGCGTCAAGCACCTGGTGCCGACCGGCGCGAGCGCCACGTTCGAGGCGAGCACCTCGCACACCTACGGCAACGAGGGCGACGTACCGATGGAGATGGTGATGGCCGTCTCCGTGCCGCCCGTGCGCTGAACCGCACCGCGGCGGCCTGTTAGCGTGCGGCCATGCGCGCGCCCATCGGAGACTTCGACACCGCCACCCCCGTCCCGGACTGCCTCGAGGAGCTGACCGCCCCGGTCGCCGACGCCGTACGCGAATGGCGGGGCGTGATCCCCGCCGACCGCGTCCTCTACGTCGAGACGGACCCGCGCTGGGCCGACACCGCCGTCTTCGTGGAGCACTACGGCCGCGAGCTGCTGGAGCGGTCGGCGAACTGTGTGGTGGTCGCCGGCAAGCGGGGCGGCGAGACCACTCTCGCCGCGTGCCTGGTGCTCTCCACCACGCGGGTCGACGTCAACGGCGTGGTCCGCCGCCAACTCGGCGCGCGCAAGGCCTCGTTCGCCTCGATGGAGACGGCGACCGGCGAGACGGGCATGGAGTACGGCGGCATCACCCCGGTCGGACTGCCCGCCGGCTGGCCCCTGCTGATCGACTCCGCCGTCGTGGACCTCCCCTACGTCCTCGTCGGCAGCGGACGCCGGCGCGGCAAGCTGCTGGTGCCCGGCAAGGCCCTCGCGGAACTGCCGGGCGCCGTGGTGCTGGAGGGCCTCGGGGTCGCCTGAGGCGGCTGTCCCGCGCATGACCCGGCCCGGGTTGGGATTCAGTAGGCGGTGGCGGTGCCGAGGTACTGCTCGGCGAAGGCCGCCGCCGCGGCCGGTGAGGTGAACAGGCGGCGCAGCCGGGCCAGTGTGGTGCCGGCGCGGAACGGGTCGCCGGACGCGACACCGTGATAGATGTCCGACAGCCACTGCGAGAACTCCTGGTAGTCCCACACCCGGCGCAGACAGGCCGTCGAGTAGCCGTCCAGGCCGCTGCCGTCGCCCTTCGTGACGCAGGCCGCGAGCGCGTCGCCGAGCAGGAAGGCGTCGTGCAGGGCGAGGTTCATGCCCTTCGCGGCGATGGGCGCGACCAGGTGACCGGCGTCGCCGGCCAGGAAAAGCCGCCCGTGGGCCAGGGGTTCGACGACATAGTGGTGCATGTCCAGGACGCGTTTCTCGATCAGCCGGCCCTCGGCGAGCGGGGGCGCTCCGGCCGCGCCGAGCCGCTCGCGCAGCTCGGTCCAGACCCTGTCGTGCGGCCAGTTGTCCGGGTCGTCGCCGGGCGGGCACTGGAGGTAGAACCGGGTCAGCTCCGGGCTGCGGGGCATCTGGCCGGCGAAACCGCGCGGATGGACGCCGAACAGGACGCAGTCCGTCGACGGCGGGACCTCCGCGAGCAGCGCCAGCCAGCCGATGCCGTCGTCCTGCCGTGCGATGCGCCGGCGCTCGACGGGTATCGCGTCCCGGGTCACCCCGCGCGCCCCGTCGCAGCCCGCGACGAAGTCGCAGCGCAGCAGCCGCCGTTCACCCGTGTCCGGGCACCGGTAGGACACCGCGGGCCGGTCGGAGTCCAGGTCGTACAGCGTGACGTCGCGCACGCCGAAGCGGATGTCGCCGCCCCGTACGTCGGCGTACTCCCGCACCAGGTCCGTCACCAGCAACGGCTGCGGGTAGACGTAGTGACGGCTGCCGGTCAGGTCGGCGTAGGGGAGGCGGTACCGCTCGCCGTCGAAGCGGAACTCGCAGGCGCTGTGCGACTCGGCCCGCTCCGGGAGCCGTGCGGACAGTCCGCGCCGGCCCAGTTCGCGCACCGCCCACTCCTCGATGACACCGGCCCTGGGCCGGGTCTCGATGAACTGCCTGCTCTCGGTCTCCAGGACGACACAGTCGACGGAGGCGGCCCGCAGGATGCCGGCGACGGTGAGCCCAGCAGGCCCGGCGCCCACGACGACGACGGTACGGCGTTCCTCGGGCGCGGAGCCGAGGTGGGGGGAAGGCGAGATCATCCCCGCATTATGACGGTGTCCCGTCAGCCGGATCCGGCCGACGGGACACCAGGGGGGAGCGAGGTCAGTGCGCGGGGGCGTCGGTGACGACGACCTCTTCGATGTCGCGCTCGATCTGCTCGGGCTTGGAGGCGGTCGCCTTGGCCCAGTAGTAGATGACGAGCGAGAACACCGCGACGACCAGGATGTCCCACCACAGCGGCAGGTCACCATTACCGCCGAAGGTGCTCAGGTAGGAGATCACGCCGATGCCCACCAGGTAGGGCGGCAGCCACTGCGCGGCCTTGAAGTCCAGGCGCGGCGCGTTGGGCAGGTTCTTGCGGATCGCGTACCAGGCGTAGGAGCCGAGCAGCACGTAGCCGATCAGGATCGCGCAGCCCAGGCGCCACAGGGTGTCCCAGCCGGACCAGAAGATGATCAGGTTGGCGACCACGAAGGACAGCGGCGAGATGATGTTGCCGAAGGGCAGCTTGTACGGACGCTCGTGGTTCGGCAGTCGGTCGGAGAAGACGCCGTAGGCCAGCGGGGCGCCCGCGTACATCAGCACGCTCGCCGAGGTGATGAAGCCGACCAGCGTCTGCCAGCTCGGGAACGGCGCGAAGCAGATCACACCGGTCACGAACGACATCGCCAGGCCGAACCACGGCACACCGCGCGAGTCCGTCTTGGCGAACACCTTCGGAGCGTAGCCGTTCTTGGCCAGACCGTAGGAGATGCGGGAGGTGGCGGTGGTGTAGATCAGGCCCGTGCCGCCGGGGGAGATGATCGCGTCGGCGTACAGGACCCAGGCCAGCCAGCCCAGGCCGACCAGCGAGGCGAGACCCGCCCAGGGGCCGCTGATGCCGGCGTAGGCCAGGTTGGCCCAGCCCTTCGCGAAGGAGGCGTGCGGCAGGGCGGCGATGAACACGACCTGGAGCAGGACGTAGATCGTGGCGCCGATCGCGACCGAACCGAGCGTCGCGCGCGGCAGGTCACGCTTCGGGTTGCGGCTCTCGCCGGCCAGCTGGATCGCCTGCTCGAAGCCGAGCAGCGCGAAGATGATGCCGCTGGAGCTGATCGCGGTGAGGACGCCCTTGGCGCCGAACGGGGCGAAGCCCTCGGAGGTGAAGTTGGCCGGGTGGAAGTTGCCGATGGCGATGATGAAGATCGCCGCGAGCGGGACCGCGATCTTCCACCAGGTGGCGGCGCTGTTCGTGTGCGCCAGCACGCGGACGCCAAGGAAGTTGACCGCGACGAACACGGCCATGAGGAGCACTGCGACGACGATGCCGCTGGTGGTGAGCGTGCCGTTCACGTTCTGCAGTCCGTCGGCGAAGTGCCAGTGCTTGGCGTAGCCGATCATGGCCTCGACCTCGATCGGGGCCACCGTCGCGGCCTGCAGCCAGGAGAACCAGCCGAAGGACATACCCGCCAGACCGCCGAAGGCGTAGTGCGGGTAACGGGCGGTACCGCCCGCAACCGGGAACATTCCGCCGAGCTCGGCGTGCACGAGGGCGAGCAGCACGATCGCCACGGCACCGATCACCCACGAGATGATCGCCGCGGGGCCAGCCGCCGTGACCGCCTTCTCGGCACCGAAGAGCCAGCCGGAGCCGATGATGGAACCCACCGAAGCCCACATCAGGCCGATGAGTCCCACATCGCGGCGCAGGCCGCCGCCGGTGTCGCTTGTGGCTACCGGCGTAGCAGCCTGGTCGACTTTCGCCATGTCTAGTGGCCTCTCAGATCTATACGCAGCGTTAACGAGCAAGGAGGCCACAGGCTAGGGATGTTTTCCGAGTCAGCAAAAGAGTGTTAACCAAATTTTGACCTGGGATCTTCGGTGTCTTGGGCGCACACTCGGTCACTGACTTGTCACAGGTCAGATGCCCAGTAGGAATGTCAATATTCAGCGACCAATTGTGAGTAGAAGGAGAGATTCGTTAGCCCAGACGGGGAATTTCGATGGCCGGACACCGGTCCATGACCATGTCGAGGCCTGCCATCCGTGTGCGCTCGTAGGCGGCCTCGTCCACGACACCGAGCTGGAACCACACCGCCCGCGCGCCCTTGGTCACCGCCTCGTCGGCCACCGCGCCGGCCAGGTCGCCGTTGACGAAGACGTCGACCACGTCGACCTCGAAGGGGATGTCCGCGAGGGAGGCGTAGCCCTGCTCACCGTGCACGGTCTCGGCCTTGGGGTGCACCGGCACGATCCGCTTGCCGTACCGCTGCAGGACCTGCGCCACGCCGTACGCGGCCCGGCCCCGGTTGCCGGACAGACCGACCACCGCCCAGGTGTCGCCCAGCTCGG
The DNA here is from genome assembly GCF_055581585.1 of Streptomyces sp. NPDC031426. Taxonomy (NCBI): domain Bacteria; kingdom Bacillati; phylum Actinomycetota; class Actinomycetes; order Kitasatosporales; family Streptomycetaceae; genus Streptomyces; species Streptomyces sp. NPDC031426. The sequence goes on from NZ_JBVIJE010000003.1 coordinate 423,094, forward strand.
TCAGGATCCTGCGGATCGTCGCTTCGTCGCCGTACACGGCCGCCTCCTCGGGGCTGCGGGAAACTGTTCCCCTGGGCAACAGCACCCCGGCGGGTCCGGATTCCCGGCCCGACCCCTCGCCACCATGTCCGGAATGGACACAAGATGCCTGCGTACGACCGTCCGCCCGCCTACGCTCAGCCCGTGCTGCGCATCCTCGACGCCCGAACTGGTGAGCCCGTCCCCGCCGCGCCCGCCCGTCGCGGCCTGACCCGCATCGAGGCCCACGCCTCCGGCCCCGACCCGACCTCCCTGCGGGTGCTGCTCACCGCCGACCTCCTCGTCCGCGCCCTGGAACTGGGCGGCACACCGGTCTGGGCGACCCTCGCCGCACCCCGCGGCCCCGCCGGCCTCCACAGCGCCGCGACCACCCTGGCCATCCGCCCCTTCGAGGACGCCCACGACGCCACGCCGGGCCTCGGGGAGGCCCAGACGATCCACGTGACGACCGAAATCCCGGACACCTCCGGCGGGGGACCGGTGGCGTGGGTGGCGCCGGTGGAGTGGACGGGGGAGCCGGTGGGCGGCCCAGGGGCGGATCCCGCCGCGGGGCACGTCCCCGAGCCCGCTGCACACCCCGCGCTCCCGGACCTCCTTTGCGGTCTCTCCGACCCCGCTGCCCTTCGGCTCGCGCTCCTCCGCGTGCCGCGTGGCGAGCCGGTCCGGCTGGGCCTCGCCGTGCTGGAGGAGGCCGCCGGGCGGCTGGACCGGTGGCGGCGGGCAGTGGCGGGGTGGGCGCGGCAGCCCTCGCGGCCCGTGCCCGACGAGGTGCGGGCGCGGCTGCGCTCCGCGTGGGAGGACGACCTCGACCTGCCCGGAGTGCTGGAGGTGCTGCGGGACGTGGAGAGCGCCCCGGACCTGCCCGACGGGGCCCGGTTCGAGACCTACGTCTACGCCGACCGGCTGCTGGCCCTCGACCTCGCCCGCGACCTCGGGAGCCCGGCGTGATCACGCGGGCGGGCAGGGGCTCGCTGCGCCGGCTGGTGGTCCTGCGGCACGCGAAGTCCGCCTGGCCCGAGGGCGTCGAGGACCACCGCCGGCCGCTCGCGCGGCGCGGGCTGCGCGACGCCCCGGCCGCCGGACGCGCCCTCGCCGAGGCCGACTGCCTGCCCGACCTCGCCCTGTGCTCCCCGGCCGTGCGCGCCCGCCGCACCTGGGAGCTGGCCTCCGCCGAGTGGGGCACTCCGCCGCCGGTGCGCTACGACCGGCGGTTGTACGCGGCCGGCGTACCGGAACTCCTGGAGGTGGTCCACGAGGCGCCGTCGGAGGTCGAGACGCTCCTGCTGGTCGGGCACAACCCCGGTCTCGAGGAGCTCGTCCTGGCGCTGGCGCGGGACGGTCTGGAGGACACGCTGGAGCGGGTGCGGACGAAGTTCCCCACGTCCGCCATCGCCGTCCTGTCCTGGCACGGCACCGGCTGGCCCGCCCTCGGCCCCGGCACCGCCCTTCTGACCTCGCTGATCGTGGCACGCGGGAAGAAGAAGTAGGCCCACGCGCGCGTGCGCGTGCCCACGCCGCGACCACCGGCTGCGCGCGCGTACCCGACCGTCGTCCGTGCCCCCACCGCCGGCGTGCGCCCGTCGCCGCCCACTCCCTGTCAGCACATAGGCTTGCGGGATGCAGGACGAGTACCGCACAGTCGCCCGCGCGGGCGTGCACGAGATCGAGATCAACCGCTCCCGCTTCCTGTGCGCCCTCGCCCCGGCCGCCACCGAGCAGGAGGCGCAGGACTTCATCGCCTCCGTGCGCAAGGAGCACGCCGACGCGACCCACAACTGCTGGGCGTACGTCATCGGCGCCGACGCCTCCGTGCAGAAGGCCAGCGACGACGGCGAACCGGGCGGCACCGCCGGTGTTCCCATGCTCCAGATGCTGCTGCGCCGTGAGATGCGCTACGTCGTCGCGGTCGTCACCCGCTACTACGGGGGCGTCAAGCTCGGCGCCGGCGGACTCATCCGGGCCTACGGCGGCGCCGTCGGGGAGGCCCTCGACACCCTCGGCACGATCACCCGGCGCCGCTTCCGGCTGGCCACGGTGACTGTAGACCACCAGCGCGCCGGCAAGGTCCAGAACGACCTGCGCGCCACCGGACGCGAGGTGCGGGACGTCCGCTACGCCGAGGCGGTCACCATCGAGATCGGCCTGCCGGACGCGGACGTGGACGCCTTCCGCGCCTGGCTCGCCGATGCGACGGCGGGCACGGCAGGGTTCGAACTGGGCGGCGAGGCCTACGGAGATGCTTGACACTCCGCCCTGATCGGGCAAATACGGCCATAGTTGACCGGCTGTGTCGGGTCGATACGGGAGTAACCGCCCGTGATGTCAGACCCGGCCGTTAGTCTCGGGGATCATGAGACTCCTGCACACGTCCGACTGGCATCTCGGCCGGGCCTTCCACCGGGTGAACATGCTCGGGGCCCAGGCCGAGTTCATCGGTCACCTCGTCACCACCGTGCGCGAGCGCGAGGTGGACGCGGTGGTCGTGTCGGGCGATGTGTACGACCGCGCGGTGCCCCCACTCGCCGCGGTCGAGCTGTTCGACGACGCCCTGCACCGCCTCGCCGACCTCGGCGTGCCCACGGTGATGATCTCCGGCAACCACGACTCCGCCCGCCGCCTCGGCGTCGGCGCCGGGCTCATCGACCGCGCCGGCATCCACCTGCGCACCGAACCGTCGGCCGCCGGCATCCCCGTGGTGCTCACCGACGCCCACGGCGACGTCGCCTTCTACGGTCTGCCCTACCTCGAACCGGCCCTGGTGAAGGACGAGTTCGCCGTGGACAAGGCCGGACACGAGGCCGTGCTCGGCGCCGCCATGGACCGCGTCCGCGCCGACCTCGCCGGCCGCGGGCCGGGCACCCGCTCGGTCGTCCTGGCCCACGCCTTCGTCACCGGCGGCGAGGCCAGCGACAGCGAGCGGGACATCACCGTCGGCGGGGTCGCCGCCGTACCGGCGGGGGTCTTCGACGGTGTCGACTATGTGGCGCTCGGCCATCTGCACGGCTGCCAGACCCTCACCGAGCGCGTGCGCTACTCCGGCTCCCCGCTCGCCTACTCGTTCTCCGAGGCCGACCACCGCAAGAGCATGTGGCTGATCGACCTCGGCCCCGACGGCTCCGTCTCCGCCGAGCGCGTCGACTGCCCGGTGCCGCGCCCGCTGGCCCGCATCAGGGGCACGCTGGACGACCTCCTCGCCGACCCGGCACTGGCCCGCCACGAGGACGCCTGGGTCGAGGCCACCCTCACCGACCCGGTCCGCCCCGCCGAACCCATGGCCCGGCTCACCGAGCGCTTCCCGCACACCCTCAGCCTCGTCTTCGCCCCCGAGCGCGGCCCGGACGACCCCCAGGTGTCCTACGCCCGGCGTCTCGCGGGCCGCAGCGACCAGCAGATCGCCCAGGACTTCGTCGCCCATGTGCGCGGCGCCGGGCCCGACGAACGGGAGGCGGCCGTGCTGCGCGAGGCCTTCGACGCCATGCGCGCCGACGCCGCCGTACGGGAGGTGGCCCGGTGAGGCTGCACCGGCTCGACATCACCGCCTTCGGGCCCTTCGGCGGCTCCCAGAGCATCGACTTCGACGCCCTGTCCGCCGCCGGACTCTTCCTGCTGCACGGCCCCACCGGCGCCGGCAAGACCTCCGTCCTGGACGCCGTCTGCTACGCCCTGTACGGCTCCGTCCCCGGCGCCCGGCAGAGCGGCCAGGGCATGCACCTGCGCAGCGACCACGCCGAGCCGCGCACCCGCACCGAGGTCCGCCTCGACCTCACCGTCGCCGGCCGCCGCCTGGAGATCACCCGGCAGCCGCCCTGGGAGCGGCCCAAACTGCGCGGCGCCGGCACGACCGTCGACAAGGCCCAGACCTGGCTGCGCGAGTACGACGCCGCGGCCGGCGCCTGGAAGGACCGCAGCCGCTCCCACCAGGAGATCGGCGAGGAGATCACCCAGCTGCTCGGCATGAGCCGCGAGCAGTTCTGCCAGGTCGTGCTGCTGCCCCAGGGCGACTTCGCCCGTTTCCTGCGTGCCGACGCCGAGGCCCGCGGCCGGCTGCTGGGCCGCCTCTTCGACACCCAGCGCTTCGCCGACGTCGAGAAGCGCCTCGCCGAGCGCCGCCGCGCCACCGAGGCACGCGTGCGGGAAGGCGACGCGGCGCTGCTCGCCGACGCCCACCGCATGCAGCAGGAGGCCGGCGACGCCATGGAGCTGCCCGAGCTGGCCCCCGGCGACCCGGGCCTGGCCGACGCCGTCCTCGGCGCCGCCGCGGTCGCCCGGGCCACCGCCCGCGAACGCCTCACCGTCGCCCATTGCCGGCTCGCCGCCGCCGAGTCGGCCCACGCCGAGACCCGACGCGACCTGGACGAGGTACGCGAACTCGCCCGGCTGCAGAGCCGGTTGGCCGAGGCCCGGCAGCGCGCCGAGCGGCTCCAGGAGCGGGCGGGCGCCCATCACGAGGCACAGCGGCGCATGGAGCGGTCCCGCAAGGCGGAGGCGGTCGCGCCCGCGCTGGAGCTGCGCGAGGCCGTCGAGGAGGAGCACCGCAGGACGGCCGCGGCCGAGGCACGCACGCGTGGCATGCTCCCCGAGTCCTACGCCGACGCGGGCGCGGCCGGACTCGCCGCCGCCGCCCGCCGGGCCGCCGAGGAGCTGGGCGGTCTGGACGCGGCCCGGCGGGCCGAGCAGCGGCTCGCCGAACTGGCCGAGGAGCGGTCCGGGCTCGACCGCCAGGAGCGCGCGGACGAGGACGTGCTCCGCGAGGCCGAGGCCTGGCTCGACGGCTGGGACGCCACCCGCGCGGCGCTGCAGTCCCGCGTCGACTCCGCCCAGGAGGCCGCCACCCGCGCCGAACAGCTCGCCGTCCAGCGGGAACCGATGCGCGGGCGCCTAGAGGCGGCCCGCACCCGGGACCAGCTGGCCGCCGACCTGGAGGGGGCCCGGCTGCAGGCGGCCGCCTCGGGGCAGCGCGCCCTCGACGCCCGAGCCCACTGGCTGGACCTCAAGGAACAGCGCCTGCACGGCATCGCCGCCGAACTGGCCGCCCACCTCACCGACGGCGAGCCCTGCGCGGTCTGCGGAGCCACCGAACACCCGGCGCCGGCCCGCAAGGTCGCCGGACACGTCGACCGGGAGACCGAGGACCGGGCCCTGGCCGACTGCCGGCGCGCCGAGGAGCAGCACGCCGAGGACGAACGGCGGCTCGGCGTCGTCCGCGAAGCCCTGGCCGCCGCCACCGCCGAGGCCGGAGACACGCCCACCGCCCAACTCGAAGAAGCCAACGCGCAGTTGGAGCACGAGTACGCCCGCGCCCGGCGCGACGCCTCCGCGCTGCACGCCGCCCACGAGGAGCTGCGCCGCGCCGAGCACGAGCGCGAACAGCGCCTCGCGGACCGCCAGCAGGCCGCCGTACGGGCCGCCTCCCGGCTCACCCGGCGCGAGTCCCTGGAGCGCGAACAGGCGCAACTGGAAGAGGTGTTGACCAAGGCGCGCGGCAACTCCGGCAGTGTGGCCGCACGTGCCGCGCAACTGGAGCGGCAGACGGCGCTGCTGACCGACGCCGCTGACGCCGTGCGCGCCGCCGAGGACGCCGCCCAGCGACTGAAGGACGCCGACGCCCGCCTCGCCGACGCCGCCTACCGGGCCGGCTTCGACACCCCGCGGGCCGCGGCCGGCGCTCTCCTGGACGCCGCGGCCCACCGCGAACTGCAGCACCGCCTGGACGCCTGGCAGGCCGAGGAGGCCGCCGTACGCGCGGTACTGGCGGAGGCCGACACCGCGGCCGCCGCCCAGCGCCCGCCCGCCGACCCGGCCACGGCCGAGCGCGCGGCCGCGACGGCCGAACACCGGCTGCGCGAGGCGGCGTCCGCACGCGACGCGGCGGCCCGCTGCTGCGCCGAGCTGGACCGCCTCTCCGCGCGCACCGCCGAGGCCGTACGACGGCTCGCCCCGCTCCGCGAGGAATACGACCGGGTCGCCCGCCTCGCCGCCCTCACCGCGGGCACCTCCGCCGACAACGAACGCAAGATGCGCCTGGAGTCGTATGTGCTCGCGGCCCGCCTGGAGCAGGTCGCCGCCGCCGCGACCGCCCGGCTGCAGCGCATGTCGTCGGGCCGCTACACCCTCGTCCACTCCGACGACCGCACCGGACGCGGCCGCAGCGGGCTCGGGCTGCATGTGGTCGACGCCTGGACGGGACGCGAACGCGACACCGCCACCCTGTCCGGCGGCGAGACCTTCTTCGCCTCCCTCGCCCTCGCCCTCGGCCTCGCGGACGTCGTCACCGACGAGGCCGGCGGCGTCCGCCTCGACACGTTGTTCATCGACGAGGGCTTCGGCAGCCTCGACGACCAGACCCTCGACGAGGTCCTGGACGTCCTGGACTCCCTGCGCGAACGCGACCGCAGCGTGGGCATCGTCAGCCACGTGCCCGACCTGCGCCGCCGCATCCACGCCCAGCTGGAGGTCGTCAAGGGCAGATCGGGGTCGGCGCTGCGGCAGCGGGGGGTCTGACCAGGTACCCGGATCAGCGGCCCAGTGCGCGCCGGGGCAGGGGAGAGGAGTACACGACACTGGTGGTCACCGAGCCCAGCGCGCCGATCTTCCCGGAGATCTCCTCCAGATGGGACATGGACCGGGCGGCGACCTTGATGACGAAACAGTCGTCGCCCGTCACGTGGTGCGCCTCCAGGATCTCGGGCGTCGCGGCCACCATGTCGTGGAACGGCTTGTAGTTGCCGTTCGGGTAGCGCAGCCTTACGAACGCCAGGATCGGCAGCCCGAGCCGCTCGGGGTCCACGACCGCGGCGTACCCCTGGATCACGCCCGCTTCCTCCAGCCGGCGGACCCGTTCGGTGACGGCGCTCGGCGACATGGAGACGGCCCGCGCCAGCTCGGCGTAGCTGGCCCGGCCCTCGCGCTGGAGGACCTCTAGGATGCGCCAGTCGGTGGCGTCCGGGGAATACACGGTCATCCCGGATGGATAGCAGGGAAATCCCGGCCCGGACAAGGGGAATGCCGTGGATACCTGCTTCAGGGCCGGGGGCGTGAGCCGTAGATTTACAGTCATGATCACGAAGACCACGGAAAACCCTGTCCTGCGCGTCGCGCCCGCGGCCCCCGCCGAGGCGGCCGCCCACTTCCGGGCGAGCCTGGCCTTCCACGCCGATGTCTCCGACGTGGCCGCCGCGCTCGCGGTCGGCGGTGACCCCGGCTTCGTCGTCGTGGACTCGCGCTCGACGGAGTCCTGGGACCAGGGGCACATCCCCGGCGCCGTCCACCTGCCCACCGCGCTCATCCCCGAGCAGGCGGAGCAGCTCCTGGACAAGTCCGTGCCGGTGGTGACGTACTGCTGGGGCCCCGGCTGCAACGGCGCCACCCGCGCCGCCCTCGCCCTCGCCGAACTGGGCTACCAGGTCAAGGAGATGCTCGGCGGCTTCGAGTACTGGGCGCGCGAGGGCTTCGCCTACGAGACCTGGCAGGGGCGCGCACAGCGCGACGCCGACCCGCTGACCGCACCCGTCGAAGGCGATTGCGGCTGCTGATCGACACCCGTGTAGGTTCTCTGCCCATGGCTCGATACGCGGATCCAGGCGCGCTGGAGTGGGTGGAATCGGGCGGCGGTCCGCTGATAGCCGTCCCGGAGACGGTGCTGCCCTTCTGGGCGGGCGCCGACAGCGAGGAACTCGACACGGACTACGACCGCGCGTGCGAGGTCGACGGTTACGCCGGCCTGCTGCCCGTCGGCGACAGCGCGGCCCTGGTCTTCGGCGACGAACCCGCGGCCACCTCGTACCTCCCGGACCACGCCACCTTCGTGCGGTGGTCCGCCGCGAACTCGGAGGCGGAACTCCTCGCCGGTGTCCCCGCCGCCCTGGACACGGCGGTGTGGGGGAGCGAGGTGCACTGGCGGGTGCCCGGACCGGTGCTGCTGTTCGACTCGGCCTGGCCGGGCCCGGCGGCCGACCGCAACGAGCACCTGAGGGTGCCGCTGGAGCCGGGCACGTACGCGGTGCGCGCCGCGTATGCGCAGCCGGGGCCCGAGACCTGGGTCGGGCTGGTACAGCTCAGACGGCTCGATCACTGACCGGACCGCCGACGGCTGTCAACGCAGTTTGTCGAAGGCGATGTTCAGATGCCGGGGGCCGCGCAGCACCGCGTTCTGCCGGTACGGCGGCGGGTCCTCGACCAGACGGGGATTCTCCAGCCGCCGGGCCAGTTCGGACAGCGCGATCTGGGTTTCGAGCCGGGCCAGCGGAGCGCCGAAGCAGCTGTGGATGCCACTGCCGAAGCCGAGGTGCTGGATGTCCTCGCGGTCCGGGTCGAAGCGCTCGGGGTCCTTGAACCGCTCGGGGTCGCGGTTGCCGGCGGCCAGTACCAGCCAGATCCGCGAACCCTTGGGGACGGTGACCCCGCGCACCTGGATGTCGGTGATGCTGGTGCGCTGCGGCACGATCTGCACGGGTGGCTCGTAACGCAGCAACTCCTCCACGATGCGCACCGAAAGGCCCGGGTCCCGGCGCAGGCGCTGCAGGACGTCCGGGTGGCGCAGCAAGGTGAGCATGCCGTTCGTGATCAGGTTGACCGTCGTCTCGTGACCGGCGATCAGCAGCAGCACCGCGGTGCTCAGCACCTCCATCATCGTCATGGCACCGTCCGGGCCCTTGCTGTCGACCAGGTCGGACAGCAGGTCGTCCCGGGGTTCCTTGGTGCGCTGCTCGACCAGCCCGGCCAGGTACATCCCGAGCTGCATCCGTGCTTCCTGCGCCTTCTCCACGAACTCGGGATCGGGATGCTCGCGCGCCTCCGGGTCCAGGCTGGCCACCAGCGGGTCCACCCAGGCGCGGAACCGGGGCTCGTCCTCCCGGGGCACTCCGAGCAGCCGGCAGATCACGGTCACCGGGAAGGGATACGCGAACTGGTCGACCAGGTCGATCTGCCGTGCGTCCCCGAAGCCGTCGATCAGCTGGGTGACGATGGCCGCCATGTCACCGCGCATGTCGTCGACCCGGCGCGGCCGGTGCGGCGGCCCGAAGGCGCTGTTGGCGATGCGCCGGAGCCGGTCGTGCTCCGGCGGGTCGAGCCGCAGGAAGGACGGCGGCAGTCCCCCCGTCTCCTCCGACTGGGCCAGTGGGTCCTCTCCGGCGGCGGCGAGGTTGGCGGAGTCGGAGCTGACCCGGGGATCGTGCAGCAGGGCCTCGATGTCGTAGTACGAGCTGAAGACGTACGGGCCGCCCTCCTCCTCGTGCAGGACCGGGGTCTTGCGCAGCTCCTCGTACAGCGGGTACGGGTTGGCGCGGCTGGCGAAGTCGGTGATCCGACGGAACAACGGGGCCTGCGTCATGACACGTCCTTGGAGCGTCGGGCCGGGCGGCGGTCAGTGCCGGGCGGGATGGAAGACCAGCTGCTGGTCGGCCGGCGAGTAGCCGGTGAGGGTCACGGTGGGGCCGTGGGTCGGCAGGGACGGGTCGGGGAAGTCGGCCGCCACCGGCTGCCTGCCCTCGGGACGCCGGTCCATCGTCGGGTGCTCCACCGGGAACGGCGCGCCCTGCTCGATCTGCCGCGCGTAGAACTCCAGCCACCTGGTGTTGTCGAAGCTCACGGCGGCGATCATCCGGCCCTGGTAGCCGTACACGCCGACGAACCGGCGTTCGACCGGCGAACCCTGCGTGATCATGAGCTGGTCACCCATGGGCGGCACGCCGACCGACTTGATGTTCACGCCGAACATCGACGACCAGAAGGCGGGCATCCACAGGTGCGGCCGCCGGTCGGCGCCGTGGCAGATCATGTTGTGCGCGGCCGTCTCCGCCTGCGCGACGGCGTTGCCCCAGTGCTCCAGTGAGAGGAACTGGTAGCCGAACAGCGCGTGCGGGGAGCGCGCGACGTCACCCGCCACGAAGACGTCGTCGGTGACGATGCCCCGGAAGTCGAAGGCGCGGCAGCCCGCGTCGCAGGCGATGCCCCGGGGGCCGGCGCCCAGCCCCGACCCGGTCAGCCAGTCGGTGTTGCGCAGCGAGCCCAGCGAGACCACGACCACGTCCGCCTCGACGACGCTCTCGTCGGACAGATGGACCGCCCGCACCCGGCCGGCCGAGTCACCCTCCAGCGAGGTCACCGTGACATGTGTGCGCAGGTCCACCCCGTTGTCGGTCTGCAGGTCGGCGGCGACGGCGCCGATCACCCCGCCGAGCGCGCCCACCAGCGGTGCTGCGGCGCGTTCCGCCACGGTCACGGGCAGCCCCATCTCCCGGCAGGCCGACGCCACCTCCGAACCGGCGAAGCCCGCGCCGATGACGAACACCCGGCGCGGCCCTGCCTTGAGCCGCTGGTACAGATCGGCCGCGTCGTCCCGGGTCCGCAGCAGGCAGACGCCGTCCAGCCGGGCCTCGTCCTCATTCGGCCAGGGCCGGGCGCGGACGCCGGTCGCGATGAGCAGCCGGTCGTACTCCACCTCGTCGCCGTCGGCCAGCCGGACCCGTTTGGCCGTCAGATCCAGTCCGGTCGCCGGGACACCGAGCCGCCACTTGGCGTCGATCTCCCGGCGGTGCGGCAGCTCGGTGCGGTGCGGGGAGGCCATCCCCAGCAGGACGGACTTGGACAGCGGCGGCCGGTCGTACGGCTCGTACGGTTCGTCGCCGATCAGGGTCAGCTCGCCGGCGAAGCCCTCGGCACGCAGGGTCTCGGCGGCCCGCAGCCCCGCGAGCGAGGCGCCGACGATCACGATCCGGCCTTCGCGTCTGAGCCACTCGATGTGATCAGCGGCCATCGGACGCCTCCCGGGAGTCTCCCGTGTCGTCCAGACCGTCCGCGGTGATCGCCTGCACCGGGCAGGCGGCGACGGCGCGGGCCAGCCGTTCCCGCTGCTCCTCGGGGGCATGCGGGTTGTAGATCAGTGACTCCTCGCCGTGCATCGCGAAGACATCGGGAGCGAGGAACGCGCACTGGGCGTACCCCTGGCATTTGTTGAGATCGACGACGAGCCGCATCGACGCTCCGCCTTTCCGGTGGCCAGGTCCGGTCCGCGCCGGCCGTGTCGCGCGGCATTCCCGGACGGCGGTCATGTCCCGTTTGTCAGCATGGGTCCACTGCGGCGAGATCGCCCGTCGGGGAACCCGTCCGGGTCGGCGCCACGCCGGGCGCGCCGGACCGGTCCGTCATGCCCGAGGCGCGGCAGGTGAGCGCGAGCCGGCGCTCGCCAGGAGGATGTGACCGCTGAGCACCAGCGACCAGGCCGGGAAGACCAGCTCCGACCAGGGCACGTTGTCCGACACGAAGAGCAGTGTCAGGGCGGTGAGGCCGCCCAGGACGGTGATCGGGCGGGGCAGGACACCGAGACGGTGGCCGATAACCGACACGACGGACACGAAGACGGCCGCCATCCGCATCGCGTACCCCACCAGCATCGTGTACGCGAAGTGGCGGCCGAAGTCCCAGGACGCGGGCGCGGGTGCCGTGCCGGCCGGGTGCGCGACGGAGAGGACGGCACCGGCCGCCGCGGCGGCGCCGAACATCGTGGCCGTGAAGACCAGGCCGCTGCCCAGGAACACGGTGGCCAGAAACCTGTCCTCGGCCGCACCGACATGCGCCCGAATGGAGCCCATGAACCACAGGAAGAAGATGCCTGCGAACGGCACGAGCGCGAGGGCCCTCTCAAGTGCGCCGCGCCGCGCGGAGTTCGTGAACCCCTGGGCGGTGATCGCGGCAGCGCCCTGGGGCATCCCCAGCCGGACCAGGACGATCGCCGCCGTCAGCAGCAGCGCGAACCCGACTCCGGCCAGCCCGGCGGCCCGCGGCGTCTCCAGCGCCGACCTCTTCCGCTGCATGCCGGCCCGCCTCCTCCGCATCGACTCCGGCACCAGCAAGCCCCCACCCGCCGCCCCACGCCACCGGGCACGGCCGGACGGCGGAGCGATGGGGTGTGTGGGGGTGGGGTGGGCGCGGAGCTGGGGCCATATTCACTCGCGGCGCGATCCCGCTCCCCCTAAGGTGATCCGCCATGTCGGCAAACACTCCCCCCGCCCCGGAAGAGCTGCGCCGCGACCCGTTGCCCCTGCGTGGCCGTACCGCTCTCGTCACCGGGGCGAGCCGGCGGACCGGGATCGGGCATGCTGTGGCGCGGCGGTTGGCGGCGTACGGGGCGAGTGTGTATCTGCATCACCATGTGCCGCACGACGCCGCCATGCCGTGGGGCGCCGACAGTCCCGAGGCTGTCGTCGGCTCCGTGCGTGAGGCGCTCGGTGATCCCGGGGCCCGCGTCGCCGCAGGACCCGGTGACCTCGCCGACCCGGCCGAGCCGGCGCGGCTGATCGACACGGTCGTCGGTGAGTTCGGCCGGCTGGACATCCTCGTCGCCAACCACGCCCTCAGCGGCTCGGACGGCACCCTGGACGAGATCGACGCCGCGATGCTGGACGCGCACTGGGCGGTCGACACCCGCTCGGTCCTGCTGCTCGTCCAGGCCTACGCCCGCTCGCGCGCACGGCTGACCGACGGTGCTCCCGGCGGGCGGGTGGTGTTGATGACCTCCGGACAGGACCTCGGCGGTGGCATGCCCGGCGAGATCGCCTACGCCCTGCAGAAGGGCGCCCTCGCCTCGATCACCCGCTCACTGGCCGGCACGCTGGTCGAGCACGGCATCACGGTGAACGCCGTCAATCCCGGCCCGGTGGACACCGGTTACGCCACCGGCGAGGCCCACGCCGCCGTCGCCGCCCGTTTTCCCGGCGGACGCTGGGGGCTCCCCGACGACCCGGCCCGCCTCATCGCGTGGCTGGCCACGGACGAGGCCGGCTGGATCACCGGGGAGGTCATCAACTCGGAAGGCGGCTTCCGGCGCTGACGCTCCCGGGCGTCAGAGCCGGGCCAGCTCGTCCACCAGGTCGTCCAGGCCCAGCGAACCCTGCGACAGGGCCGCCATGTGCCAGGCCTTCAGGTCGAACGCGTCGCCGTGCCGCTCGCGCGCCTTCTCCCGGCCCAGCAGCCACGCCCGCTCACCGAGCTTGTAGCCGATCGCCTGGCCCGGAATCGTCAGATACCGGGTCAGCTCGCTCTCCACGAAGTCCGCCGGTCGGCTGCTGTGGGCACCGAAGAACTCCTGCGCCAGCTCCGGCGTCCACCGCTCACCGGGGTGGAACGGCGAGTCGGCGGGGATCTCCAGCTCCAGGTGCATGCCGATGTCCACGATCACCCGGGCCGCCCGCATCATCTGCGCGTCCAGATAGCCGAGCCGCTGCTCGGGATCCGTGAGGTAGCCCAGCTCGTCCATCAGCCGCTCCGCGTACAGCGCCCAGCCCTCGGCGTTGGCGCTCACCCCGCCGACCGTCGCCTGGTAGCGGGAGAGGTTCTCCGCCACGTGCACCCACTGCGCGAGCTGGAGGTGATGCCCGGGCACGCCCTCGTGGTACCAGGTGGAGACCAGATCGTAGACCGGGAAGCGGGTCTGCCCCATGGTGGGCAGCCAGGTGCGCCCAGGGCGGGAGAAGTCCTCCGACGGAGGCGTGTAATAGGGGGCCGCGGCGCCGCCGGGCGGGGCGATGCGCGACTCCACCTTCCGCACCCGCTCGGCGAGTTCGAAGTGCGTGCCGTCCAGGTCCTGGATGGCCTTGTCCATCAGGCCCTGCAGCCACTCCCGCACCTCCTCCACGCCCTCGATGTGCCGGCCGTGCTCGTCGAGGTGGGCGAGCGCCACCCAGGGGGTCTCGGCGCCGGGCAGGATCTTCTCCGCCTCCTGCCTCATCTCGCCGAGGATGCGGTGGAACTCCGACCAGCCGTACGCGTACGCCTCGTCCAGGTCGAGATCGGTGCCGTTGAAGTAGCGGGACCAGCGCGCGTACCGCTCGCGGCCCACCGTGTTCGGGGCGCCCTCGATCGCGGCCGCGTACACGTCCCGCAGCCAGTCCCGCAGCTCCACCAGGGCGCCGGTCGCCGCGCGGGCCGCCTCGTCCAGCTCCGCGCGCAGCGCCTGGGGCCCGGCGGCGGTGAAGTCCTCGTACCAGCCACGGCCCTTGCCGTCCGTGTCCGTCCACTCGGTGAGCTGCTCGATGTACGTCGCCGTCGGCCGCGGCGCCGCGAACAGCTTGCGGTCCAGGCCGAGTTGCAGCGACTCACGGTAGCCCGCGAGCGCTCCCGGCACCGCGCGCAGCCGCTCGGCGATCGCCGCCCAGTCCTCGTCCGTCTGCGACGGCGTGACCGTGAAGATGTCCCGCACCGAGTGGCCCGGCGTGGCCATGTTGCCGACCGCGCGCAGGTGCTCGTCGGCCTCGTGCACGGCGAGTTCGGCGGTCAGCCGCTCCCGCAGCAGCCGCCCGCAGCGCCGCTCCGCGTCGCTGTCCGCCCCCGGCTGCCGCTCCGCCTCGTCCAGCTTCGCGAGCGTGGTCCGCGCCAGCTCCGCGAGGGCCGACTGGCCCGCGGGCGAGTAGTCGGGCAGCCGGCTCGAACTCTCCTTCACACCGAGGTAGGTACCGGTGACCGGGTCGAGGGCGATGAGGTCGTCCACGTACGCGTCTGCCACCTGACGGGGCAGCGGGCTCTTGGTCTCAGACATGGGCCCATCCTCGTACGAGAAGGATCACCCCGTCACCCACGTATGGGGGGATTCAGCTCTGGGCGTGGCCGGGCGGCAGCAGCGGCCCGCAGTCCCACTGCTGGAAGATCAGCCGGGTCTCCACCCGCGCCACCTCGCGCCGCGCGGTGAACTCGTCGAGCACCAGGCGCTGCAGGTCGGCCATGTCCGCGACGGCCACATGCACCAGATAGTCGTCCGGCCCGGTCAGATGGAACACGGTCAAGGTCTCCGGCAGAGCCCGGATCCGCTCCACGAACGGCCCGACCAGCTCCCGCCGGTGCGGCCGTACCTGTACCGACAGCAGGGCCTGGAGCCCGCGCCCCAGCTTGGCCGGATCCAGACGCAGCTGGTGGCCGAGGATCACGCCCGAGCGGCGCAGCCGGGTCACCCGGTCCAGACACGTCGACGGCGCCACGCCCACCTGCGCGGCGAGATCGCGGTAGGTGGTCCGGGCGTCGTTCTGCAGCAGCCGCAGCAGATGAAGATCCACCGGATCCAGTACGACAGATTCGGCCATGGGCCGAACGTAGCACGGTGTTCGAATCCCGTGAACCGTTCACTGTTCACCCTTCCGCGCATGGACACAGCGAGCACAGGTGCCTACGACGGCGTACGCACCGCATCGAGAGCCCTGGACACGGAGGCCGTGCACGCCGGCCGCGACGATCTCGCCCGCCAGGGCCTGCACGCCCCGCCGATCGATCTGTCGACCACCTACCCCTCGTACGACAGCCGCGGTGAGGCCGCCCGCATCGACGCCTTCGCCACCGACGGCGCCGACCCGGTCGGGCCGCCCGTCTACGGCCGTCTCGGCAACCCGACCGTCGGTCGCTTCGAGACCGCCCTGGCCCGCCTGGAGGGCACCGAGTCCGCGGTCGCCTTCGCCAGCGGGATGGCGGCGCTGAGCGCGGTCCTGCTGGCCCGTTCGGCGATGGGCCTCCGCCATGTGGTGGCGGTACGACCCCTGTACGGCTGCAGCGACCATCTGCTGACCGCCGGGCTGCTCGGCACCGAGGTCACCTGGACCGACCCGGCCGGCATCGCCGACGCGGTGCGCCCGGACACCGGCCTGGTGATGGTGGAGTCCCCGGCCAACCCGACCCTCGCCGAGGTCGATCTGCGGGCCGTCGCGCACGCCTGTGGGTCGGTTCCGCTGCTCGCCGACAACACCTTCGCCACGCCTGTGCTGCAACGCCCGGCCGAGCACGGCGCCCGCCTGGTGCTGCACAGCGCCACCAAGTACCTCGGCGGCCACGGCGATGTGCTGGCCGGAGTGGTCGCCTGCGACGAGGAGTTCGCGGGCCGGCTACGGCAGATACGGTTCGCCACCGGTGGGGTCCTGCATCCGCTGGCGGGCTACCTGCTGCTGAGGGGACTGTCCACGCTCCCCGTGCGGGTGCGGGCCGCCTCCGCGACCGCCGCCGAACTGGCCGGCCGGCTCGCCGCCGACCCGCGCGTGGCCCGCGTCCACTATCCGCGCATCGGCGGCGCGATGATCGCCTTCGAGGTGCACGGCGATCCGCACGAGGTCGTCTCCCGGGTCCGGCTCGTCACCCCGGCGGTGAGCCTGGGCAGCGTCGACACGCTCATCCAGCATCCCGCGTCCATCAGCCACCGCATCGTCGACGCCGACGACCGGCGGGGGGCGGGGGTGAGCGACCGGCTGCTGCGGTTGTCGGTGGGTCTGGAGGACGTGGACGATCTGTGGGCGGACCTGGACCAGGCGCTGGGCGAGCCCGCCGCCCGGACGCCGGTACCACTGCGGGAGGCGGTGCGCTGAGGGATGGCGGCCGGTGCCGGGCGCGGGTGAGTCGGGCACTGCCGCACACCACGGTCGTGGCTGGTCGCCGTCGCGGCGGATCCATGGCCCGGTCGCCCATATAGCGCGCCCGGGGCCCGACCGCCGACACTCGCCCCGGCGGGAGGCCCCGACCCCGGCCGCAGATCCCGGGCCCGGGCCGCAGATCCTGGCCCGCCTACCGGCCCCGGCCCTGCCGCCAGCTGTGGGCCGGGGCGCGTAAAGAGGTGTCGCGGGGTGTGCCGTGTGTCAGTCTCGGTGGGCCGGGGTGCCGAGGTGGTGGAGGCCGGTGTCGTACGGCCGCCGGGCGGGGGTCGGGGCGGCGTCCAGGCGGGCGGTGATGACGAGCGTGCCCTCCTCGATCTGGTAGTCCAGGGGCAGGCCGAGGCCGCGCATCGCGGCGACCATGCCGGTGTTGGACGCCTGCGTCACGGCGTACACGCTCTCGCAGCCGGCCTCCACGGCCATCGCCACGAGCCGGCCGAGCAGTTCACCGCCGATGCCGCGCTGCTGCCAGTCGTCCTCGATCAGCAGCGCGATCTCCGTCTCGTCGCCGTCCCACAGCAGGTGCCCGAGGCCGACGATGCGGCCGGAGGTGGTCAGCGCGGCAAGCGTCCGGCCGAAACGGGGGCTGAGCAGATGGTTCAGATAGCGGCCCGCGTCGCCGACCGGGCCGTGGTAGCGCATGCCGAGGGTGCGCGGCGAGCACCGCTCGTGCATCGCCTTCGCCGCGGTCAGGTCCCCGGTGTCCACCCGGCGGACGGTGATGTCGTTGCCCTCGGGCAGGGTCAGCACGTCCTTGCCGCGCGGGATCCGCGGACCGAGCCGGTTGTCGAGATCCACCAGCGCCCGGGCCCGGGCGAACTCGGTGGGGGTGAACGGCAGATACGGCCGCTCCACGGTGAGCACCCCGCCCTCCGGCGCCGGCAGCCGCATCACGGTGTCCTCCAGCACACCCTCGACCGGCACCGGCTCGGGTCCGCGGCCCCCGCCGGCCGGAGCCCCGGGCAGCGAACGGATCGTGCACCGGCCCAGCAACTGGCGCAGCGCCAGTGGCAGTTCGGCGGCGTCCAGCGCGGTGCGCGCGGCCAGCCCGAGCACCCGGGTGGGGGCGTCGACCAGGTCGTGGGCGTCGGCCCGCTCGATCCACGTCGACTTCCCGCCGGCCTGCGAGACCGCCCGGGTGATCTCGGCCGCCTCCAGCGTGCGCGGCGCCCGGAGCAGGAACTCGTCCACCGTGCCGTCGGCGAGGGGGTGCGTCTGGAGGCTCAGGATGTCCACACGTCGCTCGGCCAGTGCCGTGCACAGTGCCGCCAGCGAGCCCGGTTCGTCCTTCACGGTGGTCCGCATTCGCCACAGCGCACCGGAGTCGGCCACGTCGTCCGTGTCATCGTCGTCACCCGGCTGCCCGGAGGATCCGGAGGGCCCGGCCGGCCGCGTCTCGGCGGCCGGCCGGGCGCCGGTATCACGGGTCGGCGGTGCGTGTCCGTGGCGCCGTGCCCACCATGTGTGGAAGCCGGCCGTCGCGGCCAGCACAAGCGCCGAGATCACCAGCAGGGCCGGGCCGTCGGGGCCGTGCCCGACCAGGTTCGCCACCCCGTCGGCGACGGCCACGGCCGTGAACAGCGCGGCGAGCTCGACGACGTCCCGCCGCCAGTGGTGTACGGGGCGTCCGTGCTTCGCCCGGGTCACATCAGACATCTCTGGAGTCATGCAGCCACTGTGAAGGAAGGGTGTTGCGTGATCACGAACTGCTTGTGACCGATGGGTAAAGCATGCTCCGCCCGTTTTGTAGCATTTTCTAGAGTCTGCTGGCTCCTAGCCGCTCGGCCCCAGATCGTGGCGTTGTCGTCATCCAGTGCTCGCGTCATACGAAAACCGTAGAGGCGACCACTGACAATCGGCCTGACCTGCGAAGAGGGCCGCATGACAGAGGACTTGACCGTGCCGCGCCCCGTGGGATGACGTCGGCGCGCGGCACGGATGAAGGGTACGGGACCGGCGGGCCCGCCTGCGCCTACTGGCCGACCCGGCCCGGCTGGAGCGTCTGGGTGAACAGCACGGTGCCGTCGTACTCGCGCAGCCGTACCGTCAGGTCGCCGCTGTCGCCGTCGATGTCCACCTCGCCGAAGAACTGGTAGCCCTGAGCCGGCGAGACGTTGGAGGCGGTGGGCGCCTTGACGAACACCCGGTCCGGGCCGAACGTGCCGTCCAGCGCGTTGGCAGGGAACGCACCGGCGTTGAGCGGGCCGGAGACGAACTCCCAGAACGGCTCGAAGTCCTTGAACGCGGCCCGCGAGGGGTCGTAGTGCTGGGCGGAGGTGTGGTGCACGTCGGCCGTCAGCCATACCGTGCCGGTGATCCGCCGGTGCTTGATGAACCGAAGCAGCTCGGCGATCTGCAGCTCACGGCCGAGCGGAGCGCCCGGGTCGCCCTGCGCGACGGCCTCGAAGTTCGGCTTGCCCTCGACCGGGTCGGGCACGACAAGGCCGAGCGGCATGTCGTTGGCGATCACCTTCCACACCGCACGGGACTTCGCCAGCTCCCGCTTCAGCCACTCCAACTGCTCCCGGCCGAGGATGCCCACCGGGTCCGCGGTCTGGTTGTCGGGGGAGTTCGCGTTGCGGTAGGTGCGCATGTCGAGCACGAACACGTCGAGCAGCGGGCCGTGGTGGACGACCCGGTAGATCCGGCCGTCGGGGCGCTCGCTGATGGTCGAGATCGGGAAGTACTCGGAGAACGCCTGCCGGGAGCGCAGCGCCAGATCGTCGAGCCTGGTGCCGGCCGGGTAGGGGGTGCCGGAGCCGATGACCTCGCCCGGGTACCAGTTGTTGCGGACCTCGTGGTCGTCCCACTGGATGATGTTGGGCACCTGGGCGTTGAACCGGCGCAGTGCCGAGTCCATCAGGTTGTAGCGGAAATTGCCCCGGTAGTCGGCCAGGGTGGTCGCGACGTGCGACTTCTCCTCGGTCGTGACGTTCCGGTAGACGCTGCCGTCGGGCAGGGTCGCGGTCGCCGCGATCGGGCCGTCGGCGTAGATGTTGTCGCCGCTGCACAGGAAGAAGTCGGGGTCGGCCTTCGCCATCGCGTCGAAGATGCGGTAGCCGCCGATGGACTCGTTGATGCCCCAGCCCTGTCCGGCCAGGTCACCGGACCAGACGAACCGCACGCCCTGGCGGCGCCGGGCGGGCGCGGTACGGAAGGTGCCGGTGACCGGCTCGCTCGTGCGGCGCGGGTCGTCCGGGTCGGCGAGCAGCACGCGGTAGTGGATCTGCTCGCCCGAGGGCAGGCCGTGCAGCCGGGTGGTGCCGGTGAAGTCCGTGCCGGGGCCCAGCAGCGGACCCTGCAGTCTGTGCGGGTTGCGGAACGACTCGGTGGCCGAGGTCTCCACGATCATCCGGGCCGGCCGGTCCGAACGCACCCACACCAGGCCGGAGTCGGTGGTCACATCGCCCGCCTGCACACCCCAGCTCGCCTGGGGGCGCCCGGAGCGGGCGAATGCCGGGGCCGCGCCGAGGCCGACGGGCAGGGTGAGGGCCGCCGACGCGGCCAGGGAGCCGCGCAGAACACTGCGGCGGCCGGGGAACGGACGGTCTGACATGGCTGCGCCTCCAGGCAAGGGATCCGGCCAGTGTGCAGAGCCACACCTACTGGGACGCTGCGGCGCGTGCGGAAACCCGGAGTGAACAACGAGACCTGGCCACTCCGTACGACCGCACCCACGCGCGCGTGACTGTGCCCGGAGCCGGAGCCGACGGTCGCCGGGCCCGTCAGGCGGGGGCACGTTCCGGTCGGCCCGGTGCCCGTACCCGCACACGGTTCGCCTGCGCAGGCCGGGCCCGGCCCATTCGGAACCCTTCGACGCCGGCGGCCATGGACGGTCCCGCAGTGCGGCTGCCCCACCGACGGCCGGTACCAGTCCCCTTCGGCAAGCCCGGTGCCGCCCGCCGCCAGGGAGTCGCCGCCGGCCGTCCGTTCAGCGGCTGCCGTCCAGAATCACCCGGGCGACCAGCGCCGGGTCGTCGTTCATCGGGCAGTGGCCGCAGCCGGGCAGCCGTATCAGCCGGGCGTGCGGGATCAACTGCTTGGCGCGCACGCCCTGGCGGCGGACGAGGAGCCGGTCCCGGGCGCCCCAGGCCACCGTGACCGGCAGACCGGGCAGGGCGTCGGTGAACCGGACGGTGGTGCCCGCTCGCAGCGTCGCGTCGAACCCCGAGGCCCCCACCAGCGCGAGCGTCTCGGCGACCACGGCCTCGGGGGCGCGGCGCGCGGGCCGCGCGTAGATGGTGCTCGTCAGCGCGGTACGGCCGGCCGCCGTGCGCGACAGCCGCTCCACCAGCGGCAGCGGGAGCCGCTGGGCTATGCCCCGCATGGCGAGCAGCACCGAGAAGGCGTACCGGCGCTCGGCCTCCGTCCAGAATCCTGCCGGTGAGAGGGCGGTGACGGACCGTACGAGCTTGTCCCGGCCGAGCTCCAGGGCGAGCAGGCCGCCCAGCGAGTTGCCGGCGATGTGCGGCCGGTCCAGCTCCAGCGCCTCGAACAGGGCGCCGAGCACCGAGTTGGTGGTGGGCAGGTCGTAGGTGAGGCCGTCCGGCAGGGCCGGGGACGCGCCGAAACCCGGCAGATCGACGGCGATCACGTCGCGCTCGGTCGCGAGGATGTCCACGACCGGGTCCCAGGCCTGCCGGTGATGCCCGATGCCGTGCAGCAGGACCAGCGGTTCGCCGCGTCCCACGCGCGCGTAGGACACGGTCACGTCCTTCGGGCCGTGCTCGGTGGGGACCTGGAAGGAGGCGGTGGCGGACATGGGGGTGCTCCTCGTCTGGGTGCTGCGGACGCCGTAGACAGCTTGTCAGCAATTGCTACCGGCCGGTAGCCCCCGGTGGGTGTACGTCCGCGCTCCGGCGGAGGTCAACTCGCCCGGCGCACCTCGATGTTGAAGTCGGCGGTCCCCAACTGCCGCATCATGGTGAGCCACAGCGGCAGATACATCTCCGTCGCCCGCGCCGCCTGGATCCCGCCCAGGTCCAGCACCCGCTCGGCCGGCCAGCCGAACTCTCCGAGCAGCGCCGTCACCTGCTCCTTGGCCCCGGCGTCCTCACCGCACACGAACAGATTGTGCGCGCCCGGCACCCGGCCCGGATCCACCATCACCTGGCAGTTCACCGTGTTCAGCGCCTTCACCACGCGCGCGTGTGGAAAGGCCCGCTGGATCTGTTCGCCCACGCTGTCGGACTCCACCGGGTCCAGCCGCGGCTGGCCGTCCTCGAAGGCCAGCGGATTGGAGACGTCCACCACGACCTTGCCGTCGAGGTGCTCCGCGCCGGCCGCGCGCAGGGCGTCGAGCGCCACCCGGCCGCCCACCGCGTTGATGACCACCTCGGCGCCGCCGGCCGCCTCCGCGAATGTGCCGGCGCGAGCCCGCTCGGCGCAGGCCGTGGCCCACGCCAGCGCCACCGGGTTGTCCTTCACGCGCGATCCCAGGGTCACCTCGTGCCCCAGCTCCAGCAGTCTGCCGCCCAGTGTGCGGCCCACCTCGCCCGTGCCCAGCACCGCATACCGCATCGGCCACCTCCCGTTGTCGGCCGCCGACTTCCGGCGACCCGTGATAATTGTGATCCCGCACCGGCGCCGGACGGTTCGATTCCGGGTGGACAGCCCCGGCGCGTGTCGGATGGGATGGAGCGGTGACCACACGGACCGCGACCGATGTCTTCGAAGAGCACCGCCCGTTGCTCGTGGGCGTCGCCTATCGCATGCTCGGCCGTGTGGCCGACGCCGAGGACGTGGTCCAGGACGCCTGGCTGCGCTGGTCCCGCGCCGACCGCGCGGAGGTCCGCGAACCGCGCGCCTACCTGGTGCGCATCACCACCCGACTGGCCATCGACCGGCTGCGCCAGGTGCAGACGCGCGGCGAGGCGTACGTCGGGCCGTGGCTGCCGGAGCCGTATCTCACCGAGTTCGGCGACGCCGCCCCGGACGCGGCGGAGCACGCCGTGCTCGCCGACAGCGTCTCCCTCGCCCTGCTGGTCGTCCTGGAGTCGCTGTCGCCCCTGGAGCGGGCCGTCTTCGTGCTCAGGGAGGCGTTCGGCTACCCGTACGCCGAGATCGCCGCCCTGCTCGACCGCGGCGAGCCGGCGGTACGGCAACTGGCCGGGCGGGCGCGCCGGCACGTCGACGAGCGGCGGCCGCGCTACGACGTCGACCCCGCGCAGCGACGCGAGCTGACCGAACGTTTCCTCGCCGCCGCGGCCGGCGGCGACCTCGACGCGCTCATGTCCCTGCTCGCCCCGGACGTCCGCCTGGTCGGCGACAGCGGCGGCAAGGCCAAGGCGCCCCTGCGGATCCTGCACACCGCCGACAAGGTCGGCCGGTTCCTCGTCGCCGTCGCGCAGCAGTCCGCGGCGGCCCTGTCCTACCGCTTCCTGGAGGCCAACGGCGGCCCGGCGCTGCTGGTCGTGTCCGCCGGAGAGCCGGAGAGCCTGGTCCAGGTGGACGTCGTCGACGGCCGCGTCACGACCGTGTACATCGTCCGCAACCCGGACAAGCTACGGCACCTCGCCGACGGCTGAGCCGTACTCCGCCGCACCACACGCGCCACGCCGGCCCCCGTCCTGTGACGGGGGCTTTGCCGCGATGTCACACAGACCGCGGCCCACGAACGCCTCATGAACACGTTGCGGCAGGTCGGGCGCGTATTCCCCAGGGGATCGAGGATTGGTCTTGACCAAGGGTGCAGGCCGCCCTATGGTCGCAGAGAAGTGCAACAACCTTTAATAAACAAGGGCGCTAAAAACCGCCGGACCACGGCTCTTGCGGAGGACAGGGTGGGGACCACGCAGCTGGAATCGGTGCCGGAACCGAAGTACTGGCATCTCAGGACGGTGCTCAGCGAGGCATTGGACTCCGAGTTCTCGGTCGGGGAGATCCTGCCCAACGAGCGTGACCTCGCCGCTCGCTTCGGCGTGGCCCGCGCCACGCTCCGCCAGGCCCTCGAACAGCTCGAGCTGGAGGGCCGGCTGCAGCGCCGCCGCGGCGTCGGTACGACCGTCGCGCCCCCACGGGTCGGCGTGGCCGTCGGCACCGAGCAGCACGTCTGGCCGGGCACCGCCTCGGACGCCTGGCAGCCCGTCGACTCCGAGCAGGCGCTGCCGCCCGCCGCCGTCGCCACGGCCCTGGAGACCGGCGCGGACGAGCCCGTGCACATCGTGCGCCGCTCCCGGATGTCCCACGCTCAGCGGGTCGCCACCGAACTCCTCTACATCCCGGTGACCTCCGTCCCCGACCTCACCGCGATCGACGCCCCGTCCGGCCCGGCACGCGCGCGTGCGGTGCTCCGCGAGCTCCAGCACCTGACGCTCGAGAGCCAGGACCGCGCCGTCGAGCTGGGCTCCGCCCGCACCGACGACGCCAAGGACCTCGACCGGCTCCCCGGCTCCCCGGTCCTCGTCGTCACCACCCGCTTCTTCGCCGGGGGCCGCACCGCCGCCCTGTCCGTCGCCACCTACCGTGCCGACACCTGCCGGCTGACCTTCGGCGACTCCCCGGACGTCGAGATACACCACGACCCGGAACGCCAGGCTTCCTGAACACCGGACACCTCTTGACCGCCGGGCGGGGCAGCCGACCCCAGGGGCGCTGAGCCTTCACCCTGCCCGCACGAGACTGCCGCGCGGGCAGGGTGAAGGCTCAGCGCCGAGTCGCCGAGCCGTCCACCGCGAACAACTGCTCCTCGACGTGGTCCAAGGCCAAGCGCAGCGCCCCCGTGGCCACGGCCGCCTCGCCCAGCAGGGACAGCGCCACCTGGGGCGGACGCAGGCAGTAGCGGGCCAGTTCGCGGCGCAGCGGTTCCAGGACGCCGTCCAGGCCCGCCGCCCACCCGCCGATCACCACCAGTTCGGGATCCAGCGCCAGCACCAGCGCGGCCACGTCGTGCACCAGCCGCTGGATGAACCGATCGACCGCCGCCCGCGCGCGCTGGTCGCCCTCCCGGGCCAGCGCGAACACCTCGGCGACCGCCTGCTCGTCCAGCGGGTGCAGCGGCTCGTCGGTGGTGGACAGCAGCGTCTCCGGAGTCGCCTCCCGGCCCAGCAGATGCAGCGCACCGATCTCCCCGGCCGCCCCGCCGTAACCGCGGTGCAGCCGCCCGCCGATCAGCGAACCCGCGCCCGGACTCAGCCCGGCCAGCACGAACACCACGTCGTCCGACTCGGTCGCCGCGCCCTTCCAGTGCTCGGCGACGGCCGCCGCGTTGGCGTCGTTCTCCACCAGCACCGGGCACTTGAAGGAGCGGCTGAGCCGTTCACCCAGGTTCAGGCCGGTCCACTGCGGCAGCGCCGTGCTCAGCCGTACCGTGCCGTCGGCCTCCACGATCCCCGGCGTGCCCACGCCCACGGCCCGCAGCGAGCTGCGGGCGACCCCGGCCCGGCGCAGCAGTTCGGCGACCGCGCCGCGCAGCCTCTCCAGCCGCTCGTCCGCCGGAGCGGTCTCGTCGACCTCCTTGGCCTGCGCGCCCAGCACCCGCCCGTCCAGGTCGGCCAGCAGCGCGGCTACCCGGTGCGGCCCGATCTCCAGGCCCAGCAGATGCCCTGCCTCGGCCCGGAAGCGGAACCGGCGCGCGGGCCGCCCCTGGCGGCGCGCTGTGCCCTCGTCGGCCGCGGTCTCCACGACGAGCCCGCCCTCGATGAGCCCTTCGACGACACCCTCGACGGTCGGCCGGGACAGTCCGGTGACCCGCGTGATCTCGGTGAGCGTCGCGCAGTCCGTGGTACGCAGGGCGTGCAGCACCACCGCGGAATTGATCCTCCGCAGCAGTGAGGGATCGCCGCCGGTCAGCTGCGCCACCGTCCGTCCTTCCAGCTAGCGGGCGTGTTGGGCGGATCGTACTCGGCCCGGCGCACCTCGGCGAGTGCCGGGTTCCGCCTGGCCGGCCCGGCTCACCCCGCCTCGACGAAGCCCGACTCGTACGCCGCGATCACCGCCTGGGTGCGGTCGCGCGCCGAGCTTGGCCGGCACAGCGCTCACATGCGACTTGATCGTCTCCGTGCCAGACCAGCCGGGCGGCGATCTCGGCGTTCGACGGCCCGCGTCCTGGACCGCCCGGGCGCCTGACAGCCCGCCAATTGTCAGTGGTGACCGCTTTACTGGATCACATGGACATCGCGATGCACCTTGCTGTGATCGACCGGTTGTGCGGCCGGGAGTTCCCGGCGGAGCAGGGCCGGTCCGAGTCGGGCACGGCAGGACCCGGTTACGCCACCGTGGTGTTAGCGACGAGCCACGGGGTGCGAGTGGGCCATGCCTCGGTGCGGGAGCGGACCGCCGCCGATTTCCAGGCGTACCGGGAGGCCGTAGCGGAGCGGCTGCACGACCGCTGGGGCCGTCAGCCGCCGTGGGGCCAGCTCACGGTGCGTCAGCGCCTGAGCCGGGGCGAGGAGATACCGGAACCCTGGGCCACCCTCAGCCTGCTCACCGACGAGTTGGACGTCTGGCAGTTGGCAGGGGCCGGCCGCTGGGTCGCCGTCGGCGTCGCCGACCGGGACCGTGCGGACGAGATACGGCTCCTGGCCGCCGTCACGGAGATACCTCCGCCGTGACCACCGGACTTGACGTACTCCTCGGCGGGCAGCTTGACCGTCTCCGTGGAGTCGGTTCAGTCGTACGGCCACTCCTTGCGAACCTGCTTGACCCCCTTCGGACAAGGGCACTTTGACGAGAGGTGGACTCGGTGAGCAGCGCCCGATTCCCCGCGTGCGATCAGCCGGTGCAGCCGGGGACGGACCCGGGTGGGGCGCAGTTGTCGGCGGTGTTGTCGGTCACCGTGGAGCGGATCAGCGTCACGGGCCGGCGGTGAGACCCTCGCTGCCCCGGGCCGGTCCCGGTGGTGTGCCGATTCGCCGGGCCGGTCGTCACTCAGCGGGGGAGCGGCCCCCGGGCAGCTGGTGGTGCTGCTCCTTGCCGGGGCCCTGAGTGGCGGTCGCGTGATCGGCCGGGGCCACCGTCTCCTCCGCCCTGGCGGGCAACGTCCACCGGAAGATCAGCCCGGTCGGCCGCCACACATCACGCCCCGTCGATGTGGGGCCGGACCTGCACCGTGAAGGCGGCGTCTTCGGGGCCGGCACCTTCCTGGCCCTCCCAGACGGTCACGCGCACGTGCTGCTGGCCGGTGCCGCTCACCGTCCACTCGGTCACCAGGTCGGTGACGACGAGGGCGGCGACGTACTCGGCGTTCTCGGCCGGGTCGTCGGTGGTGATGGTCCCCCGCCACCGGTCGGGGCGGTCACCGTAGGGCCGCCATCCGGCCGAGCCGTGCGGCTCGTCCACCCGGTACACCCAGTCCGTCTCGGTGCTCATGTCACCGATCCTGCCACTACTCCCAGGACTGGATCCCCTGGCCACGGGCACAGGGACACCCCTGCCATGACCACCTAGGTCTGCGCAGCGACCCGGAGCCGCGCGAACTCCTCCGCCATCGTCGCCGCCGTCCAGTGTGCGTTCAGCCCGCTGGGATTGGGCAGCACCCACACCCGCGTCTCCCCGATGACCCGCTCCTGCGGTCCCACCTGGGCCTTTCGGTCCCCGAAGGCGGCCCGGTACGCGGTCACCCCGACCACGGCCAGCCACTTCGGCTTCCACCGTGTCACCTTCGCCGTCAGCAGCCGCCCGCCCTCGACGTACTCCTCGGCCGTCAGCTCGTCGGCCCGCGCGGTCGCCCGCGCCACGACGTTCGTGATGCCCAGCCCGAACGACAGCAGCTCCTGCTGCTCGGCAGGCTTCAGCAGCCTCGGGGTGAAGCCCGACAGGTGCAGCACCGGCCAGAAGCGGTTGCCGGGGCGGGCGAAGTGGTGGCCTGTGGCCGCCGTCATCAGACCGGGGTTGATCCCGCAGAACAGCACCTGGAGGCCGCCCACGACCACGTCCGGTACGAGACGGTCGCGGGCGGCCTCCAGTTGGGCTGGGGTGAAGCGGGTCAGAGGATCGCTCCCGGGGTGTAGCCGGCCGCCTCCGGGTGCTGCTTGACGAGCTCCTCGATCCGGCCGACGACGACACCGACCTGGTCGGCGGCGGCGCCGGTGAAGGACAGCTTGTCGGCCATCAGGGCAGCCAGCTCGTCGCGGTCGAGGGGAAGCCGTTCGTCGGCGGCGAGCTTGTCGAGCAGGTCGTTGCGCTCGGCGCCCTGCTCGCGCATCGCCAGCGCGGTGGCGACGGCGTTCTCCTTGATCGCCTCGTGCGCGACCTCGCGGCCGACACCGGCCCGCACCGCGCCCATGAGCACCTTGGTGGTGGCCAGGAACGGCAGGTAGCGGTCCAGCTCGCGGGCGATGACCGCCGGGAAGGCGCCGAACTCGTCCAGGACCGTCAGGAAGGTCTCCAGCAGACCGTCCAGTGCGAAGAACGCGTCGGGCAGCGCGACCCGGCGCACCACCGAGCAGGACACGTCGCCCTCGTTCCACTGGTCGCCCGCCAGCTCGCCGGTCATGGAGGCGTAGCCGCGCAGGATGACCATGAGGCCGTTGACGCGCTCACAGGAGCGGGTGTTCATCTTGTGCGGCATGGCGGAGGAGCCGACCTGACCCGGCTTGAAGCCCTCGGTGACCAGCTCGTGCCCGGCCATCAGACGGATCGTCTTGGCCAGGGAGGAGGGGGCTGCGGCCAGCTGGACGAGCGCGGTGACGACCTCGTAGTCCAGCGAGCGCGGGTAGACCTGGCCGACCGAGGTGAAGGCCTGGGAGAAGCCGAGGTGCACGGCGATCCGGTTCTCCAGGTCCGCCAGCTTCGCAGCGTCCCCGCCCAGCAGGTCCAGCATGTCCTGCGCCGTGCCGACCGGGCCCTTGATGCCGCGCAGCGGGTAGCGGACGAGGAGCTCCTCGACCCTGCCGTACGCGACGAGCAGCTCGTCGGCGACCGTCGCGAAACGCTTGCCCAGCGTCGTGGCCTGTGCGGCCACGTTGTGCGAGCGGCCGGCCATGACCAGCTCGGCGTACTCGCCGGCCAGCTTGCCCAGACGCGCCAGCACGGCCACCGTACGGTCGCGCATCAGCTCCAGCGAGAGCCGGATCTGCAGCTGCTCGACGTTCTCGGTGAGATCGCGGGAGGTCATGCCCTTGTGCACGTGCTCGTGCCCGGCGAGGTCGTTGAACTCCTCGATCCGCGCCTTCACATCGTGCCGGGTGACCTTCTCGCGCTCGGCGATCGAGGCCAGGTCGACGGTGTCGAGGACACGCTCGTAGTCGGCGATCGCCTCGTCCGGCACCTCGATGCCGAGGTCCTTCTGGGCCCGCAGCACGGCGAGCCAGAGCTGCCGCTCCAGCTTCACCTTCTGCTCGGGGGACCAGAGCGTGGCGAGCTCGGCGGAGGCGTAGCGTCCGGCGAGGACGTTCGGGATGCGGGGCTTGGCGGGCGCGGCGGAAGTCACGTGTACGGATTCTACTGGTGGTTTGTGCAGGCCAACGCCATGGCCCTGTTCGGCGGAAGCTACGAGAGGCCCGTCACGTGGTCATGACCGCGACGCTAGGCCTGAGCCTCGTACGGCAGCAGTTCCGGGCGCTTCGGCGGGCGGCCGTCCCCGGAGGAGCGCCCGGTCAGACGCCGGCCTATCCACGGCAGCAGGTGCTCCCGGGCGAACCGCACGTCCGCGATCCGGCGTGTCACCCAGTCCGGCGGCGCCGTGGCCGGCATCGGCACATGCCACCCGGTGTCCTCCGGCTCGTACCCGAGCGTCTGCCAGACGGCTTCGGCGACCCGGCGATGCCCCTCCGCCGTCAGATGGAGCCGGTCCACGTCCCACAGCCGGGGGTCGCCCAGCGCGGGCGCCCCGTACAGGTCGACGACGACCGCGCCGTGCCTGCCGGCCAGCTCCTCCACGCAGGCGAACAGCTCCTCCATGCGCGGCCGGAACCGCTCCAGAACCGGGCCCTGGCGGCCGGGGCTGCGCATCAGCACGAGTTGCTTGCAGGACGGTGCGAGGCGTTCCACGGCCTCGGTCAGCAGGTCCTTGACCCGGCCCATGTCGCACTTGGGGCGCAGGGTGTCGTTGAGCCCGCCGACCAGTGTGATCACGTCGGCGTTCATGGCCGCCGCCACGTCCACCTGCTCGTCGACGATCTGTCCGATCAGCTTCCCGCGCACGGCCAGGTTGGCGTACCGGAAGCCCTGCGTGCGCTCGGCCATCCGCGCGGCGAGCAGGTCGGCCCAGCCCCGGTAGGAGCCGTCGGGCAGCAGGTCCGACATGCCCTCGGTGAAGGAGTCACCGACCGCGACCAGGCTGCTGTAAGGGGGAGGTGTGGGATTCGTCTGCATGGCGTGAGCGATGGTATCCCGGCTCCATACCCGCTGGTCGGTCACCCCGGAAACGCCCGGCACCGGCCCCCGGGTTCGGCCGGTCGCCCGGGATTCCCCCCCGTGCCCGGCCTCACTGCCCTGTTGGTCGTCCGGGATTCCCCGTGCCCGGTCTCCGCGTCGGGTTGAGGAGGACGTGCCGACGCCGGCCCGGGCGGCCGACGTCCCGGACGCGGAGGCGGTTCCGCTGCCGGACACGGCCCCCGCCGGTCCGCCGAATCCGCCGGAGGCTCACGCAGGCTGTCCGAACAGCTGTCGCAGCACGTCCTCCATGGTCACCAGGCCGGCCAGCCGGCCGTCGTCGCCGAGGACCGCCGCGAGATGGGTGCGGCTGCCGCGCATCGCGGTGAGCACGTCGTCCAGCGGGGTCCGCTCCCGTACGCGCGCGATGGGCCGCATGTCCCGCAGCCGGAACGGCACGTCCCGCGGCGAGGCGTCCAGCGCGTCCTTGACGTGCAGATACCCCACGATCCGGCGGCCCACGTCGACCACCGGGAACCGCGAGAAGCCCGAGTCGGCCGACAGCCGCTCCAGCTGCTCCGGGGTGACGCCCATGTGCGCGTACACCACCCGCTTCAGCGGCACCACGACATCCCGCACCGGCCGGCTGCCCAGCTCCAGGGCATCGTGCAGCCGCTCCTGCGCCCGGTCGTCGATCAGGCCCGCCTGGCTGGCGTCCTTGACGATCTCGGCGAGTTCGGCGTCCGTGAAGGTGGCCGCGACCTCGTTCTTCGCCTCGACCCTGAGCAGCTTCAGCAGGCCGTTCGCCAAGGCGTTGACCGTGAAGATCACCGGGCGCAGCGCCCGGGACAGCGTGACCAGCGGCGGGCCGAGCAGCAGCGCGCTGCGCACCGGTTCGGCGAGCGCGATGTTCTTCGGGACCATCTCGCCCATCAGCATGTGCAGATACGTCGCCAGAGCCAGCGCGATCACGAAGGACACCGCGTGACCCGCGCTGACGGGCACACCGAGGGCGTGGAACACCGGCTCCAGCAGATGCGCGATCGCCGGCTCGGCGACCACACCCAGGACCAGCGTGCACAGCGTGATGCCGAGCTGGGCGGCGGCAAGGAGCGCGGAGACGTGCTCCAGGCCCCACAGCACGCTCTTCGCGCGCCGGTCGCCCTCCTGGGCGAGCGGCTCGACCTGCGAGCGGCGCACGGAGATCAGCGCGAACTCGGCGCCGACGAAGAAGGCGTTGACGACGAGGGTCGCCAGACCGATCAGCAGCTGTACGGCGGTCATCGCGCCCCCTCCGCGGTCTCGTGGGCCTGCTCGTCGTCCAGTGGCGCGTGCAGCAGCACCCGTGCCGCCCGGCGGCCCGTGGCGTCCACCACGTCCAGTCGCCAGCCCGCGACCTGGACCGTGTCCCCGGTCACCGGTATCCGGCCCAGCAGGGTCGCGACCAGGCCCGCCAGGGTCTCGTACGGCCCCTCGGGCATCCGCAGCCCCACGCGTGCGAGCTGGTCGGTGCGGGCATAGCCGTCGGCCGAGTACAGGGCGCGGCCCTGCTCGTCCGCGCCGGCGGGGGCGAGGTCGGGCGTCTCGTGCGGGTCGTGCTCGTCCCGTACCTCGCCGACGACCTCCTCGACGATGTCCTCCAGGGTCGCCACGCCGGCCGTACCGCCGTACTCGTCGATGACGACGGCCATGGTGCGTTTGCCGCCGAGCCGGTCCAGCAGCCGGTCGACGGTCAGGGACTCGGGGACCATCAGCGGTTCGCGCATCACCTGGGAGACGCGGCGGTGGCGGCGCTGCTCGGCCGGCACGGCCAGGACGTCCTTGATGTGGGCGACGCCGACGACCGAGTCCAGGCTGCCCCGGTACACCGGGAACCGGGACAGACCGGTGGCCCGGGTCGCGTTCGCCACGTCCGCGCAGGTCGCCTGGGCTTCCAGGGCGATGACCTGGACGCGCGGGGTCATCACGTTCTCCGCCGTCAGGTCGGCCAGGTTCAGCGTCCGCACGAACAGTTCGGCGGTGTCCGGCTCCAGTGCGCCCTGCTTGGCGGAGTGCCGGGCGAGCGCCGCCAGCTCCTGCGGGCCGCGCGCCGAGGCCAGTTCCTCGGCGGGCTCGATGCCGAACCGGCGCACGACACGGTTGGCCGTGTTGTTCAGGTGCGTGATGAAGGGCCGGAAGACCGCGCTGAACCAGCGCTGCGGGTTGCCGACCCGCTTGGCCATGGTCAGCGGCGCGGAGATCGCCCAGTTCTTCGGCACCAGCTCGCCGACGACCATCAGGAACACCGTCGACAGGGCCGTACCGAGCACCAGCGCCACCGTACTCGCCGTACCGGCGGAGAGGCCCATCGCCCGGAACGGGCCGGCCAGCAGTTTGGCGATCGACGGCTCGG
Source organism: Streptomyces sp. NPDC031426 (assembly GCF_055581585.1). NCBI lineage: Bacteria > Bacillati > Actinomycetota > Actinomycetes > Kitasatosporales > Streptomycetaceae > Streptomyces > Streptomyces sp. NPDC031426. The sequence continues at coordinate 455,176 of NZ_JBVIJE010000003.1, forward strand.
CGAGCATACCGACGACCAGGTTGGTGACGGTGATGCCGAGCTGGGCGCCGGAGAGCTGGAAGGTCAGGTTCCGTGCGGCCTTCAGGGCGCCCGGGGCGCCGCGCTCGCCGCGCTCGGCGGCCCGCTCCAGCTCGCCGCGCTCCACCGTGGTCAGCGAGAACTCCGCCGCCACGAAGGCGCCGCAGGCCAGTGACAGCAGGATGGCCACCAGAAGGAGCAGCACTTCGGTCATCGGGTCACCCCCGTCCCATGATCGGACAGGGCGCGACGGGATGCGCGGTGGCGCGGACCGGGAGGCTCGCCCATGGGCGGACGCTCACTACCTTTCATAGAGGGCCGAGTGCTCCCTCCATGGTAAAGGATGGGCAAAGAGAGTTCGGTGTCTCAGTCGGTGAGCGGCTTCACCCAGCGGCGCCAGTGCTCCTGCGGGCCGTAACCGGCGGCGCCCCAGGCGTGGTGCGCGGTCTCGTTGCGGACCAGCACCATCGCGTCCGCGCGGCGCCCGCCGAGCCGTACGAACCGCTCCTCGGCGGCGGCCAGCAGCGCTGTGGCGATGCCCTGCCGGCGCCGCTCCGGATGCACCGCGAGCCGGTACAGATGGCAGCGCCAGCCGTCGAAGCCGGCGATCACCGTGCCCACCAACTCGCCGCCCAGCTCGGCGAGGATCAGCGCCTCGGGGTCGCGGGCCACCAGCCGCTCCACCCCGTCCCGGTCGTCGCTGATGCTGGTGCCCTCGGCGGCCGTCTTCCAGAAGGCGAGCACGGCGTCGAGATCGTCATGAAGAGCAGGACGTGTCCGCAGGTCGGTCATGTGCTGATCGCATCACGGGAGATCGGTCCGGCGCGGGGATTTCCATCATGCGGACTCCTCGCGCAGCCGTTCCATCACCGGTGCGAAGGCCTCCATGTACGGCTCCAGCACGGTCAGATAGGAGAAGCCGAACCGCAAGCGTTGCGTCCGCACCCGCGCCACGAGTTCCTCCAGCGGGCCGGCCAGCACGATGGGCAGGGCGAGTGCGGCGTCCAGGGTCAGCTGCGGCTGCCGTTCCAGCAGCGGCTTCAGCACGGGCTGCGGATCGTCGGTGACCGCCACGAGCTGGATGAGCAGATTCAGCTCCGCCGGTTCCGCCCGGCCCGCCGCAAGCCGCTGGTAGCGCGCCACCCGCTCGTCCAGCTCTTCGGCGGTGAGCGGTTCCAGCGATCCCGGGGCGGAGCCCGGCCGGGCTCCGGTGAAGGCCGCGATGTCCGCGTGCTCGGCGGTCAGCCGCAGCATCCGGTCGCCGTTGGCACCGATCAGCAGCGGCACCCGGGACCGGGGGAGTTCGCCGGAGGCCAGCAGCCGGCCGAGTTCCGCCACCGTGTGCCGGAGGTGGTCCACGCGCTCGCCCGGTGAGCCGTACGGCAGCCCCGCCGTCTCGTGTTCGGCCGGCACATACCCGGTGCCCAGTCCGAGTTCGAGGCGTCCGCCGGTGAGCGCGTCCGTGGTCGCCACCTCGCGGGCCAGCAGGGCCGGGTTGTAGAACCCCGCGTTGAGCACGAACGTGCCGAGCCGGGGCCTGCGCGTCGCCTCTGCCGCCGCGACCAGTGCCGGGAACGGAGCGGGCATCCCGAGGTGATCGGGGACGAGGATCACGTCGTAGCCCAGTTCCTCGGCGCGCCGGCACTTCGCGCGCCACTCGGCGCCGGGCGCGGGCGTGAGCAGATTGACCCCGAAGCGGAACGGACGCGACATCAACTCTCCCCGCCGGCAGGTGGCTTGGGCTACCCCCGCGATTCCATCACTCGTGGGCGATCGCCGCCAGCACGTTCAATCGCGACGCGCGCAGCGCAGGCAGCAGGGCCGCCACCACACCCACCACCGCCGAGCCGATCACGACGGCGACGATCGTGCTCCAGGGGAACGCCAGCGCCGTCAGCCCGCGCAGGGCCAGCACCTGCTGCATGCACACGCCCCACACCAGCCCCAGCGCCAGCCCGAGGACCGCGCCGAACACCGCGATCACCACCGACTCCAGCCGGATCATCCGGCGCAACTGCCGCCGCCCCAGCCCGATCGCCCGCAACAGCCCGATCTCCCGGGTGCGCTCCACCACCGACAGCGCGAGGGTGTTGACCACACCGAGCACGGCGATGACGATCGCCAGCCCGAGCAGCGCGTACACCAGGTAGAGCAGGACCGCGATCTGGTCGTGGACGAGCTGCTTGTAGTCGGTCTGGTTGCGCACCTGGACCTGCGGGAACGGCTTCAGCGCCTGTTCCAGCCGGGGGCGCAGGTCCTGGGGTTCGGTGCCCTTGGCCGCGTTGACGTAGAGCGCGGAGTCCTGCGCGTCCGGCGCGTACCTCTCCAGGGTGGCGAGGCCGAAGTAGAGGCCGCCCTGGGCGCCGAAACCGTCGGCCGTCTCCTGTTTGGTGAGTGCGGAGACGGTCAGCCCGGTGTGCCGCCCGCCCGGGAAGTCGACCGGGAGGACGCTGCCGACGCGCACCCCGTGGCCCCGGGCGAAGTCGGCGTCCATGGCGAGGTGCCCGTCCGCCAGGGCGGCCCGTGAACCGCCCTGTGCGTAGGTGATGTGCACGATGTCGTCGAGCCGGGAGTCGTACGCGACGGCGGCCGTCGTGACCCGGTCGCCGTTCGGCAGCCGTACGGCGACCTGGGTGAGCCGCTGCTGTACGACGAGCCCGACGCCGCGGGTGTGGGCCACGGTGTCCCGCACCTGCTTGGTGAACGGGGTGAAGTTGGAGTTCTGCACGATGAAGTCGGCGCCGAGCGTCTTGTCGATCTGCCGGTCGAAGGACGCGGACATCGAGGCGCTCGCCACCGACATCCCGCCGACCAGGGCCAGGCCCACCATGAGCGCCGCGGCGGTGGCGCCCGTACGACGCGGGTTGCGCAGGGCGTTGCGCTGGCTCATCAGGCCGACCGGGCCGAACAGCGCGGGGAAGGCCGCGCCCAGCACCCGGATCACCGGCCGCACCAGCAGCGGACCGGCGACGACGGTCGCGATCAGGGTCAGGGCCACGCCGAGACCGAGCAGCGAGGCCGCCTGCGCGGTCTTCGTGGCCGCCGCACACCCGGCCAGCGCCGCCGCGCCGACCGCCCCGATCACCGCACCGACGACCGCCCGCGTCCGCAACGGCTTGCCCACACCCGCGACTTCGGCGTCCACCAGCGCCGCCATCGGCGAGACGGCCGCCGCACGCCGCGCGGGCAGATAGGCGGCCACGAACGTGACGCCGAGACCGACGACGTACGCCGCGACGGGCGTGCCCCAGCCGATGACCATCTCCGTGGCCTTCAGGTTCATCCCGAACGCGCTCATCAGCCGGATCAGTCCCAGTGCCAGTCCGATCCCGGCCGCGAGGCCGAGCGTGGAACCGACCAGCCCGAGCAGCAGCGCCTCCGTGAGCACCGAGCGCCGCACCTGGCGCCGGTCCGCGCCGAGGGCCCGCAGCAGGCCCAGTTCGCGGGTGCGCTGGGCGATCAGCATGGAGAAGGTGTTGACGATGAGGAACACGCCGACGAGCAGGGCGACACCGGCGAAGCCCAGCATCACGTACTTGATGACGTCGAGGAACGTGCCGAGGCTGGCCGCCGCCGACTTGGCCTGCTCGTTCGCGGTCTTGAGGTCGTACGTGCCGGTGCCGATCGCCCGCCCGACCCGCTGCTTGAGCTCCGGGTCGGACACCCCCTTGGCCGCGTCCACCGCGATGCTGGTCGCCCGGGCGGGGGAACCGAGCAGTTCGCGGCCCGCCACCGCCGGGTCCAGGAAGACCAGGGCCGCGCCGGGGTTGGTGGTGGTGAACGTGGCGATGCCGACGACCCGCACCCGGAACATGCCCGGCTGTGCCTGCACGGTCAGCGTGTCGCCGATGCCCACGTGCTTCTTGTGCGCCGTGTCGGCGTCCAGCAGCGCCTCACCCGCCCCGTGCGGGGCATGGCCGGAGGTGAGCTTCACAGGACTGCGGTGGGTGACGTACCAGCCCATCGCGATGGTCGGGGCGCCGGTGGTCGGGCCGACGGACTTGTTGTGGCCGTCGACCACGACGGCGTTCTGCACCGACACCTCGGCGCGTGCCGCCGCGACCCCGTCGACCCGCGCCACGCGGTCCCGCAGCGCGGCAGGCAGCGTCTGCACCGAACCGCTCACCCGGGCCGACCTGAGATCCAGCTGTTTCGGCTGGACCGTCACATCGGCGGCGGTGGAGGCGAACAGCCGGTCGAACGTACGCGTGACGGTGTCGGAGAAGATCAGGCTGCCCGCGACGAACGCCACGGACAGGATCACGGCCAGCGCGGACAGCGCGAGCCGCCCCTTGTGCGCGAGGAAACTCCTCAGGGTCGCCTTGAGCACCCGGTCAGTCCTCTCGGACGGTGTCGTCGTCGCCGTCGCCGAGCCGCTCCCGGACCACGTCGAACCGCTTCATGCGTTCGAGTACGGCGTCCGCCGTCGGCCGTTCCATGTCGTCCACGATGCGTCCGTCGGCCAGGAACAGCACCAGGTCGGAGTGGGCGGCGGCGCCGGGGTCGTGGGTGACCATGACGACCGTCTGCCCGAGATCGTCCACCGCGCCGCGCAGAAAGCCCAGCACCTCGAGCCCGGCCCGCGAGTCGAGGTTGCCGGTCGGCTCGTCGGCGAAGATCAGCTCCGGCCGGGAGGCCAGCGCCCGCGCACACGCGACGCGTTGCTGCTGACCGCCGGAGAGCTGGGCGGGCCGGTGCGTGAGGCGGTCGCGCAGCCCGAGTGTGTCGATGACCTGGTCCAGCCACCGCGGGTCGGGCCTCCGGCCCGCGATGTCCATGGGCAGGGTGATGTTCTCGGCGGCGGTCAGCGTCGGAATGAGGTTGAACGACTGGAACATGAACCCGATCCGGTCCCGCCTGAGCTGGGTCAGCTCCCGGTCCCGCAGCCCGGTGATCTCGGTGCCGCCGAGCCACACCTGACCCGCCGACACCGTGTCGAGCCCCGCCAGACAGTGCATCAGCGTGGACTTCCCGGACCCCGAGGGCCCCATCACGGCGGTGAAACGGCCGCGCGCGATGTCCACGTCCACCGAGTCCAGGGCGATGACGGCCGTCTCGCCGGAGCCGTAGGCCTTGGTCAGCCCGCGGGCGCGGGCCGCGACGGCGCCGTCCGGCGCGTACTGCGCAGCAGGTGTGGGTGTGGACAAGACCGCCTCCCGGTCGCCTGAACCGCCCGTCCCGGGCGAGCGTAGGCGACAAGCCGACCCGGCGCACCGGTTCCGCACGCCCTTGCTTTGCTAGCATCCCGGCGCTAGCGTCGAAGCATGGCGAAGACCCAGCTGAACGTGCGCGTGGACGAGGGCACCGCCCGCGCGGCCCGCGAACGCGCCCTGGCCCGCGGTATCAGCGTCAACCGCTACATCGAAGAGCTGGTCAGACAGGACACCGGGGAGGCCGGCCGTACGTTCGTCGAGGCCGCCGCCGACTTCATGAAGCAGTACGAGTCCGTGTTCGCGGAGGAGTTCACCGAGACCCGCGGCACCGGCGTCGGGGACGGCCGCTGATCCCTTGAACGAGCTCAGCATCGACCTCGCCTGGCTGCTCATGCTCGCCGAACAGCGCACCCCCGGGGACCCGCAGGTCACCGACTGGGGCGCGCTCATCGCCGCTGTCGCGCGGCACCGCGCCGACATATTCGGCGTACCCGTCTACGACGACCCGCACGCCCGTGCCGCCTCCCTGCTCCAGCTGCTGATCCACGTGCCGGCGCTGGAACGCTCCAACGCGCTGTTCGCCTCGGCGGTCGCCTACGCGTACCTGGTCGCCAGCGGGGTGAAGGTGGTCACCACGGCCGAGCAGGTGCGGGACCTCGCCCGGCTGGTGAAGGAGGGCGCGGCCGGCGTCGACGACATCGCGCGCGAGCTGCGCGGCTGGAGCCTGTGAGGCCGGTCAGCGCGTATCGGGCTCGTCCGGCCGCCAGGCGACGCCGAGCGCGCAGTACGACGACGGCAGTGCCGGACCCTTCTCCGGCATCATCACCCGACGCTGCGGGCCGAGCGTGAACCCGGCCTCGCGCAGCGCGGCCACCGGCCGCCGGGACAGATGGCAGCCGCCGGTCAGCGCCGGCCACAGGGTCCGGTCCAGCGTGCGCTGGCTCAGTCGCATCACCCGGCCGCCGCCCTGGCCGTGCTCGAAGAACCGGACCTGGCCGCCCGGCTTGAGCACGCGCCGTACCTCGCTCAGCGCCCGTGGCACGTCCCGCACGCTGCACAGGACCAGCGACAGCACGGCCGCGTCGAAGGCTTCGCTCTTGACCGGCAGCGCCTCCGCCGCGCCCGGCACCACGTCGACCGGAATCTCGGCACGCAGGGCCGATTCCAGTGCCAACTGCCTGAGCAGCGGCTCCGGTTCGATCGCGACGACCTCGGCGACGGTACTGGGGTAGTGCGCGAAGTTCAGTCCATTGCCCGCGCCGATCTCGATCACCCGCCCGGACAGCCCGGCGAGCAGCCGCTCCCGTATCCCGGCCATGCCCAGCCGGGTCTCGGCGCTCACGCTGAAGCGGGCGTAGTAACGGGCGAACAGGGGATGGTGGACGGGACTCCGCGTCAGGGTGTCGGAGCCGGAGGACAGCAGCCGCATGGCGACCTCCCGGAACTGGACGACCTAGGAGGAGCTTCCCCCGTACGACGCCTGCCGCACCCTCGGCGACAGCCCACACCACGGGGCTCCGCCCCGAACTCCGCCAGGGTTCCGCCCCTGCCCCTCCCTCGCCCAGCCCGGCTGCGGCGCTTTCCGCACCCGGTCCCACCCCTGAACGTCAGCCCGGCTGCGGCGTTTCCCGGGCCCGGGCCCATCCGTGTACGTCAGTCCAGCCGCGGTGCTACCCGGGTTCACCTGCGTTGATGAGTCCGGCTGCGGCGTTTCCCGGGCCCGGGCCCATCCGTGTACGTCAGTCCGGTCGCGGTGCCACCCGGGCCCACCCCCGTTGATGAGTCCGGCAGCGGCGCTTCCCGGGCCCGGGCCCATCCGTGTACGTCAGCCCGGCCTCAGCGCTACCCGGGCCCACCCGCGTAGATGAGCCCGGCTGTGGCGCTTGATGGACCCGGGATCACCCCCGTTGATGAGTCCGGCTGCGGTGCCTCCCAGCCCCGGGTCCACCCCCGGACATCACCCCGGCTGCGGTGCCTCCCGGACCTGGAACGCCTCCCTGTCCCAGGTCCCGTCCAGGCGGGGTGCCAGCCACGTCGGTGCCGTCTTGCGGAAGTCGGCCGGTGGCAGGGCGCCCGCTCCGGAGGGGATTGCGCCGAGGAGGGGGGCTTCCGCGACCTCCGGGAGGTCGGCCACGTTGCAGCGGGACGCGAGGTCGGGGGAGTCGGGCCAGCTGCCGATCACCACGCCGGCCAACTCCAGGTCCCGGCGCCGTAGTTCGAGCGCCGTCAGCTCGGTGGTGTTGAGGGTGCCCAGACCCGCGTGCGCGACCACCAGCACCGGTGCGCCGAGCAACCCGGCCGCGTCCGCCAGGGTGCCGCCGGCCGCGTCGAAGCGGACGAGCAGTCCGCCCGCCCCCTCGACCAGCACCAGATCGTGCTCGGTGGCCAGCTTGGCCGCCCGGTCGGCCACCTCGCGCGGGCTGACGGGAGCCATGCCCGCCCGTCGGGCCGCCGTGCCCGGCGCCAACGGCTCGGGGTAGCGGGCCAGTTCGGCGGTCGTGACCGGGCCCGCCAGCCGTGCGACCTCATCGGCGTCCCCGCGCTCGTCCGGCCGTACGCCCGTCTGCGCGGCCTTCAGCACGGCCACCGAGCGCCCGGCCGCGAGCGCCGTGGCGGCGACGGCGGCGGTGGTGACGGTCTTGCCGACCTCTGTGCCCGTGCCCGTGATCACCAGTACCGGCATGTCATCCCTCCCGCGCCGCGGCGCACACCGCGCGCGCGATCCTCGCCACGTCCTCGTTCGAGGTGATGTACGGCGGCATCGTGTAGATCAGGTCGCGGAAGGGGCGCAGCCAGACACCCTCCCGGACGGCGGCCGCGGTCGCCGCGGCCATGTCCACCTCGTGGTCGAGCTGGACGACGCCGATCGCCCCGAGGACGCGGACATCGCGGACGCCCGGCAGCTCACGAGCGGGCGTGAGGCCTTCCCACAGGCCCGCCTCGATCCGTTTGACCTCCGCCCGCCAGTCCTGTGCCAGGAGCAGTTCGATGGAGGCGCAGGCCACGGCCGCGGCCAGCGGGTTGCCCATGAACGTCGGGCCGTGCGCCAGCACGGGCACCTCGCCCCGCGAGATGCCGTCGGCGATCCGCGGGGTGCACAGCGTGGCCGCCAGCGTCAGATAGCCGCCGGTCAGCGCCTTGCCCACGCACATGACATCCGGGGCGACGCCCGCGTGCTCCGCCGCGAACAGCGCGCCGGTACGGCCGAAGCCGGTGGCGATCTCGTCGAACACCAGCAGGACGTCGTGTGCGTCGCACGCCTCGCGCAGCACCCGCAGATAGGCGGGAGAGTGGAAGCGCATGCCGCCCGCGCCCTGCACGACCGGCTCCACGATCACCGCGGCCAGCTCGTCCGCGTGCCGGGCGATCAGTTCGCGCAGATGGACTGCGTACGACTCCTCGTACTCCGCCGGCGGTGCGTCCGCGAAGATCTGGCGCGGCAGCACACCCGACCAGAGCGCGTGCATCCCGCCCTCCGGGTCGCACACCGACATCGGGTTCCAGGTGTCGCCGTGGTAGCCGCCCCGCCAGGTCAGCAGCCGCTGCTTGCCGGGCCGGCCGAGCGAGCGCCAGTACTGCAGGCACATCTTCACCGCGACCTCGACCGACACCGAGCCGGAGTCGGCAAGGAAGACGTGTTCCAGGCCATCAGGTGACATGTCGACAAGGTGCTTCGCCAGCCGTACCGCCGGCTCGTGCGTCAGCCCGCCGAACATCACATGGCTCATCCGGCCGAGCTGGTCGTGCGCCGCCTCGTTGAGGACCGGGTGGTTGTAGCCGTGGATCGCCGACCACCACGACGACATGCCGTCCACCAACTCGCCCGAGCCGTCGGCCGGCCGCAGCCGGACCCCGCTCGCCGACTCCACGACGAGCGGTTCGACACGGCCGGGCATCGGACCGTACGGATGCCACACATGCCGTCGGTCCAGCTCCAGCAGCTCGGGCACGGTCAGGTCGGTCAGGTCGGTCAGGCCGGTCAGGTCGGGCAGATCAGGCATTGGGCGCGAGGTCCGTTCCGGCGCCCCGGCGGCGCACGGCGACGAGATCGGTGCGCGCCTCCTGTGCGGTCGGCGCGGCCGCCGTACCGCACGCGTCGCCGCCCTCGTGCGAGCCGCAGCCCTCGTGCGAGCCGCAGCCCTCGTGCGAGCCGCAGCCCTCGTGCGAGCCGCACACCGAACCGCAGCCGGACCCGGCCTCGACCCGGTGCTCGGGCAGTGTCACCTCGCCGGCGCCCTCCACCTCGAACCCGGCGTCCGCGATCATCTCCAGGTCGGCCTTGCCGGCCTGGCCCTCGCTGGTCAGGTAGTCGCCGAGGAAGATGGAGTTGGCCAGGTGCAGCGCGAGCGGCTGCATCGAGCGCAGATGGACCTCGCGGCCGCCCGCGATCCGGACCTCCACGTCCGGGCAGACGAACCGGACCATCGCGAGGATCCGCAGACAGCGCTGCGGGGTGAGGTTCCACTCCTTGGCCAGCGGGGTGCCCTCGAACGGGATGAGGAAGTTCACCGGCACCGAGTCCGGATCCAGTTCGCGCAGCGAGAAGACCACGTCGACCAGGTCCTCGTCGCTCTCGCCCATGCCCGCGATCAGACCGGAGCAGGCGGACAGACCGGCCGCGTGCGCCTTCTGCACCGTGTCCACCCGGTCGGCGTACGTGTGCGTGGTCGTGATGTCCGCGTAGGTCCCCTCGGACGTGTTGAGATTGTGGTTGTAGGCGTCCGCGCCCGCCTCGCGCAGCCGCTCGGCCTGTCCGTCGGAGAGCAGACCGAGGCAGGCGCACACCTCGACGTGCTCGTTCTGCTCCTTGATGGTCCGGATGGTCTCCGAGACCCGGTCCACATCACGGTCCGTCGGGCCGCGCCCGCTGGCCACCAGACAGACCCGCTTGGCGCCTCCCGCGAGGCCCGCGGCGGCCGCCTGGGAGGCCTCGTCGGGCTTGAGCCAGGTGTACTTCAGGATGTCGGCCTTGGAGCCGAGCCGCTGGGAGCAGTAGGAGCAGTCCTCCGGACACAGGCCCGACTTGAGGTTCACCAGATAGTTGAGTTTCACCCGTCGCCCGAACCAGTGCCGGCGCACCTTTCCGGCCGCGGCCACCACATCGAGTACGTCGTCGTCGGAGGTGGCCAGAACGGCGAGCGCTTCCTCGCGGGTCGGCAGCTCGCGCCGAAGCCCCTTGTCCACCAGCGTGTTCAGCAGGTCCATGAGGCCTGATCCTGTCCTACGGGACCGCCTGGGGCCAAGGAGAGTTTGCACAACGGAGACGGTTCACCGTGTGGGTATTGCCACACCCTGGGCGGCTGCTCGTGCCGCTAGGGTCTGTCCGCTACCTACAAAAGCCCCGGAGGACCCATGGCGTTCGGCTGGATCGACGAGCAGGCCGAGGCGCGCCGCCGCGCCGGACTCGTCCGCACCCTGCGTCCGCGCCCCGCCGACTCGCCCCTGCTGGACCTGGCGAGCAATGACTACCTCGGCCTCGCACACCACCCCGAGGTCACCGAAGGGGCCGCCCGGGCGGCCCGGACCTGGGGCGGCGGGTCCACCGGCTCCCGGCTCGTCACCGGCACCACCGAGCTGCACACCGAGCTGGAGCGCGAGCTGGCCGAATTCTGCGGTTTCGAGGCGGCGCTCGTATTCTCCTCCGGGTACGCCGCCAACCTGGCCGCGGTCACCGCGCTCGGGCCGCACGGCTCGCTGATCGTCTCCGACGCCGGCAACCACGCCTCCCTCATCGACGGCTGCCGGCTCGCCCGGGGCGAGCGGCAGGTCGTCGGACACGCCGACCCCGAGGCGGTGCGCAAGGCGCTGGCCACTCATCAGGGGCCGGCGATCGTCGTGTCCGACACCGTGTTCTCGGTGGACGGCGACCGGGCGCCGCTGGCCGAGCTGGCGCAGGCGTGCCGGGAGCACGGCGCGGGACTGGTCGTGGACGACGCGCACGGGCTCGGGGTGCTGGGCGACGGCGGCCGGGGCGCGCCGTACGCGGCCGGTCTCGCGGGCGCCGCGGACGTGGTGGTCACGGCCACCCTGTCCAAGTCGCTGGGCAGCCAGGGCGGAGTGGTGCTCGGCCCGGCGCGAGTGATCGACCATCTGGTCAACGCCGCCCGGACCTTCATCTTCGACACGGGCCTGGCCCCGGCGGCGGCCGGCGCGGCGCTCGCCGCACTGCGGCTGCTCGTCCGCGAACCGGAGCGCGCGGCGCGCGCCCGTGCGGTGGCCGCGGAACTGCACGCACGGCTGACGGCCGCGGGTCTGGAAGCGGTGCGTCCGGACGCCGCGGTGGTCTCCGTGCGGGCTCCGTCCCCGGAGCAGGCGGTGCGCTGGGCGGCCGACTGCCGTACCGCGGGGCTGGCCGTGGGCTGCTTCCGTCCTCCTTCCGTGCCCGACGGCATCTCGCGGCTGCGGCTGACCGCCCGCGCGGACCTGTCCGGGGCCGAGATCGAACGCGCTGTACGGGTGATCGGCGAAACGCGACCATGAGTCGGCGTGACACGGCCGTGCTTCGCGCGAGTCGTCCTCGCGTCGGGGTCGTCTACGGGTGGGGGTCGTCTACGGGTGGGGGTCGTCTACGGGTCGGGATCGTCTTCGGACCGGGGTCGTCTTCGGGTCAGAGGGCGGTGAGGAAACCGGCCCAGCTCTCGGCGGAGAAGAGCAGCGCGGGTCCGGCCGGGTTCTTGGAGTCGCGCACGGCGAGCAGTCCGGCACCGGGGCCGGAGCGCGGCCGGGCCGTCTCCACGCAGTTGTTGGCTCCCGTGCTGTAGCTGCTGCGCAGCCAGCGCACGTCGTGCAGGTCGGTACTGGCAGGGACGTTCCGAGGCATGGCTGACATGGTGCCTCCTTACGCGCCGTCACCTATCCCGGCGATGTAATCCAACGTGTCCTCAGGGGAAAGGGCGTGCATCCGAAGGGTGTCGAAGGCCTCCGCATAGGCCATGAGGTCTTCTTTCCGCTCCAGGTAGAGGCTACTCGTCAACTGGTCGAGAACAACCACGTCCAGATCAGAAGTGCTCGGAAATGAGAAAATAACGAAAGCTCCGTTGACGCCGACATGCGCTCCGGCGCCGAACGGCAGTACCTGGAGCCGGACTTGGGGCAAGCGGGCCGCCTGCATCAGCCGCCGAAGCTGCCGGGCCATCACCTCGGGGCCGCCGACCTCGCGCCGTAGTACCGATTCGTCCAGCACCGCGCTCAGCTCCAGCGGCGGGTCGGCGCGGAGCACGTCCTGCCTGGCCAGCCGCACCTCCACCAGCGCGTCCAGGCCTTCCTCGTCCAGGTCCGCGACGGCCGCCCGGGTCACCGCGCGGGCGTACTCGGGCGTCTGCAGCAGGCCGGGTACGACCGTGGTCTCCAGGGTGCGCATCGTGCTCGCCTGCGACTCCAGGCTGATGAAGTCCCGGTACGCGGGCGGGAGCACCCCGCGGTAGGCGTGCCACCAGCGGTGCCGGTCTCCCGTGTCCTCGGAGTCCGCCAGTATCAGCAGCAGCTCGCGCAGTTGCCCGTCCCGCACCTCGTAGGCGTCGAGCAGTAAGCGCACATCGGCTGGTTTCACACCACTGGCACCGGTCTCGATACGGCTGACCTTCGACTGGTGCCAGCCGACCAGCCGGGCCGCCTCACCGCTCGTGAGCCCAGCACCGGCGCGCAGCGTGCGCAGTTCGGCGCCCAGTTTGCGGCGGCGCACTGCCGGCCCGTTCTGCATGGGCTCCTCCTTACTCCTTCCGGGCCGCCCAAATACGGTTTCGCGTCGTAGAGTTCACCGCTTCGAGCGACAGATATATGCACTTCTTGGTGGATGGCTCCCCGTGACCGGCCCCGTGGTGGCAGGCTGACGAGCAAGCACCAGTCCGGGACCGTACTCGAACCATCCGGCTCCGTGTCGGACCGCGGTCCCGTGGGAAAGGGACGACGTCGCCATGGCAGACCATCTGGAAGCATCCGTCACTCTGCCGAGCGATCCCGCTTCGGTCTCCGCCGCCCGCACGTATGTCGTGGGCACGCTCGCGGAGTGGGGCCTGCCGTCGGACACCGACGTGGCTGACACCGTGCGGCTCATCGTCTCCGAACTCGCCACAAATGCCGTACAGCACACCTTCGGTCAATCACCCACCTTCACGGTTGACATCGCCCTGGACCGCGACGAACACCTTCGCATCGGTGTCACCGACAGTCATCCGCGCTTTCCGAAGAGACTGCCCGCCGCCGTCCAGCAGGACAACGGCCGCGGCATGGTCATCATCCGCTGGCTCACCGCGGAGTGCGGCGGCAAACTCCGCGTCCGCCCCACCCGAGAGGGCGGCAAGACGGTCTCCATCGAACTCCCCTGGATCATCCCGGCCGAGCCGGTCCCGGCGGGCCCACAGGAGCCGTAGCCCTCCGGGCGGGGGTGCCGTGAGGGGGAACATGGGGTGACGAGGGGGCGGGGGCGAGGGGGCGCGGGGGCTGCGACGGGTGCAGGGCCTCGAGGCGGACCGCCTGGGTACATCACCGCGCCGGCCCCGGGCACGCCCGTGGGCTCCAGGCGGCACCGGGGTGGCGTTGACGGAGCTGGGAGCGGCCCTGCTGCTGGAGCCGCTCCCGCCCTGACGGCGGGTCAGCTGACCCGGCCGTACCAGACGCTCTTGGTCCAGAGCTTCTGGAGCCGTACCACGTCCCCGGTCCTCGGTGCGTGCCAGATCTTGCCGTGCCCGGCGTAGATGCCGACGTGGTAGACGTAGGAACCATAGTGGAAGAACACCAGGTCACCGGCCTGGCGACGGCCGGCGGAGATGTGGTGCGTCTTGTTGTACTGCTGGGCGGCGGTACGCGGCAGGGTCTTGCCCGCCTTCTTGAACGCATAGAGCGTCAGCCCCGAGCAGTCGAACCTGCGCGGCCCGGTGGCCCCGTACTGGTACGGGGCCCCCTCCTTGGCGGCCGCGACCTGCAGTGCTTTCGCCGCGAGAGTCGCGGCCGAGGCATCGGGGGCGAGGCCGGGGACCGCGATCGAGCCGCCGACGGCGGCGAGGGTGAGGGCCGAGGCCGTACCGGCCCGGGCCATGAGCGACGGGACACGATTGAGCGCAGTCATGCGCAACCCTTCGTCAGCCGCCTGTGAAGGATGACCTGTCGGATTCGGGCTGGCGAAGTTGCCCGGCCGCGTTGCCGCGGCTTCACCCCAAGGGCTGCCCGGAACCTCAGACCGTCTGCGACGAGCAGACGAACATCCGTACCGGCGACCCGTCTTGCTTGGGTCCTCCACTCCTGCCGATCCACTCCTGTCGACCGGTCGTCCGGGCGGCGGCAGGACTCGGCGTCCGCCCGGACCGCCCCGCCGCGGTGGCGGGGGCTTGTCGTCGGACGGGATCTTCGCTCACACCGGTCCGAAAATCCCAATGCATCCGTGGATTTGTGGCGTTACTCACCACTCACCCGTTCGGGTGGAGCGTGGGATGTTCGAGACATCGTCAGATCCCGTGCGTAGCACCCGACCTGGGGCTATGCGCTTTTCCGCGAACCACGAACCGGCGTGGAACGCAAGTCGGGAGGCCCGGGGAACGATCCGGATATACACCGGTCGGCGGTCCGTCATTCGGCCCGTTTCAAGTCCCGCCCGCGCGGCGCCGGTCGACGACCGGATCCCGTCCGGCTGGTCCGGCGTCCGGATCAGCCGACGCCGTCGGGCGGGAGCGCGACGCGCGCGGTACGGCGTTCACCGTCCAGCACCCGCAAAGCCCGTGCCAGCGTGTCCCCGTGCAGCTCCGCCTCGCCCCGCCGGTGCATCGACGCGAGGGCGTCACGCAGCTCTGCGGCCTTGCGTACCAGGGCCTGAGCGGCGCGCAGCCCGCGATAGGTGTCCCCGCCGTGCGCCGGGTTGACGCGGCCCAGCAGGTCGGCGGCTTCCAGGTAGCGGTCGATCAGCTCTCCCTCGGCTCGCGTCAGTGCGGGCAGCGGCGGCAGGTCCGGCAGCATCGGCGGCTCACCTCGCGTCCGGTGCGCCGGGTGTGCGCCGCCGACTGGGCACGACGGCGTCCACCAGCCCGTAAGCCACCGCCGCGAGGGCGTCCAGGACCAGGTCCCGCTCCAGGTCGCGGCGCACCTCTTCGGCCGTGCGCCCGGTGTGCCGTACCAGGATCTCCTCCGTGAGCGCGCGGACCCGGGCCAACTCCTCGGCCTGGATGAGCAGGTCGCTGGGCTGGCCCTGCACCGGTTCGGCGAGCTGGGGCTGGGAGAGGACCATGCGGGCGCCGGGCAGGGTGAACCGCTTGCCCGGCGTGCCGGCCGCGAGCAGCAGGGCGGCGTGGGAGGCGGCCTGGCCCAGGCAGTACGTGGCCACGTCGCAACTGACATAGCGCATCGTGTCGTAGACCGCCGTCAGCGCACTGGACGAACCGCCGGGCGAGTTGACGTACAGCGTGATGTCGCGGTCCGGGGCCGCGTGTTCGAGGTACATGAACTGCGCCATCACGTCGTTCGCGGCCACGTCGTCCAGCGCGGTCCCGAGGAAGACGATCCGGTCCTCGAACAGCTTGCCGTAGGGATCGAGCGTGCGGGCGCCGCTGCTGGTGCGCTCGGTGAACTCGGGCAGGACATGACGGGCGAACGCTCGGGACATGGGACACCCCTTCTCATCGCACGGGCCTCCGACGGGCTCGGCTTCTGTAAAAAATGTACAGGACGTACGTGACGTAAGGTTGGGGTATGGCGTACGAGATTCCGGTGACACAAGCCAGGGCTGAGCTCGCCGACCTGATCAACCGCGTGGTGTACGGCGGTGAGCGCGTCGTCGTGACGCGGCACGGCAAGCCGCTGGTCGCGCTGGTGTCGGCCGCCGATCTGGAGCGGCTGGACGCCCTGGCGGAGCCGGCCGGGGAGCAGGTCGTCAGCTCGGTCTCGGGCGTCCGTGAGGTCGGTTCCGCCGCGCGCGAACAGCAGCGGTTCGGGATCGCCGCCGAACATCGTGGTCCCGGCACGGCCGCCGAGCACCGCGGCCCGGGCGGGTCCTGACCCGGGCGGGTATCGGGGACCCCATCGCACGGTCAGCTGTGGATCAAGGTCTGGTTAACGTCGCTGAAACTCCGGCGTTCTAGCCTGCCGATCCACGCCATCAGGGGTTTTTCTGCCCGGATTGAGGACGATCCGGGGATTTGTCTGCGTGTTACACCTATCCCCGTCGCGATGGCTGCGGAAACCGGACCCCGCACGGTCCGGAGCAAGGACTGTGAGGTGGGACGTGCAACTGACCCCGCACGAGCAAGAGAGGCTGCTGATCCATGTGGCAGCCGATGTGGCCGAGAAGCGCAGGGCCCGCGGGCTCAAGCTCAACCACCCGGAAGCGGTCGCCCTCATCACGTCGCACATCCTCGAAGGCGCGCGTGACGGCCGTACGGTCGCCGAACTCATGTCCTCCGGTCGCAAGCTCCTCACCAGGGACGACGTCATGGAGGGGGTCCCCGAGATGATCCATGACGTCCAGGTCGAGGCCACCTTCCCGGACGGCACCAAGCTCGTCACCGTCCACGACCCGATCATCTGAAGGGGCCCACGATGATTCCCGGAGAGATCCTGTTCGCGGACGACCCGGTCGTCTTCAACGAGGGCCGTGAGGTCACCCGGCTCACCGTCCTCAACGCCGCCGACCGGCCGGTCCAGGTCGGCTCCCACTACCACTTCGCCGAGGCCAACCCCGGCCTGGAGTTCGACCGTGCCGCGGCCCGCGGCAAACGCCTGAACGTCTCCGCCGGCACCGCCGTGCGCTTCGAGCCGGGCATCCCCGTCGACGTCGAGCTCGTCCCCCTCGCCGGCGCCCGGATCGTGCCGGGGCTGCGCGGGGAGACCGGAGGTGCCCTCGATGCCTGAGATCTCGCGCGGCGCCTACGCCGACCTGTTCGGCCCCACCGCCGGTGACCGTATCCGGCTCGCCGACACCGACCTGCTGATCGAGATCGAGGAGGACCGCTGCGGCGGACCCGGCGGCTCCGGCGACGAGGCGGTGTTCGGCGGCGGCAAGGTCATCCGCGAGTCCATGGGCCAGTCCCGCGCCACCCGGGCCGACGGCACCCCCGACACCGTGATCACCGGCGCCGTCATCGTCGACCACTGGGGCATCGTCAAGGCGGACGTCGGCATCCGCGACGGCCGGATCGCCGCGATCGGCAAGGCGGGCAACCCGGACACCATGGACGGCGTCCACCCCGACCTGGTCGTCGGTCCCGAGACGGAGATCATCGCGGGCAACGGGCGGATCCTCACCGCCGGTGCCATCGACGCGCACGTCCACTTCATCTGCCCCCAGATCGCCGACGAGGCGCTGGCCTCCGGCATCACCACCCTGGTGGGCGGCGGCACCGGCCCCGCCGAGGGCTCCAAGGCCACCACCGTCACGCCCGGACCCTGGCACCTCGCCCGGATGTTCGAGGCGATGGAGGCCTACCCGGTCAACATCGGCTTCCTCGGCAAGGGCAATACCGTCTCGCACGAGGCGATGCTCTCCCAGATCCGGGGCGGCGCGGCCGGCCTGAAGCTGCACGAGGACTGGGGCTCCACCCCGGCCGTCATCGACGCCGCGCTGACCGTGGCGGACCGGACCGGCATTCAGGTCGCCATCCACACGGACACCCTGAACGAGGCCGGTTTCGTGGGCGACACCCTGGCCGCGATCGCGGGCCGGGGCATCCACTCGTACCACACCGAGGGCGCCGGCGGCGGGCACGCGCCCGACATCATGACCGTGGTCTCACAGCCCAACGTGCTGCCCAGCTCCACCAACCCGACCCGCCCCTACACCGTCAACACCGCCGAGGAACACCTCGACATGCTGATGGTGTGCCACCACCTCAACCCCACCGTCCCCGAGGACCTGGCGTTCGCCGAGTCCCGGATCCGGCCGTCCACCATCGGCGCGGAGGACGTCCTGCACGACCTCGGCGCGATCTCCATCATCTCCTCCGACTCCCAGGCCATGGGCCGGGTCGGCGAGGTCGTCCTGCGTACCTGGCAGACCGCCCATGTGATGAAGCGCAGGCGCGGGGCACTGCCCGGTGACGGCCGCGCGGACAACCACCGCGTGCGTCGATATGTCGCCAAGTACACGATCAACCCGGCCCTCGCCCAGGGCCTCGCCACCGAGATCGGTTCCGTGGAGACCGGCAAGCTCGCCGACCTCGTGCTGTGGGAGCCGGCGTTCTTCGGGGTCAAGCCGCAGCTCGTGCTCAAGGGCGGGCAGATCGCCTACGCGCAGATGGGTGACGCCAACGCGTCCATCCCCACCCCGCAGCCGATCCTGCCCCGCCCGATGTACGGCGCGATCGGCCGGGCTCCGGCCGCCAACTCGGTGAACTTCGTGGCCCCGTTGGCGATCGAGGACGGGCTGCCGGAGCGGCTCGGGCTCGGCAAGCGGTTCGTGGCGATCGCGTCCACGCGCGCGGTGACCAAGGCCGACATGCGCGAGAACGACGCCCGGCCCGATGTCCGGATCGACCCCGACAGCTTCGCCGTGCACATCGACGGCGAACTGGTGGAGGCCACCCCGGCGGCCGAACTGCCCATGGCCCAGCGCTACTTCCTCTTCTGATGGTGTCGTGATGTCACGGGCAGCACTTCTCGTCCTGGCTGACGGCCGTTTCCCCGCCGGAGGGCACGCGCACTCCGGCGGGGCGGAGGCCGCCGTCAAGGCGGGCCGGATCACCTCCGCCGCGGGCCTGGAGGACTTCTGCCGGGGCCGGCTGCACACCGCAGGGCTGGTCGCCGGTGCGCTTGCGGCCGCCGCCGTACTCGGCGCGGATCCCGGGGAGCTGGACGCGGCGGCGGACGCCCGGACACCGTCGCCCGCCCTGCGGACCGCCGCGCGAAGGCTCGGGCGGCAATTGATGCGGGCGGCACGGGCCGGCTGGCCGTCGGCCGAACTCGACGCGCTGGCAGGGCAGTTCCCGAAGGGCGCGCACCAGCCGGTGGTCCTCGGCGTTGCCGCGCGGTCGGCCGGGCTGGGACCTGCCGACGCGGCGTACTGCGCGGTGTACGAGAGCGTGAGCGGGCCGGCGACGGCCACGGTACGGCTCTTGAGCCTCGACCCGTTCGATGCGACCGGTGTGCTGGCCCGGCTCGCGCCGGAGCTGGACCGCGTCGCGGACGCGGCGGTGGAGGCGGCGCGCAAGGTGCTCGACGAGGGCGCCGACGCGCTGCCGGCCGCGTCGGGGCCCTTGCTGGAGGTCGGTGCGGAATGGCACGCGGCCTGGCCGGTTCGGCTGTTCGCCTCCTGAGCCCGGCGCCGGACCCCACACAACGTGTCAGACATTGGAGCCGTACATGCACCTCGACCACACCCACTCCGGCCCCGCCGCCCTCGGTGCGGACGCGCGCCGTCCCGACGGTTCGCGCCGTGCCCTGCGCATCGGCCTCGGCGGGCCCGTCGGGTCCGGGAAGACCGCGACCGTCGCCGCGCTCTGCCGGGCCCTGCGCGACGAGCTGTCGCTGGCCGTCGTCACCAACGACATCTACACCCGTGAGGACGCCGAGTTCCTGCTCCGGGAGGCCGTGCTGCCGCCCGAGCGGATCACGGCCGTGGAGACGGGCGCCTGCCCGCACACCGCGATCCGCGACGACATCTCCGCCAACCTCGAAGCGGTGGAGGACCTGGAGGACGCGGTCGGCCCGCTGGACCTGATCCTCGTCGAGTCCGGCGGCGACAACCTCACCGCGACCTTCTCTAAGGGGCTCGTGGACGCGCAGATCTTCGTGATCGACGTGGCCGGCGGCGACGACATCCCGCGCAAGGGCGGCCCCGGTGTCACCACCGCGGACCTGCTCGTCGTCAACAAGACCGACCTCGCCCCGCACGTCGGCTCCGACCTCGCCCGGATGGCCGCCGACGCCAAGGTCCAGCGGGCCGAACTCCCCGTCGTGTTCCAGTCGTTGCGCGGCGATCGAGGCGTCTCCGAGGTGGCCGCCTGGGTGCGCGAGCGGCTCGCCGCGTGGACGGCGTGACGGCCACCGGGGTCCGGGCGGACGCGCGGATCGTGGCCCGCGCCGACGGCCGCGGCGGCACCGCGCTGCCCGTACTGGACAGCGACGGCCCGCTGGCCCTGCGCCGCACCCGGTCCAGCGGCCGCGAGGCGAGGGTCATGGTCGTCGGCGCGATGAGCGGACCGCTCGGCGGCGACCGCTTCTCGCTCACGGCGAGCGTGGCGGAGGGCGCCCGGCTGCACGTCGGCTCGGCCGCCGCCACCCTCGCCCTCCCCGGCCAGGCCAAGGGCGAGGCCCGCTACGACGTACGGCTCGACGTGGCCGACGACGCCGAACTGCACTGGCTCCCCGAACAGTTGATCTCGGCCCGCGGCAGCGACCTGCGCATCACCACCCGCGCCGAACTCGCCGCCGGTGCCCGGCTCGTGCTGCGCGAGGAGCAGGTGCTCGGGCGGACGGGAGAGGAACCCGGGCGGCTCACCAGCAGGCTCACCGTACGGATCGCGGGCCGCGCCGTGCTGGACCAGGAGCTGTCCTGCGGGCCCGGCGCGCCCGGCGGCTGGGACGGACCGGCGGTGCTGGCGGGGCATCGCGCGGTGGGCCAACTTGTCGTCGTGCGACCGGAGTTCGCCCGGCGGCCTGCCGAGCCGCGGATGCTGGACGAGTGCGCGGCCCTGATACCGCTGGCCGGTCCGGCGGCACTGGTCAGTGCCCTGGCACCGGACGCACTGCGCCTGCGGCAGGTCCTGGACGAGGCGCTGACCTACCTCGGCTGAAGTACGCGGCACCCAACCGAACATGACCATCCGTTTATCGGATTGGTAAAGATGGCAGGCGCCCCCTGTTCTCAGGCGGCTCACAGCCGAGAGGATCCCCCGAACTGACCACTCGCAGCGATCCTGATGTAGGGGGAGGGGCCCACTTGAGGGACAACAGACCGAAGAGCCGCCTGCTGGCACTCGGTTCGGCGGGAGCGCTCGTCACCGCCACCCTGATCGCCGGTGCCGTCTCGGCGCCCGCGGCCAGCGCCGCCGGCCGGCCCGGCCAGGACCGGGAGGCCAAGGGCGCCGAGATTGCCGCCGCCCGCGCCGCCAAGGCCGGCATCGACTGGCAGGACTGCCCCGCGGGATGGGGGCTGGAGAAGCCCATCCAGTGCGGCTGGGTGAGCGTGCCGCTCGACTACGCGTACCCGTACGGCAAGCAGATCAAGCTCGCCGTCGACCGCATCGGCAACACGGGGACCAAGGAGGAGCGCCAGGGCGCCCTCGTCTACAACCCGGGCGGTCCCGGTGGCTCCGGCCTGCGCTTCCCGCGCCGGGTCACCACCAAGAACCCCGTCTGGGCGAACGTCGCCAAGGCCTACGACTTCGTGGGCTTCGACCCGCGCGGCGTCGGCCACTCCGCGCCCATCTCCTGCGAGGACCCGCAGGAGTTCGTGAAGGCGCCGAAGATGGACCCGGTGCCGGACACCGAGGCGGACAAGACCGCGCAGCGCAAACTGGCCCGTGAGTACGCGGACGGCTGCCTGGAGCGCACCGGCCGGGCGATGCTCCAGCAGATGACCACGCCGAACACCGCCCGCGACCTGGACGTCATCCGCGCCGCCCTGGGCGAGAAGAAGCTCAACTACCTCGGCGTGTCCTACGGCACCTACCTCGGCGCCGTCTACGGCACCCTCTTCCCGGGCCACCTGCGCCGCATGATCGTGGACAGTGTGGTCAACCCCGCCCGCGAGAACATCTGGTACCAGGCCAACCTGGGCCAGGACATCGCCTTCGAGGGCCGCTGGAAGGACTGGGAGGACTGGGTCGCCGCGAACGACGCCGCCTTCCACCTCGGCACCACCCGCGAGGCCGTCCAGGCCAAGTGGCTCCAACTGCGCGCCACCGCGAAGAAGAACCCCATCGGCGGGGCCGTCGGCCCGGCCGAGCTGATCTCCTTCTTCCAGAGCGCGCCGTACTACGACTCCTCGTGGGTGCCGGTCGCCACGGTGTTCAGCAAGTACGTCGCCGGTGACACCCAGGCACTGGTCGACGCTGCCGCCCCCGACATGTCGAACACGGCCGGCAACATCTCCGCCGAGAACGGCAACGCCGTCTACACGGCCGTCGAGTGCACCGACGCCAAGTGGCCCACCAGCTGGCAGAGGTGGGACCGGGACAACACCGAGCTCAACAAGAGCTACCCGTTCATGACCTGGGCCAACGCCTGGATGAACCTGCCCTGCGCCACCTGGCCGGTCAAGCAGCGGACCCCGGTCGACGTGCGGACCCACAAGGATCTGCCGCAGGTGCTGATCGTGCAGTCCACGCGGGACGCGGCCACCCCTTACGAGGGTGCCGTCGAGCTGCACAAGCGGTTCCAGGGCTCGCGTCTGATCACCGAGAAGGACGCGGGCTCCCACGGTGTGACCGGCCTGGTCAACCCCTGCATCAACCAGCGCGTCGACGCCTACCTGGTCGACGGCAAGCTGGACGGCGCGGACGTGACCTGCGGCCCGCACGCCACGCCCAAGCCGTGATCCGGATCGTACGGTGACGAGGGGCGGCCGGGCTCTCCGGCCGCCCCTGTCAGCTGAGCGGCGCCCGCGGGAACCTGCGCTCCCTGGCGCCCTGCTCCGCGGCCGACCGTTCCTTGACGACGGCCGCGTACTCGTCGACGTACTCCTGCTCGGACAGCGCCAGGATGGCGTACATGATCTCGTCGGTGACGGCCCGCAGGATCGCCTTCTGCTGCTCCATGCCGGCGTAGCGGGAGAAGTCGAGCGGCCTGCCGAAGCGAATGGTGACCGGACGGACGTTCGGGATGACCTTCCCGGGCGGCTGGGCCTCGAACGTCCCGATCATCGCGCACGGTACGACCGGCACGCCGGCCTTCAGCGCCATCACCGCGACGCCGACCTTGCCCTTGTAGAGCCTGCCGTCGTGCGAACGGGTGCCCTCCGGATAGATCCCCAGCAGCTCGCCTCGGCGCAGCACCTTCAGGCCCTCGCGAATCGCCGCCTGCCCCGCCTCCTTGCCCGAGCGGTCCACCGGGATCTGCCCGGCGCTGCGGAAGAAGAACGCGGTGAGCCGGCCCTTGAGCCCCGGGCCGGTGAAGTACTCCGCCTTGGCGAGGAAGGTGATCCGGCGGCGCAGCATCGCCGGCATCAGGAAGTGGTCGGAGAAGGACAGATGGTTTCCGGCGACGATCGCGGGACCGGAGTCCGGCACGTTCTCCAGGCCCTCGATCCGGGGCCGGAAGACCAGTCTCAGCAGGGGGCCCAGCAGCACGTACTTGAGCAGGTAGTAGAACAACGGCTCGCCCCTTACCTCGTCCAGCCCACGCCGCGTGCGCCTGTCGTCATCTGTAACCGCAACTGGCCATGCCCATGCCGTTCGTCGAGCCCCTCGGCGGTGACGCGGGCCCCGACAGCCTGACGGTAGTGCGGACAGGCGGTGATGTCCTCGTGAGCGCAGCCGAGCGCGCACTCGATCAGGTCCAGCGAGGCCTGCGCCGCCGCGATCCGCCGGCGCAGCGCCTCGGCCTCGCCCTCCAGCAGCGTCCGCCTGGCAGCAGGATCCGCCGTCGCGGTGAGCGAGCGGATGGCGTCCAGGGACAGGCCGGCCTCCTTCGCCCGCAGGATCACGGCGACGCGCGTGACGTCGGCGGGGCCGTACCGCCGCCGTCCCGCCGGGTCGCGCGCGGGCGCGAGGAGGTCCATCGCCTCCCAGTGCCGCAGCACATGCGGGGCCAGTGCGAAACGCTCCGCCAGCGCGCCGATGCTCAGGGGCGGTGAGCCGCCGGTTGACCTCATGCCGACATTAAGTCGCACTCTGGCCGGCATGACCAGGCCGACAGAACAACTGCCGCGCTCCGGCGCGGAACTCGCCGCCGTACTCGACTCCATGGAACAGCGCCCCGCCGCCGTGCAACTCCGCCGGCACTCCTACGACCTGCTGCGCCTGCGCCCCGGCGCGCCGGTCGTGGACGTCGGCTGCGGCACCGGCCGGGCCGTGGCGGAACTGACCGCGCGCGGTGCGCGGGCCGTCGGGATCGACCCGGCCGAGCCGATGCTCGCGATCGCCCGCCGACGGTGGCCCGACGCGGATCTGCGGAAGGCGGACGCCTACGCGCTGCCGCTGGCGGACGGCTCGATGTGCGGATACCGCGCGGACAAGGTGTTCCATGAACTGGCCGAGCCCGAGCGGGCGTTGGGGGAGGCGCGCCGGGTGCTCTCCCCGGGCGGCCGGATCGTGCTCCTCGGCCAGGACTGGGACACGGTCGTCATCGACTCCGACGACCCCGCGCTGACCCGCACCCTCGTCCAGGCCCGCGCCGACCGGGTCACCGCGCCCCGGTCCGCGCGCCGCTACCGCTCGCTCCTGCTGGACGCCGGGTTCACCGACGTGGCGATCGAGGTCCGCACCGCCGTCTTCACCGATGAGCTCGGCCTCACCGTGCCGGCCGGGCTGGTGGCGGGCGCCGGGGCGCCGGGGGAGAGCCCGGTGACCCCGGACCGGGCGGAGGCGTGGTTCGCCGAACAACGGACCCGCGCCGCCCGCGACCGCCTCTTCGTGGCCCTGCCGGTGTTCGTGGCCTCGGCCTCGGCGCCGGACCGTCCATGACGCCCCTGTCCGGCCATGGGTCACAGCCGCACGATGACCAGCGCCGTGTCGTCGGTGGCGCCGCCGGGAGGCAGCAGTTCCGGCAGGACGGCGTCCGCGAGGCTCTCTTGGTCCTCCTCGCGATGGCGGGCGAGGAGTCGGCGAGGCCGCCGCTGGGGCCGCCACGGGCCCGGATCAGCTCGGTCACCTCCTCGACCCGGTGCACCAGCAGCACCACCTCGCCGTCCGGACCGAACACCGGCGCGTTGACCGGGCTCCAGTAGCGCTCCTCCCACTCCCCGGGCCGGTCGGAGTTCTCGACGTCGTACCGCTGCAGGGCCATGGCGTCGCGCTCGCCGGTGGCCACGACCCGGGTCAGGGAGGCGGCCAGGTTGCGCATGCCCGAGGCGCCGGGGTCGTTGGGGTTCTCCGGGAAGACGTCGAAGAGGTAGCGCCCCACCACCTGCTCGCGGGTGCGCCCGGACTGCCGCAGGAACTCCTCGTTGGCGTCCGCGAAGAGCAGGTCGGGCGTCAGCAGCGCCACCATGCCCGGCAGCGCCTGGAACCCCCGCGTAGTCGGTGGCCCCGTCGTTCATGGCTACCGCCCATCCGCCGAAGTGACGCCGTTTTCCCCCGTCATGCGATGCCCGCGTGGTCCGCGCAGGTCAGTCCGGCAGGCCCGTCGTGGACTGCTCGGCCCAGATGATCTTCCCGCCGGGGACGAAGCGGGTTCCCCACCGCTCGGCGAACTGGGAGACCAGCAGCAGTCCGCGGCCGCCCTCGTCCGTGGTGCGCGGATGGCGCAGATGGGGCGCGGTGGCGCTGCCGTCGGAGACCTCGCAGATCAGGGCGGCCCGGTCTCTGATCAGCCGGAGCCGAACGGGGCCCTCCGCGTGCCGGATGGCGTTGGTGACCAGCTCGCTCACGACCAGTTCGGCGGTGAACGCCAGCTCATCCAGCCCCCACTCGCCCAGCTGCCGGGTGGTCTCCTTGCGGGCCTCGGCGACCACGGCCGGGTCGGCGGGCAGATCCCAGTCGGCGACCTGGTCGGCGCCGAGCAGCCTGGTGCGGGCCATCAGCAGGGCCACGTCGTCGTACGGCCGGGCGGGCACCAGCGCGTCGACCACGGACCGGCAGCTCATGTCGAGCGTGGCTGCGCGCTGTTCCAGGGCGCGGCGCAGCCGGTCGCGGTCCGCGGCGACGATCCCGCCGTCGTCCCGGTCGCCCCCGTCGCCGTCACCGTGGACCAGCAGGCCGTCGGTGTGCAGGGCCAGGGTGCTGCCCTCGGTCAGGGTCAGCTCCACCGCCTCGAAGGGCGGCCCGCCGGCCCCGAGCGGCGGCCCCTGCGGGAGGTCGACGAAGCTGACGGCGCCGTCGGGCAGGACCACGGCGGGCGCGGGGTGGCCCGCGGCGGCCATCGTGCACTGCCCTTTGACCGGGTCGTAGACGACGTACACGCACCCCGATCCCACTGCCTGGATACCGGCGGCCTCCGGGTCCTCGGGCCGGACGCCCTCCTCCCGGGCCATCCGCGCCACCAGGTCGTCGAGGTGCGCGAGGACCTCCTCGGGCGGCAGATCGAGCGCCGCGAGGGTGTGCACGGCGGTGCGCAGCCGTCCCATGGCCGCCGCGGCGTCGATTCCGTGTCCCGGCACCTCGCCCACGACCAGGGCCACGCGTGCGGCGGACAGCGGGATGATGTCGTACCAGTCGCCGCCCAGGCCGGTCAGCTCGTCGGCCGGCCGGTAGTAGGCGGCCACCTCCACCGCGTCCTGCTCGGGCAGCCGGCGCGGCAGCAGACTGCGCTGCAGGACCAGGGCCGCTTCCCGCTCACGGGTGTAGCGGCGGGCGTTGTCCACGCACACCGCCGCCCGGGACACCAGGTCCTCGGCGAGACTCAGGTCGTCCTCGTCGAACGGCTCCTGACGGTGGCGCCGGAAGAAGGTGGTGACGCCCATCGTGACGCCCCGCGCACGGATGGGCACGATCATCACGCTGTGCACACCGAGCTCCAGGAAGGTCGCCATCCGGCCGCCAGGGATGTCCGTCGCCCATTCCTTGGCCAGCGGGTCCAGCCGTGCCGCGTGCCAGGGCCGACCCGTGGTCAGACTGCGGATCGGGGGCGATCCGGCGAGATAGGTGGCCACCGCGCCGATCTTGACGACGGCCTCCGGGACCCCGGGGTTCACCGACTGGTGCCCGGCCCGCCGCAGCGGCACCCGGTCCATCTCGCTCGGCGGCTCGGGCTCCGCACCCCGCAGCACGGAATCCAGCAGGTCCACGCTGACGAAGTCGGCGAAGTCCTGCACGGCCACGTCGGCCAGTTCCTGTGCCGTCCGCACGATGTCCAGGGTGCGGCCGATCTGCTCGCCGGCCCGGTCCAGCAGGGCCAGCCGCTGCCGGGCCCGGTGCCGGTCGGTGATGTCGACGACCGTGTAGTACACGCCCATCGGGTGTCCCCGGTCGTCGTCGAGGCAGGTGAACGACATCATGTGCGCCGTCTCCCGGTGCGGCGCGGACCGCACATGGCCGACATGCTCGTACCCGACCACCGGCAGGCCGGTCTCCAGCACACGCCGCATCTGCGTCTCGATGTCGGCGGAGTCGATGCCCGGCTGGATCTCCGCCAGCCGCCGGCCCAGCCGCTCGCCCGGGGAGCCGCCGCCGAACCGCTCCAGGGCCTCGTTCGACCACACGCACCGCAGATCGGTGTCCACGATCGCCATCCCGACGGCGGAGTCGGTCACCATCTGCTCCAGCACCCCACGGCTCATGTCCCAGCCACGTTCCCCCGCCACGTCGGAGACCAGAACCAGCCAGTGCGGTGCCCCGCCGGGTTCCATCGCCGGGGTGATCCGCACCATCACCCGTATCGGCTGCCCGTCCTTGCGCCGTGCGGTCAGCAGTCCCGCCCAGCCGCCGTCCCTGCGGCACCGCTCGGCCAGTTCGGGCACCCGCGCGGCGTCCTCGGCGGACAGCAGGCCGGTCACCCTGGTGCCCACCACCTCGGCGGCCGTGTACTCCAGCAGGCTCTGGGCGCCCTGCGTCCAGTGCGTCACCACGCCCCGCGCGTCGAGCAGCAGGGGCGCTGCGTCGGCCACGTCGAACCGGCGCCCGGCAACGTCCTGCTCCTCGTGAGTGCTCACGGCCGACCTCTCTGTAGCTGAGAGTGGTCTACCCCCTCCTGGCTCAATCTTCACCCTTCGGGCGGACGAGCGAAGGGTGTGGGACGGCCTCGGCCGCCCCACACCGACGTCACGAACCCAGCACCTTCTCCAGTGCCGCCAGCGCGGACCGCAGCTCCTCCGCCGTGATGGTCAGCGGCGGTGCCAGCCGGATCGTGGAACCGTGGGTGTCCTTCACCAGGATCCCCTCCCGCATCAGCCGCTCGCTGACCTCGCGGCCGGTGCCGATCGCCGGGTCGATGTCGACGCCCGCCCACAGGCCTCGCGAGCGGAAGCCGACCACACCCCGGCCGGCCAGTTCGGTCAGCCCGTCCCGCAGGAGCACGCCCAGCTCGGTGGCCCGGCGCTGGAACTCGCCCGTTCGAAGCAGCTCGACCACGGCCGAGCCGACCGCCGCCGCGAGCGGGTTGCCGCCGAACGTGGAGCCGTGCTCGCCCGGGTGCAGCACACCCAGCACCTCACGCCGGGCCACCACCGCCGACACCGGCACGATCCCGCCGCCCAGCGCCTTGCCGAGCAGCAGCATGTCCGGCACGACGTCCTCGTGCTCGACGGCGAAGGTGCGGCCGGTGCGGCCGAGGCCCGACTGGATCTCGTCCGCGATGAACAGGCAGCCCTTGCGGCGGGTCAGCTCCCGCACTCCGGCGAGATAGCCCTCGCTCGGGATGACCACGCCCGCCTCGCCCTGGATGGGCTCGATCAGCACGGCCGCCGTGGTCTCGTCGACGGCCTCCTCCAGCGCGGCCAGGTCGTCGTACGGCACGATCCTGAAACCGGGCGTGAAGGGGCCGAAGCCGGCCCGGGCCGTCCCGTCGGTGGAGAAGCTGACGATGGTCGTCGTACGGCCGTGGAAGTTCTCCGCCGCGACCACGATCGTCGCCCGGTCGGCGGGGACGCCCTTCACGTCGTACGCCCACTTGCGGGCCACCTTGATGCCGCTCTCCACCGCCTCGGCGCCGGTGTTCATCGGCAGCACCATGTCGAGGCCGGTCAGCTCCGCGAGCTGCTCCGCGAAGTGGGCGAGCCGGTCGTTGTGGAAGGCGCGGGAGGTCAGCGTCAGCTGGTCGAGCTGGCGGTGCGCGGCCTCGATCAGCGCCGGGTGCCGATGGCCGAAGTTCAGCGCCGAGTACCCGGCGAGCATGTCCAGGTAGCGGTTGCCCTCGACGTCCTCCACCCAGGTGCCCTCGGCGCGGGCGACCACGACCGGGAGCGGGTGGTAGTTGTGTGCCAGGACCGGCTCCTCCGCTCGGATCAGGTCGTCGGACGTACGCGTGCGCGCGGGTGCGGTCATCAGCGGATCTCCTGGGTGCAGCACTTGATGCCGCCGCCGGCCTTGTGGAACTCGGACAGGTCGACGGGGACGGGGGCGTAACCGTGGTCGGCCAGGCGCGCGGCGAGCGCCTCGGCCTGGGGGGCGATGAAGACGTTCCGGCCGTCGGAGACGGAGTTCAGGCCGAACGCCATCGCGTCCTCGCGGGTGGCGAGCACCGCGTCCGGGTACAGCCGGCGAAGCACCTCGCGGCTGCCCGCCGAGAACGCCTCGGGGTAGTAGCAGATGTTGTCGTCGTCGAGGACGAACAACGCCGTGTCCAGGTGGTAGAAGTACGGGTCCACCAGGGTCAGGCCGATCACCGGGTGGCCGAGGAACTCCTGCGCCTCCCGGTGCGCCTCACGGGTGGTGCGGAACCCGGTGCCGGCGAGCACGTACCGGCCCGTCCACACCAGGTCGCCCTCGCCCTCGGTCACCGACTCCGGGCGGTACACGTCATAGCCCGCGGCCTTGAACCAGGTGTCGTAGTGCAGCGACTCCGGGCGTCGTTCCGGCGCGTGGAACAGGGAGCCGAAGACCCGGCCGCCGACCACGAACGCCGCGTTGGCGGCGAAGACCATGTCGGGCAGGCCGGGGACGGGCTCGACCGACTCGACGGTGTGACCGTGGGCGCGGTAGGCGCGGATGAGCGTCTGCCACTGTTCCCGGGCGAGGTCCACGTCGACCGGCTTGTCGGGGTGCATCCAGGGATTGATCGCGTACTGCACGGCGAAGTGTCTGGGTTCGCAGACGAGAAAGCGCCGAGGACGCTGTACACGGCTTTCGGACACAGAGGGTTTCCTCCGCTTTGCTGTGTGTCACTTGGGGGTGCACACCACGGTAGAAAGGGAGGCAGACGGCCGACAAGCGAGGAAAGCTGCTTAGATGCGCAGCATCGCTGCGTTGTTCGAGGTCGATGCGCATGATTCCTGCGCATGCCTCGCCTCATTCCGGTGCGGCGTGGGTCGCGCCCGCTTCCGGGCTTTCCGGGAGCAGGTGGGACAGCACCATCACGCTGATCGTCTTCCGGATGAACGGCTCGACCCGGATCCGCTCCAGCACCTCCTCGAAGTGCTCCACGTCCCGGGCCCGCACGTGCAGCAGCGCGTCGGCGCCGCCGGTGACCGTCATGGCCGCGGTGATCTCGGGATGGTTGCGCACGACCTCGGCCAGCCGCCGGGGCGGGGCCGCGCCCTCGCAGTACACCTCGACGTACGCCTCGGTGCGCCAGCCGAGCGCCGAGGGCTTGACCGTCGCCGTGAACCCGGTGATCACCCCGGTCTCCCGGAGCCGGTCCACGCGCCGCTTGACCGCGGTCGCGGACAGCCCGATGCCCGCGCCGATCTCGGCGAAGCTGGTCCGGGCGTTCGCCATCAGCGCGGTGATGATCTTGCGGTCGAGGTCGTCGAACGAGGGCGTCCTGCTGTTCATGCGGGCACTGTAGGTCAGTCCCGCCGAACAGTTCCCCTCACGACTGGGTGACGATCATGGCGAGCGTCAGCAGCCCCAGCACCACCCATCCGAACCACAGCCAGCCGTTGCTGCCGAGCGCGACCGTGTAGGCGGTCACCACGACGAGCCCGCCGACCGTGAGAGCCCCCATCGCCTTGGTGGAACCGTTCGTGGAACCGGGCATCGCGACACCCTTCTCTTGGTCCGTCCATGACCATGGTGCCCCGGTTCCGGCCCGGACGGGACGGCTCCGCCCCGGCTCTCGCGCGCGACTCAGCTCTCGCGCGCGTTCAGCGAGGCCAGATAGGCGTTGTACGCCTCCAGCTCCTTGTCACCGTCCCGGTCCGCGGCCCGGTCCTTGCGCCTGGCCTGCCGCTGCTCGGAGCTGTACCACTGGAACAGCAGCGCGATCAGCACCAGCACGGACGGGATCTCGCTGAACGCCCATGCGATGCCGCCGGCCGCGTTCTGGTCGGACAGCGCGTCGATGCCGAGCGAGGCCGACGGGTCCTTGAAGGTGTCCACCATCGGCGCCGTGGCCATCATCAGCGCGATACCGAAGAACGCGTGGAACGGCATGCCCGCGAACAGCTCCAGCATCCGCATCACGTATCCGGGTCGGTACGGACCCGGGTCGACGCCCATGATCGGCCAGAAGAACACCATGCCGACGGCGAAGAAGTGCACCATCATCGCGATGTGCCCGGCCTTCGACCCCATCAGGAAGTCGAACAAGGGGGTGAAGTACAGGACGTACAGGCTCGCGATGAACATCGGGATCGTGAACGCCGGGTGCGTGACGATCCGTGTGTAGCGGCTGTGCAGCAGCGCCAGCAACAGCTCGCGCGGGCCCTTGCGGCCCCGGCCGGCGGTCGGCAGCGCGCGCAGCGCCAGTGTGACCGGGGCGCCGAGCAGGATCAGGATCGGCGACAGCATGCTGATCACCATGTGCTGCACCATGTGCACGCTGAACATCACCATGCCGTAGTCGTTCAGCTTGGTGCACATCACCAGGGCGACGGTCAGCACACCCGCGACGTACGCCACGGTACGCCCGGCCGGCCACGCGTCCCCGCGCCGCCGCAGCCGTACGACACCCCAGCCGTACAGGGCGAGTCCGAGCAGACAGGCGACGAGGAAGAACGGGTCAGTGGACCACTCCAGCCCCCGCCCCAGCGTGAACGGCGGCAGATCCATCATCATGCCGTGCCCGCTGTGATCCATCCGGCGGCTCCTGATTCGTGGGGGTTGTGCGAGTTGTCCGCCCCAAGAGTAGAACCGCCCCCGGTCATGGTCGTGACCGGGGGCGGTTTGTGCGCCACCGAACTACAGCACGCACTCCGCCTCGTCGTACCGCTCCACGGGAACGGTCTTCAGGGTCTCGACGGCCTCCGCGAGGGAGACCATCACGATGTCGGTCCCGCGCAGAGCCGTCATCCGCCCGAACTCACCCCGGTGCACGGCCTCCACCGCGTGCCAGCCGAAACGGGTCGCCAGCACCCGGTCGTACGCCGTCGGCGTGCCACCCCGCTGCACATGACCGAGGATCACCGGCCGCGCCTCCTTGCCGAGCCGCTGTTCCAGCTCGACCGACAGCTGCCGGGCGATCCCGGCGAAGCGCTCGTGCCCGTAGATGTCCTTGCCGCCCTCGTCGAAGTCCATAGTGCCGGCCTTCGGCTTGGCGCCCTCGGCCGCGACGACGATGGCGAACCGCTTGCCCGCCTCGAACCGCTCGCCGACCTGCCTGGTCAACTCCTCGATGTCGAAGGGCCGTTCCGGGACGACGATGGCGTGGGCGCCGGCCGCCATGCCGGAGTGCAGCGCGATCCAGCCGGTGTGCCGGCCCATGACCTCCACGATCAGCACGCGCTGGTGGGACTCGGCGGTGGTCTTCAGCCGGTCCAGGGCCTCCGTCGCCACGGTGACGGCCGTGTCGAAGCCGAAGGTGACGTCCGTGACAGCGATGTCGTTGTCGATGGTCTTGGGCACGCCCACGATCGGCAGCCCGTTGTCCGACAGCAGCCGGGCCGCCTTCAGGGTGCCCTCACCGCCGATCGGGATGATCGCGTCGAGGCCGAGCTCCGCGACATGCCCCTTGGCCCGCTCGACGCCGTCCCGCAGATGCTCCGGGCGGACCCGGGAGGAGCCGAGGATGGTGCCGCCGCGTGCCAGGATGCCGCCCACGGCATCGAGGTCGAGCTTGAGGTAGTCGCACTCCAGGAGGCCCTTCCAGCCGTCCCGGAAACCGATGACCTCGTCGCCGTGGTCGGCGACGGCACGGTGCACGACGGACCGGATGACGGCGTTCAGGCCGGGGCAGTCGCCGCCGGACGTGAGGACACCAATGCGCATAGCCCGAAATACCTTCTCAACGTGGGCCGGGTAACCGGACCACGTTGTCCGGCGGATTCCCGGCCACCCTACCGGCGTGAGGGGGTGGCTCCGTAGCGGGCGTCCGCCTGCTGGACGCGCCCGCACATGTGAGCGGACGGGCCGTCAGGCGGGCCCGCTACCAGGCTGCCGGACCGCGCTGAGATGTTGCTGAAGTCTTGCTGTCGCGCCGCTTACGCGGGCTGCTGCGCGGCCGCGATGCGCTCGTTGCGGAGCGCCTCGTACCAGCGGTCGTCGGTCGGCGGCAGTGCGTTGACGTCGAGTGCCAGCTTCAGCAGCAGGTCGGCGATCAGCGGGTTGCGGGCGAGCACCGGGCCGTGCATGTACGTGCCGAAGACGGTCCCGTTGTACGCGCCCTCCGTGCCGTCCCCGGTGCCGTTGCCGTTGCCGATCTTCACCTGCGCGAAGGGGCGGGCGGTGGGGCCGAGGTGGGTGACGCCCTGGTGGTTCTCGAAGCCGGTCAGCTGCGGCAGGCCCAGTCGCGGGTCGATGTCGCCGAGCACGTCACCGACGCACCGCTCGCCCTCGCCGCGTACGGACACCACGTCGAGCAGCCCGAGACCCGGCTCGCGCTGGCCGAGGTCGTTGATGAACTCGTGGCCGAGGATCTGGTAGCCGGCGCAGACGGAGAAGACGATCGCGCCGTTCTCCACCGCGCGGTTCAGATGCCCGTCCCGGCGCAGCCGCTCGGCCGCGAGCCGCTGCGGACGGTCCTCGCCGCCGCCGATCAGGTAGATGTCGCCGGAGGTCGGGATCGGCTGGTCGCTGCGCACGTCGAGCCGGGCCACGTCCAGGCCGCGCTGCCGGGCCCGGCGCTCCACGACGAGGGCGTTGCCCTGGTCGCCGTAGGTGCTCAGCAGGTCCGGGTAGATCCACACCAGCCGCAGTTGGTTGTCGCTCATGAGGTGATCGCCCTTCGAAGATCAGTTGCCGACGCGGCGGCGCAGGTCCTGGAACGCGGTGTAGTTCGCGATGACCTCGATCCGGCCCGGCGGGCACATCTGCACGGCCTGGTCGAGGTTCTCGCAGACCTGGAAGTGCTGATTGGCGACCTCCAGGCGGACGGCGAGGTCCAGCTTCCGGTCGCCGATGACGAAGATCGGGTGGCCGGTCAGCCGGGTGTAGTCGACGTCCCACAGCCAGGAGGTGTCGGTGCCGTCGGCGCCGCGTGCGTTCACGGACAGGATCACCGGGGCAGGCGGCGGGTCGATCAGGGAGAACGTCTCCAGCCAGCCGGC
This sequence comes from Streptomyces sp. NPDC031426, assembly GCF_055581585.1. Lineage (NCBI taxonomy): Bacteria > Bacillati > Actinomycetota > Actinomycetes > Kitasatosporales > Streptomycetaceae > Streptomyces > Streptomyces sp. NPDC031426. The sequence continues at coordinate 489,442 of NZ_JBVIJE010000003.1, forward strand.
GGGGTTCTTGGCCAGCAGCAGCCGCAGATCGCGGTTCTGGAACTGCACGACGTCATAGCGGCCCGCGACGGCCTGCACCTGGTACATCCGCTCCAGGGCGACCTGCGGCGGCACACCGAAGACGGCGGCGACGGCCGCGGAGGAGGCGGCGTTCGCCTTGTTGGCGCGGCCCGGCAGCTGCAGATGGATGGGCCAGGCGGACCCGTGCGGATCCAGTACGTGGTCCCCGGACAGCGCCCAGGTCGGCGTCGGCCGCCGGAACCCGCACTCGCCGCAGAACCAGTCGTCGCCGGGGCGCTGCATCACGCCACCGCAGGACGGGCAGGACCAGGCGTCGTCCTTCCACATCTGCCCGGCCGCGACCCAGATCACATTCGGGGACGAGGAGGCGGCCCACACCACCAGCGGGTCGTCGCAGTTGGCGACGACCACGGCCTTGGACCCGGCCAGGCCCTCGCGCCAGTTCTCGGCGAGCATCCGGGTCTCGGCGGCACGGTCGAGCTGGTCGCGGGAGAGGTTGAGCAGGGCGATGCACTTCGGGTCGGTGTCCCGGGCCACCCCGGCCAGGTACTTCTCGTCGACCTCTATGACACCGAACTTCGCGTCCGAGCCACCCGCGAGCGCGGAGGTGATACCGGCCGGCATGTTGGCGCCCAGCGCGTTCGACACGACGGGGCCCGCGGCGCGCAGCGCCTCGGCGATCAGCCGGGTGGTGGTCGTCTTGCCGTTGGTGGCCGACACCAGGACGACGTCCAGGTTCTGCGCGAGCCGTGCGAGCAGGTCGGGGTCGAGTTTGAGCGCGACCCGGCCACCGATCACCGATCCGCTGCCGCGCCCCGCGGCGCGCGATGCCGCAGCGACCGCCTTGCCCGCCGTCACGGCCAGCTTGGCCCGCGGCGTGAGCGGGTCCGAGTTGCCTGCCATCAGTTCTCGATCCTCCTTGCGTACGCGCCGCGCCTGGGGCCATCCGGCAGCGTGGTGTGACCTCAGCCTATCGAGATCCGTATCCACACCCGAATCCCGGCCCACGCCTTGAGCGGCGGGCATGGGCTGAACGAACCGTACCCTTGCCGCCATGCGACACGGTTCCATTCCGGGCGCCCACGGGCGCGTCCGGCCTCTCACCCTGCTCGGCGACGCGGCTTTGCGCGAACAATGCCGGGAAGTCACCGAATTCGGCCCCGAACTGGCGGTCCTCGTGGAGGACCTGTTCGCCACGATGTACGCGGCGCAGGGGGTCGGACTGGCGGCGAATCAGGTGGGGGTGCCGCTGCGGGTGTTCGTGTACGACTGCCCGGACGACGACGATGTCCGGCATCTGGGACATGTGGTGAACCCGCGTCTGGTGGAGACGGACGGGGTGGTGATCCGGGGACCCGAGGGGTGCCTGTCCCTGCCGGGTCTGGAGGCGGGGACCGAGCGGTACGACCATGCGGTGGTCGAGGGTCTCACGGTGACGGGGGAGCCGGTGACCGTGCATGGCACGGGGTTCTTCGCGCGGTGTCTGCAGCACGAGTGCGACCATCTGCAGGGCCGGGTGTACGCGGATCACCTCACGGGTTGGCGCAAGCGCGGATTGGCGAGGCGGATCAGGCGAGCTTCGTGGCACCGGGCGAGTGGTCCGACTCAAGGGGTGCGGGGAACGCGCTGAGCCCCCGCGCAGCCGCACACGGGGAACGGCCGTCAGAATCCCGGACCTCCTATTCTGTCCCCCGCCGCCGCAAGGCGACCCCACAGCAGATCAGCCAGAGACCGCACCAACTCGCTCCGGGAACAGGGGCGTTCACCCAGCCACCAGTCCCCGGCCGCATGCATCATCCCGACGATCCCATGTCCCCACACCCGGGCGAGCTGCTGACTCTCCGGCCCGAGATCCACCCGCTCCTCGATGACCTGAGCCAGCTCCTCGCCCATCCTGCGGAGCAACGGCGCCGAATGCTTGCCGACGTCGAAGCCATGCTCGGCACCCGCGCTCCCCTCCGCCGGATGCATCAGAAACCGGTACACCTGAGGCCGTGCCTCAATGGCGGCGAGATACGTGTCCAGCGTCGACTCCACCCGCTCCCGCCGCTCGGCCGGAGCGTCCAGCGCCGCCCGGAGCGAATCGAGCAGGGCATCCGTGTGCCGCTTGGCCAAGGCGGCGTAAAGGCCCCCCTTGTCGCCGAAGTGGCGGTAAAGGATCGGCTTCGTGATGCCGGCTTCCGCGGCGATCGCGTTCATCGACGCCTGTGGGCCGTCGCGCAGCACCACCCGGTCGGCGGCCTCCAGCAGCTCGCGCCGTCGGCGGTCGGCGGACCGCTGCTGATCGGTCCGCTGTGTGGTGTCCATGAGCTCTCCCCACCCGTGCTGATTCGGTGACGCCTGCGCAAACTAACACTGACTGTGCCCCTGACATCGAACGGGATGCCGAGACGTCATCACCGGTTGACTTTTCCTACCCGTCGGTAACAGACTCGGGTTACCGCTAGTAACATCGCACCGCCGCCGCTGGAGGGGACATGGCCGAGTTCACCATGGAGCTCAACGACGAACAGAAGGAAGTCCGGGACTGGCTCCATGGCTTCGCCGCCGACGTGATCCGCCCCGCGGCCGCCGAGTGGGACGAGCGCGAGGAGACTCCCTGGCCGGTCATCCAGGAGGCGGCGAAGGTCGGCATCTACTCCCTCGACTTCTACGCGCAGCAGTACTTCGACCCCACCGGCCTCGGCATCCCGATGGCCATGGAGGAGCTGTTCTGGGGCGACGCGGGCATCGCCCTGTCCATTGTGGGCACCGGCCTGGCCGCCGTGGGCGTTCTCGCCAACGGAACCGAGGAACAGATCGGCACCTGGATGCCGCAGATGTACGGCGACGTCCACGACGTCAAGGTGGCCGCGTTCTGCTCCTCGGAGCCCGACGCCGGCTCCGACGTCGCCTCCATGCGCACGCGCGCCGTGTACGACGAGGCCAAGGACGAGTGGGTGATCAACGGCACGAAGACCTGGGCGACCAACGGCGGCATTGCCAACGTCCACGTCGTCGTCGCCAGTGTCGACCCGGAACTGGGTTCCAAGGGCCACGCCTCCTTCATCGTCCCGCCGGGCACGCCGGGCCTGGCCCAGGGCCAGAAGTTCAAGAAGCACGGCATTCGCGCCTCGCACACCGCCGAGGTCGTCCTCGACAACGTCCGCGTTCCCGGCTCCTGCCTGCTCGGCGGCAAGGAGAAGCTGGACGAGCGGCTCGCCCGGGCGCGGGAGAAGGCAGCGAAGGGCGGGGAGCGCGTCAAGAACGCGGCGATGGCCACGTTCGAGGCGTCCCGCCCGGCGGTCGGCGCCATGGCGGTCGGCACCGCCCGGGCCGCGTACGAGGTCGCCCTCGACTACGCCACGACCCGCGAGCAGTTCGGCCGGCCGATCATCGACAACCAGGGCGTGGCCTTCCAGCTGGCGGACATGCGCACGCAGATCGACGCGGCGCGGCTGCTGGTCTGGCGTGCGTCCTGGATGGCGGTCAACGGCAAGCCGTTCACCGCGGCCGAGGGTTCCATGTCCAAGCTGTTCGCCAGCGAGACGGCGAAGAAGGTCACCGCCCAGGCCATCCAGATCCTCGGCGGCAACGGCTACACCAGGGAGTACCCGGTGGAGCGCATGCACCGGGACAGCGCGATCTACACGATCTTCGAGGGCACGAGCGAGATCCAGCGGCTGGTGATCGCCCGCACCCTCTCCGGCATGCCCATCCGCTAGCGATGCCTGAGCGGCGTCAGCTGCTCGATGTCGTACTTGGCCCGCAGGGCCTCGATCGCCTCCTGGTCCGGCGGCCCCCCGTTCCCCAGGATCTCCAGCAGTTCCTCGAAGTAGCGCTCGTGATCCGGTGGGGGAGCGGCCTGGAAGAACATCTTTGCCGGGGTGTCCGTCGGATTGGCGAACGCGTGCGGGCACCCCGGTGGTACGACGATGACCGTGCCCGGAGCCGCCCGCACCACGCGGCTGCCCGAACTCGACTCCCACCTCTGCCAGTTGTCGGGGGTGCGGATGCGTGGCTCGAAGGCGAGGACGTCCAGTTCGCCCTCCAGCACGTAGAACAGCTCCTCGCTGCGCGTGTGCACATGCGCGCCCACGTCGAAGCCCGGCGGGACCTCCACCTCGAAGGTGGAGGCCATCCGCGAGTGCATGCCGGTGACCTTGAACGTCACCCGCTGGGCCGGTGTCTCGACGACACGGCCGTGGCCCGGCGGTACGTACAGTCCCTCGGTCTCCGTCATCGCCCACTCACCAGGTCACCGGAAGGGCCTCGGGACCCCGGATCAGCGCGCCCTTCTTGAAGGGCACCTTCTCCGGCGCCACGGCCAGCCGCAGGCCCGGAATCCGGTCGAGCAGGGCGTCCACCATGAGTTCCTCCTCCAGCCGGGCCAGCATGTTGCCGGGGCAGAAGTGCGGGCCGAAGCCGAACGAGACGTGCGGGTTCGGGCTGCGGGAGAAGTCGATGGTGTCCGGGTCGGGGAACACCTCCGGGTCGCGGTTGGCGGCCAGGTAGGAGTTGTACACCGCGTCGCCCGCGCGGATCCGCACACCCCGGATCTCCACGTCCTCCAGGGCGATCCGGGACAGGCCGACCGCGTTGCGGTGCGGAATCCAGCGCAGGAGCTCGTCGATCGCCCTGGGGCGGATCTCCGGCTGCGCGCGCAGCAGCTCCACCAGGTCGGGGCGGGTCAGCAGCAGATAGAACATCTGCCCGCTGTTGTTGGTGACCGCCTCGCCACCGATCTGGAGGAGACCGGCCAGTCCAACGGCCTCCTCCAGGGAGACCTCGCCCCGGCCCACCGCGGCGCCGAGCAGTGAGGCGACGTCCTCGGCCGTGCTGTTCTCGCGCAGCCCGATCAGGTCCGAGAAGTAGGCGGCCATCTCCCGTTTGGCCTTCTCGCTGATCTCCTTGCCGTTGGAGGAGGACAGGATGAGCTGGGTCCAGGTGTGCATGGTGTGCCGGTCGGCGGCCGGGACGCCCATCATTTCGCAGATCACCGCGATCGGGAACGGGCTGAGGATCGTCGCCGTGAGATCGGCGGGCGGTCCGTCCTGGAGGAGTTCGTCGACCAGTTCGTCCAGCATGGCGCGGGCCTTCTCCCGTACCCGCTCCACGCCCTTCGCGGTGAAGGCGGCCGCCACCGAGCGGCGCAGCCGGGTGTGGTCGGGCGGGTCGAGGAAGCCGACCGCGCCCGGGTCGGGGATGAAGTGCGGGGCCAGCCGGGTGACCGGCTTCTTCATGACCTCCTCGCGGCTGAAGCGGGGGTCGTTGGTCACCATGCGCACGTCGTCCATCCGGGTCACCAGCCAGGCCCAGCCCTCGCCGTTGGGCAGCTGGATGCGGGTGACCGGTCCTTCGCGCATGAGCTCTCTCAGCACCGGGTCGAAGTCCGTCCCGGTCAGGTCGAGCGCCGGCCAGTGCCGGATCGGGGGCAGGGTCTCGGTGAGTGTCTCTTCGGTCATGCCGTACTCAAGCCGTCTCTCGGTCTTCAGCTGCGCCAGCGGCCCAGCGTCATTTCCGCGGTGATGCCGGGTCCGAACCCGGCGAGGAGCCCGCGCGCCCGGTGCTCGGCGCCGCCCTCGTCGAACATCCGGCGCAGCGCGTCCAGCACGACGCCGGAGGCGATGTTGCCGTACTCGGTGAGGGTGGCCCGGCTGAACCGGAAGGCGTGCGGGTCGACCTGGAGGAACTTGCTGAGGTCGTCGAGGATGCGCGGGCCGCCGGCGTGGACGATGTAGAAGTCCAGGTCGGACGCGTCCCAGCCGTGCATGCCCGCGAGGTCCTGCAGCGCCGGGGCCAGCGGCTCCATGGTGGCGGGCACCCGTTTGTCGAGCAGGAAGTGGAATCCGGTCGCCCGGACGTCGTACATGATCCACTCTTCGGTCTTCGGGATCAGGTACGAGCCGTTGCGTTCCAGCTCGACACCGGTGCCGCCCTTGCCGCGGACCACGGCGGCGGCTATGCCGTCACCGAACAGGCCGTTGGAGAGCAGCGAGCCCACGCCCAGGTCGGTGGGCTGGTAGCACAGCGAGCAGAACTCGCAGGCCACTATCAGCGCGTTGGCGTCGGGGTAGGCCGTGCAGAAGTCGTGCGCGCGGTTGATCGCCGCGCCGCCGGCCGCACAGCCCAGCTGGGCTATGGGGAGCTGTCGGGTGGTCGAGTCGAAGTCCATCTCGTTGATCAGCCACGCCGTCAGCGAGGGCATCATGAAGCCCGTGCACGAGACGTAGACGATCACGTCGATGTCGGAGGTCAGGAGTTCCGCGTCGTCGAGTGCGCGCTGGATCACCGCGGGGACCCGGGCCTTGGCCTCGGCCTCGTAGAGCTTGTTGCGCTCCTCGAACCCGGGGTGCTTGAGGGTCTCCTCGATGGGCTGCACTATGTGCCGCGTCTTCACCCCCGTGTTCTCGATCAACCGCAGTGCGAGCGGCAGTTGGGGGTGGTCCGAGTGACGCGACCGCGCCAGTTCCAGCGTCTCCTCCATCGTGATCACGTGCTCCGGCACCGACACCGTTGGTCTGCACAAAGTCGCCATGAACCGTGCCTGCTTTCAGCCTTCCGGAAGGCCTGCGCCCGCCGGTCAGAGGGGTCGTTCACCTCAGGAGGTGGTCCACCCACGATCACTCGACCCGGCGGCGATCTCGCGCCGAACTACTCCAGACCGGGGACACCCGAGTCAGGGTCGGTAGGAAACCGCACGTCCGCGAGAGGGAGCACACCATGACGGCATCGGCCGGGGATCCGCCGGAGACGACCACCAGGACGCTCGCCCGCCTGGCCCTGGCACAGCGGTGGGTGATCCCCGTCGACCGCCGCTCCTTCGCGCATCCGGCCCAGCGCGCCGACCCCGGCTCGGGGGCCTTCTTCACCACGCTCGCGACGGGCCAGGAACCGGCCGCACAGCACCTCCGCCTTCGCCCGGGCCTGCGGCGTCACCGAGGACCGCTCCCGGACATACGTCCCCCTGGCGGGCTGCCAGGCCTACCCCGCCCACGTCTCCTGGCCGGCCCTCAACGCCTCCCCGGCGGACGCCGTTCTGGCCCTCACGGCGAACTTCTCCGCCTGGGGCGGTCATCGCGCCCGCATCGCGGCGGGGCCGCGCACGCACTACGGTTTCCTCGGACGAATGCCTGAAGCGGGCTTCCAGTGAATGTTCCGGACTTCGCCGGCCTAAGGCGCTCCACTGCTGTGCGCGATGCACGCCACGTCAATGCGATCGGCCAGCTTGGCCAGCTCGATGGTCAGCGCAGCAACCGTGTCCTCGTCCAACCCCGGCTCCCCCGCCTCGACGAGCCGCAGCCACCGCCCGCCCACGGTCCGCAGCAACTTACTCACGTCGGCCGCAGACACCTGCAAGGTACCGCGGTCGTCGACGATCAGAGGCAGGGTCACTTCGCGGGTCACAAAAGGGGATGGTAGCCGCGCAGCGCTCACGCACCCTGCCAAACCGTGGTGATGTTGCAGAACTCGCGGATTCCGTGCCCGGACAGCTCACGCCCGTACCCGGACCGCTTGACCCCGCCGAACGGGAACGCCGGATGGGAGGCCGTCATCCCGTTGACGTACACCGAACCGGCCTCCAGGTCGCGCGTGAACCGCTCCACCTCGCTCTCGTCCCGCGTCCACACATTGGAACTCAGCCCGAACAGCGAGTCGTTGGCGATGAGCAGCGCCTCGTCCAGGTCGCCGGCCCGGTACAGCGTGGCGACCGGTCCGAACGCCTCCTCCCGGTGGATGCGCATCTCGCGGGTGATCCCGGCCAGCACGGTCGGCGGGTAGTACCAACCCGGCCCGTCCGGCCGCTCGCCGCCGCACAGCACCTCGGCCCCGGTGCGCCTGGCGTCGTCGACCAGCTCCTCCAGATCCTTCCGCCCCTGCTCGCTGGAGAGCGGCCCGACCTCGGTGTCCTCCTCCAGCGGGTCACCGACCTTGAGCGCCTTCATGCCCGCGACGAACTTCTCGGCGAAGGCGTCGTAGACGTCCGTGTGCACGATGAACCGCTTGGCGGCGATGCAGGACTGCCCGTTGTTCTGCACGCGAGCGGTGACCGCCACCTCGGCCGCCCGGTCCAGGTCGGCGGAGGGCATCACGACGTACGGGTCGCTGCCGCCCAGCTCCAGCACCGTCTTCTTGATCATCTCCCCGCAGGTGGAGGCCACCGCCCGGCCCGCCGGCTCGCTGCCGGTCAGCGTCGCGGCCTTCACCCGCTCGTCCCGGAGGATGTCGTCGACCGCCCCCGAGCCGATCAGCAGCGTCTGGAAGCAGCCCTCCGTGAAGCCCGCCCGGTGGAACAGGTCCTCCAGGTACAGCGCCGTCTGGGGGACGTTGGAGGCGTGCTTGAGCAGACCCACGTTGCCCGCCATGAGCGCGGGCGCGGCGAACCGGATCACCTGCCAGAGCGGGAAGTTCCAGGGCATCACCGCGAGGACGGGCCCCATCGGCCGGTACCGCACCCGGACCCGGGAGGCGCCGGAGTCCTTCACGTCCGACTCGGCGGGCTCCTCGTCGGCCAGCAGTCCCTCGGCGCGTTCGGCGTACCAGCGCATCGCCTTGGCGCACTTCGCGGCCTCCGCACGGGCCTGCCTGATCGGCTTGCCCATCTCGGTGGTCATCACCCTGGCGACCTCCTGCTGATCCTCGTCCAGCAGATCGGCGGCCTTCAGCAGCAGCCGGCCACGGTCGACGAACGACATCGTCCGGTAGGTGCGGAACGTGGCCTCGGCGAGCTGGAGCCGGCGTTCCAGCTCTTCCTCGCCCATGGGCTCGTACGTCTTGAGCGTCTCGCCGTTCGCCGGGTTCACCGTCGCGATGGGCATGGCTGACCTCCCTGGGAGCGGGCTTGCTTAGACCTTCGCGCGCAGTACGGCCGTACGCAACGCGTGGCGTCCCTTCAGGCCGAGTGCTCCGCCAGCCGGTCGAGAAACGCGGTCTGCGCCGTGATGATCAGCTGCCGGGCCCGGTCCAGGCCGAGCCACGCCACGCGGTCCAGTTCCGGGAACTCCCGCACCCGGCCGGAGCGCGGCGGCCACTCCATGGTGAAGGTGCCGGGGCTGAAGCCGCTCAGGTCCGGGTCCGCCTCGACGGCCCAGGCCGTGACGACCTTGCCGTTCTTCTGCGCCACCTCGCCCAGCGGTACGGCCTTCCCGTCGGGCGGCGCGACTCCCAGCTCCTCCCGGAACTCGCGCCGGGCGGCCTCCCAGGCGGGCTCGTCGGGGTCGTACTCGCCCTTGGGGACGGTCCACGCACCGGCGTCCTTCTTTGCCCAGAGCGGACCACCCATATGGCCCAGCAATACCTCCAGTCCCTCATCGGTATGCCGGAACAACAGCAGTCCCGCGCTGCGCTTCGTCGCACGCACCGTCACGGCTTGACCTCCGGGTGGGCCGCCAGCAGGGCCTCCACGGTATCGGCCTCCTCGGGCCGTTTGTCCTCGCGGTAGCGGACCACGCGGGCGAAGCGCAGGGTGACGCCGGCCGGGTAGCGGGAGGAGCGCTGGAGGCCGTCGTAGGCGATCTCCACGACGAGTTCGGGGCGGACCCGGACCACCCAGCCGTTGTCCTCCACGGCGAGCTGCTGCAGCCGCTCGGTCTGCCAGGCGAGCATCGCGTCGGTCATGCCCTTGAAGGTCTTGCCGAGCATGGCGAAGCCGCCGTCGGGGTTGCGGGCGCCGAGGTGGAGGTTGGAGAGCCTGCCCGTGCGCCGGCCGTGGCCCCACTCGGCGGCCAGCACCACCAGGTCGAGGGTGTGCACGGGCTTGACCTTCAGCCAGGCGGCGCCACGCCGGCCCGCGCTGTACGGAGCGTCCAGCGCCTTCACCACCACGCCCTCGTGGCCGCGGGCCAGGGTATCGGCGAGGAAGCGTTCCGCCTCCGCGATGTCCCCCGGCCCGGAGGCGACCGTCCGGCGCACCCGCATCGGCTCGGGCACCAGCCGGGCCAGCTCCACGTGCCGCTCGGCGAAGGGCAGGTCCAGCAGATCGGTGCCGTCGACCGACAGGACGTCGAAGAAGACGGGGGAGACCGGGGTCTCCCCGGCCGCCTTCGTCACGTCCGTCCGGGAGCCGACCCGGCCCGCCGTCTCCTGGAAGGACCGGGGCCGTCCGGCCGCGTCGAAGGAGATCACCTCGCCGTCCAGGATGAACCGCTCGCCTGGCAACTCCCGCGCGGCGGCGGTCACTTCGGGCAGCCGGTCGGTGATGTCGTCCAGGGTGCGGGTGTGCACCCGGACCGTCTCACCGTCCCGGTGGACCTGCACCCGGATGCCGTCCAGCTTCTCCTCCACCGCGCAGGCGCCGAGCTTCTCCACGGCCTCGGCCACGGAGGACGCGCTGTGCGCCAGCATCGGCAGCACCGGGCGGCCCACGGTGAGCCGGAACCTCTCCAGTGCCCCGGACCCCTCGGCGAGCAGGGCCTGGGCGACCGTCTGGAGCGACCCGGCGAGCATCACCGCGCGGCGGACGGCGGCCGGGTCGGCGCCGGTCGCCTGGGCGAGGCCTTCCACGGCGACCGCGTCCAGCGCGCCCTGCCGCACCTCGCCGGTGAGCAGGCCGAGCAGGAAACGCTGCTCCTCCTCGGTGGCCGCGCCCATCAGCTCGCCGACGAGCCGGACCCGCTGTGCCTGCGAGCCCGGCCCCGACACCTCGCCCAGCTCGCTGAGCAGGGCGTCGACCTCGCGCACCGTGAGACTGGGCTCGTCGGCCGGCGGCACGGGCCGGCTCAGCACCTTCCAGCCGACGCCGAGCCGGCCCTGCGGCAGCCGTCCGGCCAGGTACGGGATGACGATCGGCACGTCGTCCGCCTCCGCCTCCCGGAACAACTCGGCGAGCAGCGCAGTCTTGCGGGACCGGGCCGCCGTCGCGGCGACCTCCCGGGACACCTGGGCGAGCCGGGTCAGCAGCATGCAGTCATCGTGCACCGGGGGAGCGGCGGTTACACCCGGACGGAGTCGAGGTCGGCCATCAGCAGCTCCCCGTTGATCGCGGCCCCCGCCCGTATCCCCGGCTCGCCGCGTTGATCACCTGCTCGGCGAAGCCGCTCGCGTTGCCCGCCGCCCACAGGCCGGGCACGGTCGTCAGGCCCCGCTCGTCGATCACCGGGTAGGCGCCGAACGGCGTCTCGCGCAGCTCGGCGCCCAGCCGCACCAGCAGGTGGTTGTTCGGTACGGCGCGCGGGGCGGCGTACAGGACCTCCCGGTCATGGACCGTGCCGTCCTCGAGCCGGATCCCGGTGAGCCGGTCCTCGGCGACGAGGAGTCCCGCGACCCTCCCGGGTACGACCGTGACCCCGGCGGCGGCCAGCCGGCGCAGGTCTTCGTCCGTCAGCTCCGACTCGCCCACCTCGTGCAGGAGGAACCGCACGTCCTTGGACCACTGGGTGACCATCAGCGCCTGGTGCACGCTCAGCGGCGAGGCCGCGAGCACCCCGGTCGGCAGGTCGCGGGCCTCCCAGCCGTGGCAGTACGGGCAGTGCACCACGTCCCGGCCGAACCGCTCGGCCAGTCCGGGGACGTCCGGCAGCTCGTCCTCCAGGCCCGTGGCGATCACCAGCTGCCGGGCGCGGACCGTCCCTCCGCTCGCGAGGACGACGGTGAAGTCCTCGTCCCTGGCCGCGTCCACGACCCGGTCCCGCACCAGCTCCACCCCGTAACGGGCGATCTCCTCGCGGCCGATCGCCAGGAACTCGGCCGGGGACATGCCGTCCCGGGAGAGATAGCCCTGCATGTGCGCGGACGGCGTGTTGCGCGGCTCGCCCGCGTCCACGACCAGCGTGCGGCGCCGGGCGCGGCCGAGGACCAGCGCGGCGGACAGCCCGGCGGCCCCACCACCGACGACGACTGCTTCGTACCTGTTGTTCTCGGTGTTCTGGGTCATGCCGCGACGGTCGCTCGGCGGCTGCGGCATTGACAAACGTATTTGCCGTTCCTGCAATAGTCGTCATGAGCACAGACGACGTACTGGCCGAAGTGGGCGCCCGGCTGCGCCGCATCCGCAAGGAGCGGGAGGTGACCCTGGCCGCGCTCTCCGAGGCCACCGGCATCTCGGTCAGCACCCTCTCCCGGCTGGAGTCCGGCCTGCGCAAGCCCAGTCTCGAACTGCTGCTGCCGATCGCGCAGGCCCACCAGGTGCCGCTGGACGAGCTGGTCGGCGCGCCGCCGGTGGGGGACCCGCGGGTGCGGTCCGAGCCGATCGTGCGGGGCGGGCGCACCCACTGGCCGCTGACCCGCCAGCCCGGCGGCCTGCAGGCCTTCAAGGTGCTCGAACCGCAGCGGAAGCAGGATCCTGACCCGCGCACCCACGAGGGCTACGAGTGGCTGTATGTGCTCTCCGGCCGGCTGCGGCTGGTCCTCGGGGAACACGACGTGGTGCTGTCGGCGGGTGAGGCCGCCGAGTTCGACACGCGCGTACCGCACTGGTTCGGGTCGACGGGGGAGGGGCCGGTGGAGTTCCTCAGTCTGTTCGGGCCGCAGGGCGAGCGGATGCACGTACGGGCACGGCCCAGGCGGAAGTGACGCGGCCGACTGTTCCCTGATTGGCAAGCGACCGCTTAGTATGCGATCGGACCCGGTCAGACGAAGCAGTCCCGTGGAGGCCCCGCATGCAGGCATGGCAAGTGCACGAGAACGGCGAGCCGAGCGAGGTGATGCGCCTGGCGGAGGTGGAGCGGCCCGTGCCCGCAGACGGCCAGGTGCTGCTACGCGTGCGCGCTGCCAACATCAACTTCCCGGACGCGCTGCTGTGCCGGGGCCAGTACCAGGTGCGCCCGCCGCTGCCGTTCACGCCCGGCGTGGAGATCTGCGGCGAGACCGAGGACGGCCGCCGGGTGATCGCCAACCCCGCGCTGCCGTACGGCGGTTTCGCCGAGTACGCCCTCGCCGACGCCCGCGCCCTGCTGCCGGCCCCCGAGGCGCTGGACGACGCCGAGGCCGCCGCGCTGCACATCGGCTACCAGACCGGCTGGTTCGGCCTGCACCGCCGGGCCCACCTGGAGGCGGGCGAGACCCTGCTGGTGCACGCCGCCGCCGGCGGTGTCGGCAGCGCGGCCGTCCAGCTCGGCAAGGCGGCCGGGGCCACCGTGATCGGTGTCGTCGGCGGCGCGGACAAGGCCGCCGTGGCCCGCGAGCTGGGCTGTGACGTGGTGGTCGACCGCCGCTCCGAGGACGTGATCGCGGCCGTGAAGGAGGCCACCGGCGGCCGGGGCGCGGACGTGATCTACGACCCGGTGGGCGGCGAGGCCTACACCCAGTCCGCCAAGCTCGTCGCCTTCGAGGGCCGGATCGTCGTGGTCGGCTTCGCGAGCGGCACCATCCCCAGCCCGGCCCTCAACCACGCGCTGGTGAAGAACTACTCGATCCTCGGCCTGCACTGGGGCCTGTACGCCACCAAGAACCCGAAGCTCATCCTGCGCTGCCACGAGGAGCTGACCGAGCTGGCCGCCCGGGGCGCGATCAAGCCGCTGGTGAGCGAGCGGGTGCCGCTGAGCGGGGCGGCCACGGCCGTGCAGAAGGTGGCGGACGGCCGCTCCACCGGCCGGATCGCCGTCGTGATGGAGGGAGCAGCATGACCGACGCCGAAGAACTGCGCCGCCGCACACGAGAGTTGCTGACCCAGCATCCCCCGGCGAGCACCGACCGCCTCGACTTCCTCAGGGCCCGCTTCGACGCCGGCCTCGCCTGGGTGCACTACCCGGAGGGCCTCGGGGGACTGGGCGCGCCCCGTCACCTCCAGGCCGTCGTGGACGCCGAGCTGGAGGCCGCGGGTGCCCCCGACAACGACTCACGCCGTAACGGCATCGGGCTCGGCATGGCAGCGCCGACCATCCTGAAGTACGGCACGGAGGAGCAGAAGCAGCGCTATCTGCGGCCGCTGTGGACGGGGGAGGAGGTCTGGTGCCAGCTGTTCAGCGAGCCCGGCGCCGGCTCCGACCTGGCCGCCCTCGGCACCCGGGCCGTGCGGGAAGGCGACACCTGGGTCGTCAACGGGCAGAAGGTGTGGACGTCCGGCGCGCACAACGCCCGCTGGGCCATCCTCATCGCCCGCACCGACCCGAGCGTGCCCAAGCACGCCGGCATCACCTACTTCCTCTGCGACATGACCGACCCCGGCGTCGAGGTCCGGCCGCTGCGCCAGATCACCGGCGAGGCCGAGTTCAACGAGGTCTTCCTCACCGACGTCCGCATCCCCGACTCCCGCCGCCTCGGCGAGGTCGGCAACGGCTGGCGGGTCGCCCAGACCACGCTCAACAACGAACGCGTGGCCATCGGCGGCATGCGGCTGCCCCGCGAGGGCGGCATGATCGGCCCGGTCGCCAGGACCTGGCGCGAACGCCCCGAGCTGCGCACTCACGAACTGCACCAGCGCCTGCTGAAGCTGTGGGTCGAGGCCGAGGTCTCCCGCCTCACCGCCGAACGCCTGCGCCAGCAGCTCGTCGCCGGCCAGCCCGGCTACGAGGGCTCCGGCATGAAGCTCGCCTTCGCCCGCCTCAACCAGGAGATCAGCGGCCTGGAGGTCGAACTCCGAGGCGAGGAAGGTCTGTTGTACGACGAGTGGACCATGCGCCGCCCCGAGCTGGTCGACTTCACCGGCCGTGACGCCGGCTACCGCTACCTGCGTTCCAAGGGCAACAGCATCGAGGGCGGGACCAGCGAGGTCCTGCTGAACATCGTCGCCGAGCGGGTCCTCGGCCTGCCCGCCGAGCCGCGCACCGACAAGGACGTCGCCTGGAAGGACCTGGCCCGATGACAAAAGCGCCGGACCTGCTGTACTCCGAGGAGGAAGAGGCGCTGCGCGCCGCCGTCCGCGACCTCCTCACGGACCACTGCCCGCCCGCGGACGTCATCGCCCGCGTCGAGTCGGGCACTCCGCACGACCTCGCCCTGTGGAAGTCCCTCGCCGAGGGCATGGGCCTGGCCGGGCTCCTGGTGCCCGAGGAGCAGGGCGGGCAGGGCGCCTCCGCCCGCGAAGTCGCCGTCGTCCTGGAGGAGTTGGGGCGAGCGGTCGCTCCCGTCCCGTACCTCACCAGCGCCGTCGTCGCCACCGAGGCCCTGCTGGCCTGCGGTGACGAGGAGCTGCTGGCACGGCTGGCCTCCGGGCGCACCATCGGCGCCCTCGCGGTCGGCCTGCACTCGGCTCCGGGCGCCGACTTCAAGGCCGTACGACTGGAGAGCGGCACTCTGCACGGGGAGTTGACGGGCATCGCCGACGCGGCCGTGGCCGACGTCCTGCTCGTCCCGGCCGAGGACGGCGGCCTGTACGCCGTGGCCGCGGACGCCGCGACCGTCACCCCGCAGATCTCCCTCGACCTGACCCGGCCGCTGGCGACGGTACGGCTGGACGGCGCGCCCGGCCGGCGTATCGGCGCCGCCGAACCCGCCGTACGCCGCGCCCTGCGCGCCGCCGCCGGACTGCTCGCCTCCGAGCAACTCGGTGTCGCCGACTGGGCGTTGACCGAGACCGTGCGCTATCTCAAGGAGCGCAAGCAGTTCAACCGGCCGGTCGGTGGCTTCCAGGCACTCAAGCACCGGCTCGCGCAGCTGTGGCTGGAGGTCGTCAACCTGCGGGCGGCCGCCCGTGCCGCGGGCGACGCGCTGGCCTCCGGCGCGGACACGGATGTCTCGGTCGCCGTTGCCCAGGCCTATGCCGCCCCGGTCGCCGTCCACGCCGCCGAGGAGGCGCTGCAGCTGCACGGCGGCATCGGGATGACCTGGGAACACCCCATCCACCTGTATCTGAAGCGGGCCAAGGCGGACTCGATCGCCTACGGCACGGCCGGTGCCCACCGCGAGGCGCTGGCCGGCCTGGTCGACCTCCAGGCACCCTGACCCAACCCGGGTGAAGCCCGCCCCCACCTGGGGCGGGCTATTCCGTGCGCGTGCTCCGCAGAAGTGAACAGCGCACCAACTCCCCGCGAGAGAAGGCCTCTTCGGTGGTGAGGCCACGCATACTCCCTTCGGTCCCATCCGGCACCTCAAGGGAGGCAGAGCATGGCCCTCACCACCCGTCGCAGAGCCCTCACCACCCTCGGCGCCGCCCTCGCCGGCGCGGTCGCCCTGCCCGCGTCGCAGGCCAGGGCGGGCACCGCACAGCGCGGTCCGCACCCGCTGTGGAACGCCCACGCCCACAACGACTACGAGCATCCCCGGCCGCTGTCCGACGCGCTCGACCACCGCTTCAACAGTGTCGAGGCCGACATCTTCCTCGTCGGCGACCAGCTCCTCATCGGGCACGACAGCTCCGAGCTGGACCCGTCCCGCACCCTCGAATCCCTCTACCTCGACCCGCTCGCCGCCCGGGTCCGGGCCGAGCGCGGTTCGGTGTACCGGGGATGGCGCAGGCCGCTGCAGCTCCTGATCGACATCAAGACCGAGGGCTCGTCGAGCTACCTCGAACTCGACCGCCAGCTGCGCCGCTACCCGCACCTGTTCACCCGGTACGCGCACGGCCGGGTGCACCCCGGGCCGGTCACCGCCGTCATCTCCGGTGACCGCGCCGCCCGTATCCCCATGGAGGCGCAGGACGAGCGGCGCGCCTTCTACGACGGCCGGCTCACCGACCTCGGCAGCACCGCCCCGGCCACCTTCATCTCGCTGATCAGCGACAACTGGACGCAGAACTTCACCTGGTCGGGCGAGGGCGCGTTCCCCGACGCCGAGCGGCAGAGGCTGCGGAGCATCACCGCCGCCGCGCACGCGCGCGGGCAGCAGGTGCGGTTCTGGGCCACCCCGGACGCCGCGGGCCCGGCCCGCGACGCCCTGTGGACGGAACTGCTCGCCGCCGGCGTCGACTACCTCAACACCGACGACCTGGCCGGCCTGGAGAACTTCCTCGACGCCCGCCCCGCCGCGTAACACCACACGTTCGGGGGACACGTCAGCCGCCCGGACGAACCCTCCGCTACGCCACACTTGCGGCCGAAACGCCACCCAAGGGGCGTGGCGGAGGAGGTTCCTGGTGATCATTCCCGTCTCTGCGGTCGTGCTGCTCCTGATCCTGGCCGTGATCTTCATCCGTAACTGCTCGCTGAAGATCTCCCACGCCCTGGTCTGCATGCTGCTCGGCTTCTTCCTGGCCGGCACGAGCATGGCGCCCACCATCCACAGCGGGCTCATGACGACCGCCGACCTGGTGAGCGGTCTGCGGCCCTGAGATCAGCCGGCCGAGAAGACCCCGATGCCGTTCGCGACCGCACGCTCGGCGCCACCGCTCGGATGGTTGCGGACCGTCACGACGCTCGCCCCGTCGTCGCGGGTGACCAGCTCCGTCGAGCCGCCGCCGTCGAGGTTGAACGCGGCGGACGCGCCCAGCGAGCGCATGGTGTCGGCCTCCTCCGCGACCGTCATACCGGTCCGGTACTCGGCGGCTCCGTCGAGCGCCAGGATCAGCAGTTGCCGTCCGCCGCCCTTGAAGCCCACGACCGTGCGCACCGCCGAGGTGCGGTCGTCCAGGCCGGACAGCGCCTGGCCGTGCTCAAGGACCGGGAAGCCGCCGATCGCGAAGGCGTACGGCACCCCGGACGAGGCCGCCACCAGCCGGTGCGTCACGCTCACCGCATCCCCGACGGAGAGCTTGCGCAGCCGCTGCGCACCCTCCTCGCGGCCCAACAGGACAGTGGTGCCCGCCGGGATCGGGCCGCTGCCCGGGATGTCGGAGGCGGAGACCACCCGGCCGCCCCGCACCCTCACCTCGTAGGTGTCCTTGCTGCATGGCGCCGACCGCTGGGCGTCGGTGCCGCACACGGCGCGCATCCGGGAGACGCTGCCCCAGCGTGCGGTGAAGGCGCCGACGGAGTTCTCCGGGAGCGCGTACTGGTTGAGGCCCTTCAGCGGGATCGTGCCGGCCGGTGTGTGCACGCTGCCGGAGAGGGAGAGGCGGTCCAGCCGGGCCCGCCGGTCGGTGCCCACACCGAAGACGTCCCGCGTGCTGGTGTCCGGCGGCAGCGCGGGCCCGAAGCGCTGGCCGTTCGGCACCGCCGCCTTGAGCACGTGCCCGTCCGCGATCGCCGGTCCCACGCTCGCGCCGGTGGCCGCCACGCCCGGATGCTGGGTCTCCGTGATGTCGAAGAAGTCACCGTTGACCCCCGCGACCGCCCCGGCCGAGTCCGCCATCCGGGAGACGGTGGCCCGGGCCGCCACCGCGCCCGGGTACAGCAGGTCCACGCGGACATGCGGATCGGCAAGGTCGACCGTGAGCAGATGGGCGTGTGCCGGGCCCGCGGCCGCCTTGACGTCGAACTGCCGGTAGGTGATGCCGGGCGCGATCCGCTTGCCGTCCGGGACGGCGCCGGCCGGTGCCGCTCCCGCCAGGGCCGCACCGGCCAGTACACCGAACGCCGTGACAACCGTGAGAACCGTTCTGCCCGCTGCCGAACGCCTGTGACGTCTGATCACCATGCCCCCTGATGTCTCGTCAACTGCCCCTGCCGTACGGGTTGTCGTACGGGTCGTACGGGGCAGTGGACCAGAGGGCGGCGAGCGGCGGGCCGACTAGGCGTCGACTACGCGAGAACGAGTGAGAAAACGCACCCCCTCGGGTGCCTCCAGCGAGAAACCGCTGCCCCGTCCGGGTACCACGTCCACGATCAGCCGGGTGTGGCTCCAGGCCTGGTACTGGCTCCGGGACATCCAGAAGGTGACGGGCTCGGCCACACCGTCCACCGTCAGCTCCGCCAGCAGCACGTCCGAGCCGCCGGTGCGGAACTCGCCGTCCGGGTAGCACATGGGCGCGCTGCCGTCGCAGCAGCCGCCGGACTGGTGGAACATCAGCGGACCGTGCTCGGCGTGCAGCCGCCGCACCAGGTCCGCGGCCTCGGGAGTGAGTTCGACGCGCGGGGCTTCCTCAGCCATGGGTCACCCTCCTGAAGGGCCGGTGCGCGGGAGGTCGGACCCGGCCCAGTCTCACGGATCGTCACTGGGCCGTCCAGAACGCCTCGTCGGCCCGGCCGACCGGGGTCAGCGATGGCTGAGCACGTTCACCACCCGGCCGCCCGGATCCCGCACGAAGAACCGTCGTACGCCCCACTCCTCGTCCGTCAGCGGGTGCACGATCTCCGCGCCGCGGTCCCGCATCGCGGCGTACGCCGCGTCGACGTCCTCGACCTCGATGCTCAGGTCCGGGGCGACGGGCGCGGTGCGGTCCTCGGTCATCAGGCTGAGCTGCACGGCAGGGTTCTCCGCGGAGGCCAACGTCGTGATCCAGCCGTGGTTCATGACCTCCTGCAACCCCAGCGCCCCATAGAACTCGGCGCTCTGCGGCAGCGCGGCCGACTGGAGGACGGGCACGACGCGGCGTACAGGCATCTCGCGGCTCCACTGGTCGGGGCAGGTACGGGGAGAAGTCCGCGCTGATGGTGTACGACAGCGGCCCCGAGGCGATGAGGGCGACACCGGCCGACAGGGTCGCCCACAGGGCGGTGCCGGTCAGCGGCCGGTCCGGGACCTAACCGAAGTCGGTGTGCCGCACCACCACGAAGCCGACCACGGCGAAGACGGCGGTCGGGGCGAGGGCGATCGGCACATGGAGCCGGATGATCGCGGCATGGCCCCAGACGCTGATGGCAAGGGTGATCGCCGCGATCAGCACCACGACGACGGCCTTCACCGCGGTGTTCACCGGCAGACCGGTCCGGGCGACCAGCGAGAAGACCGCCGTCGCCGCCGCGGCCGGGTTCAGCGAGAAGTAGCTGACGGAGATCATCCAGCCGGTGACCGCGTTGTTGACCCGGTTGCCGCGGTTGCCGCGTACGCCGTACATGGAACCCCGCTTGGGCCGCGGGGGAGGAGGGCCGGGCGGGCAGGCTCGCCATCGGTCACCGGGCCGACCTGACGGTGCTGGCCGACGACCCGCTGAAGGTGGCCGACACCGACCCGGGTCACGTACCGGGGGGCGGTGGGCTGAGCGCCACAGCGTGGCACTCTCAACGGCTGCCGCGGCTGCCGCGGCTGTCGCGGCGGGCGCGGCGGGCCTCGAACAGGAGGGGCAGCATCGACAGGGCGACGACCACGGCGACCAGCGGCAGCAGATAGTCCTCGAGATGCGGGACCGACGTACCGAGGCTGTAACCGGCGACGACGAGCAGTTGCGACCACAGCACCCCGCCCACGGTCTGCCAGAGCGTGAAGGTCCGAACGGGCACCCCGAGGACACCGGCCACGGGGTGCAGCACCGTCCGCAGCAACGGCACGAACCGGCCGATGACCAGCGCCTTCCCGTGGCCGTAGCGGGCCAGCAGCTCCTCGGCCCGGGCGGCCGCCGCCTTCACCCGGCTGCTGGAGGTGCGGGCCAGCAGCGCCCGCCCGCCGTGCCGCCCGATCAGATACCCGACCTGCCCGCCCACCACCGCCCCGACCGCCGCGCACAGCAGCACCTGCCACAACGCCAGCCGGGGCGGCTGCTGCGCACTTCCGGCGCACAGCACACCGGCCGGGAACAGCAGGGTGTCACCGGGCAGGAAGAAGCCGACGACCAGCAGACCGGACTCCGCGAAGATCACCACCAGGACGCCGATCGCGCCGAAGGCGGCCAGCACCGAGGCGCTGTTCAGCGGATTGACGGCTATCACCTGGCCGCGCCTCCCGGCCTGCTCGCAGGGCTCCTCGCTCCTAAGCATCGCCCGGCCACCGCGAAAGCGCCCGCCCCGGCGCCGCACCCGGGCGTCCTGCACGTGGGTGCGGCAGTTATCGAGTCACGATGTCTGGGTGGAAGCGGAATGTATCGATATCGTCGCCGCGTACACTGACGTCGTGCCGAAGCTGTGGAACGAGACGATCGAAGAGCATCGCCGCGCCGTCCGGGAAGCGGTGCTGGAGACCACGGCCGCACTCGTGGCCGAGCAGGGTCTGCGCGGGGTGACGATGTCCCGGATCGCCGAGCAGAGCGGCATCGGCCGGGCCACGCTGTACAAGTACTTCCCGGACGTCGAGTCGATCATGATGGCCTGGCACGAGCGCCAGATCGCCGGGCACCTCGATCAACTCGCTGAACTGCGTGACCGCGCCGGCACGCCTGGCGAACGGCTCGCCGCGGTCCTGGAGGCCTACGCGCTCATTCAGCAACAGCGGCACGGCCACGGAGCGGAGTTCTCTGCGCTCCTGCACCGAGGCGACCATGTGGCACATGCCGAGCAGCATCTCCGTCGCTTCGTACGGGGCCTGTTGGCCGAGGCGGCGGAAGCGGGCGAGGTTCGGGGCGACGTCAGTACGGACGAGCTGGCCGGCTTCTGTCTGCACGCCCTCGCAGGGGCCGGTGACCTGCCGTCCAGGGCCGCGGTGCGGCGGCTCGTGGCCGTCACCCTGGCGGGCCTGCGGCCGTAGGCCGACCGGCGCGGGGGGACTGCCAGGGCCTGCCTGTCCGGCTTCCAGGCTGTGGCGCCGTGCGGAACACACTCACTGACCGGGGCGGCGCCTTCATCGATGGGGACGGGCGGCCGCCACGTGAACCGCCGTGGACGTCACGTGTGTCGATCCCGGGACGAACCGAGCCGAGGCATGCGGTGGGTCAGGAAGGACCTGCTCCGCCGGACGCCCGCGCGCCCCAGGACGACGTGGCCGCCTATGAAAATGACCTTCAGCGCGATGAGGGCCAGGACGCCGCCCGCGGCCCAGCCCGTCCACGACGGGGCGGTCAGCGCGACCCCGGCCACGCCGAGGTGCAGGGCGATGACGAGTGCGCCGACCGCCAGGAGGCCGGCCACCCGGGCGGGCCCACGAAGCCGCCGCTTCCCGTCCTCGGCCGGCCGGGCCGCACCGGACGCCTCATCGGTGGCGGGCGCCGGGGGAGCCGACGCGCGCTGCCAGGTGACCGTCAGACCGTCGCGCCGGCCGATCTTTTCGAGGCGCATGGTGATCCCGGTCAGGAGTCGTCGCAGGGCCGGCTCGTCGGCGGCCTCGACGCGCAGTGTCAGCGCGTCGGGTCCTGCTTCCAGATGCCACGCGCCCTCGCCGAAGCGCACGGTTCCGTGGATGCCGGACCACTCGACGTGGCGAACGTCCGGCATCCGGCCGCCGCCATGCCCGGCCGGTGACTGATGCCGCATCCGGCGCATCATGGCGGTGTGGCGGCAGAGTTGGACGAGGTACCGGCTCGCGCGGTCCGTCGCGATCCGGGCTTCGGCGGTCGGCATGGGATTCCCTTCTCGGACACCCTGCGGATGTCAGATCCTGGTGAGGGCGGCCAGCCAGGCCCGAACGCCCGTGGGATCGGTGGTGATGTCGATCGTGGCCGGTTCGATCGAGTCGACCCGCCAACCCTGGGCGAACGTGGAGGTGATCTCGTCCCTCGACACCCGCCGCGGCCCTTGGTCGCCGGGCTGCCGGTCGCTGAAGCAGAGCATGAAGTAGCGGCCACCCGGCCGTACCGCGGTGCCCAGGCTGCCGGCGAAGGCGGTCCGGTCCTCGTCGTCGAAGATGTGGAACAGTCCGCAGTCGAGCACGGTGTCGAACAACTCCCCGAGATCGCTCAGCCTGCGGGCGTCGTGGTGGAGGAAGCGGGCGGCGAGGCCCCGTCGGCGCGCCTTGTCCTCCGCGGCCCGAAGGGCCCGGGACGCGAGATCGACGCCGGTGGCGTCCAGACCCCGGGCGGCGCACATGAGTACGTGCTCCCCGGTTCCGCAGCCGACGTCCAGCACCCGGCCCCGGATCGCCCCGGCGTCGGCGAGTGCGAGGAACGCGGGCTGAGGCCGGCCGATGTCCCACGGTGGTGTGCTGGCGTACATGTCGTCGGGACGCGCCCATGGCGTGCCGGAACCGGCATGGGAGTACGGGCTGGACACGTGGCTGTCCTCCGTCGCGGTTGATGGTCCGGAGCGTGTTCCGGTCTCTGCGGAGCAAGCTTTATCGAGACACACTGTCTACGTCAAGCCGGTGTGTCGCGAAAAAGGTACCCGTGGAGCGGATGAACCCAAGGGACGGAAAAGCCGTCAATAGACACGTCGGCAATCCCCTGATCCAGTGAAAGGCTTCCCGTGCCCTGGTACCGAAGACGACGGCCGCGCATCCTCATCGCTCTCGTGACGGCCGTGACCGTCGTCGTGATCGTCGCGGTGACGATCGCCCTGACGGTCACGACGTACGACCACACGTCGCCGCGCGCCGCCCGGGACAAGGCATCGGGAACGGTGGCTGCCGGAGCGGTCGACTGCCGCAAGGCGAAGTGCGTGGCACTCACCTTCGACGGCGGCCCCAGTCCGACGACGCCCGGGCTGCTGGACATCCTGAAACGCGAGCATCTGCACGCGACGTTCTTCGTGCAGGGCGAGGGGCACATCGGGAAGTACCCCGAGATCCTCCGTCGCATCTCGGACGAGGGGCATGAAATCGGCAACCACACCTGGAACCACAAGATCCTGACGCAGATCGACACGGCCGATGCCCGTCAGGAACTGACCCGCACGCAGGACGCCATCGAGAAGATCACCGGCACCAGGCCCGTCCTGATGCGTCCGCCGCAGGGCCGCACCAACCGTGACGTGGCCAAGATCTGCAAGGAGTTGGGCCTGGCACAGGTGCTGTGGAGCGTCACGGCCAAGGACTACGAGACGACCGACTCGGCCCTGATCACCAGGCGGGTGCTCGACCAGACTCACCGCGACGGCATCATCCTGCTGCACGACCTGCACAAGGGCACCGTGCCCGCCGTCCCGGGGATCCTCAAGGCGCTCGAACAGCGCGGCTACACGATTGTCACGGTGTCGCAGCTCCTCGCCCCGGCCAAGGCCCAGCCGGGGATGGTCTACCGGCCCTAGTCAGGCTCGGAAGCCGGCACAGTGCGGTCGTCGGTTCGCGTTCCGCCTCACAAGGAGCTCTGATAATTCACCCGAACGACCCTGAAAGCTGCCATACCGTGTCGAACTGCATACGATCTTTCGCATGCCGCAGGAATCGGCCGGCCGCCCGGAGAGGCGTACGCCGGCCCTTGCTCTCCTCGTGGGCCTGGCGCTGATGCTCATGGCCCACGTCGTCGCCTGCGCCCTGCACCATGCCGACGCCCACTCGCACACCGTGGCGGAGAGCATGGTGATGACGAGTGCGGCGCCGAGCGTCGGCGCCCCGCCGCTCGGATCCGACGCCGCGGCCTGTTCCGCGGACCACGACGCCGGTGACCACCCCGGCCACGGCACCGCGTGCTGCGACCCGGCCGACCGGCCGGCCGACCTGCGGGGATCCTCGGCGACCCTGATCCTGGCGATGCTGTTGCTCGTCCTCACCCGGACCAGCCGCACGGGCGACCTGCTGCTGCCCGGCGCACCGCCGGGAGGGTCGGGCCCGGAACCCCCGCCGGACTCCGGCGGACCGCATCTGCTGCGCCTCGTCTGCGTCAGCCGTACCTGACAGAGCTGCCCCGGCCGTGCCCCGAGGGTGATCCCCGGAAGGGTCGCGCCGCCGGGCTCTGCGCATGCTCCGTACGGCACACACGACGGCCCATGGCAACCACGGGCCGCAGAAGGACGACTTCATGAGCACAGCTCTGCGCGGCATCTCCTCGCGCGACATCAGCTCCTTCCTCGCAGCGCACGAACTCCCCGAACCGGCCGGAGCCCCGCGCCGGTCGCCGGCCGGCATGGTCGGCAACACCCCGGTCCTGTGGGTGGGCGAGCCCTTCAATCCGCCCGGGCGTGGCTTCTGGGCCAAGCTGGAGAGCGCCAACCCCGGCGGCCTCAAGGACCGCGCGGCCCTCAACATGGTCGCTGCCGCCCGCAAGCGCGGCGATCTCGCAGCAGGCGCACCCGTGATCGAGTCCACCAGCGGCACGCTCGGCCTCGGCCTCGCCCTGGCCGGCATCACCTACGGCCACCCGGTCACCCTCGTCACCGACCCCGGCATGGAGCCGCTCATGGTGCACCAGCTGGGCGCACTCGGGGCGCATGTCGAGGCGGTCACCGAGCCGCACCCGGTGGGCGGCTGGCAGGAGGCGCGCCGGCAGCGGGTACGCGCGCTGCTCGCGCGCACCCCTGCGGCCTGGTGCCCCGACCAGTACAACAACCCGGACAACGTTGCCGCGTACGCCGCCCTCGCCCTCGAACTGATCGTCCAGCTCGGCCGGGTCGACGTGCTGGTGGCCGCAGTCGGCACCGGCGGCCACTCGGCGGGCATCGCCCGTACGCTGCGGACGTTCAACCCGCAGCTGAGGCTCGTCGGCGTCGACTCGGTGCACTCCACCGTCTTCGGCCAGCCCGCCGGCCCGCGCCTGATGCGCGGCCTGGGCAGCAGCATCCATCCCGGGAACGTCGACCACGCGGCCTTCGACGAGGCGCACTGGGTGAGCCCTGGCGAGGCAGTGTGGACCTGCCGCCGGTTGGCCCGCGGCCACTACGCCAGCGGCGGCTGGAGTGTGGGAGCGGTCGCCCTCGTGGCGAACTGGATCGCCCGTACACAGCCGGAGCACACCCGCATCGTGGCGATCTTCCCCGACGGCGTGCACCGCTACTGGAACACCGTCTACAGCGACGAGTACTGCCGCGCCCATGACCTGCTGGGCAGCCGGCCGGCGGCCGACCCGGACGAGATCGCGCACAGCGGTGAACGGGTGGTCGAGCGGTGGACCCGGTGCACGAACGTCACAGTGCCAGAGGGGGTTGTTCGATGAGGCTCCTCGTCACGCAGTTCCGCTCCTTCAACGGGTGCGTCCGGCTGCTGATGGTCCAGCAGTTCACCATCAACACCGGCTTCTACATGCTCATGCCCTACCTGGCCGTGCATCTGGCGGACGGACTGGGCATGGCCGCCTGGGCGGTCGGCCTGGTGCTGGGGGTGCGCAACTTCACCCAGCAGGGCATGTTCCTCGTCGGCGGCACACTCGCCGACCGACTCGGCTACAAGCCCACGATCATCGCCGGATGCCTGCTGCGCACCGCAGGCTTCGGCCTCCTCGGCTTCGTCGACGCCCTGCCCGCCCTCGTGGTGGCCTCGGCCGCGACCGGATTCGCGGGGGCGCTGTTCAACCCCGCCGTGCGGGCCTGTCTCGCCGAGGAAGCGGGGGAGCGGCGAGTGGAAGCGTTCGCTGCATTCAATGTCTTCTACCAGGCCGGCATGTTCGTCGGCCCCCTTGTCGGGCTGGCGCTGCTGGCCACCGACTTCCGGCTGGTCTGCTCGGTGGCGGCAGCGTTGTTCCTCGCCCTGACGGTCGTCCAGCTGCGCTTCCTGCCCGGCCATGAGGCCACCGCGTCGGACGAACGGGGCGGAGTGCTCGCCGACTGGCGCACCGTCGTCCGCAACCGTCCCTTCCTGCTGTTCTCGCTCGCCATGATCGGCTCCTACGTACTGTCCTTCCAGGTCTATCTGGCGCTGCCGCTCCAGGCCCATCGGGTGGCGCCGGGTAGCGGCGACGCGGTGACGACGGCACTGTTCGCGGTATCCGCCGCCGTGGCCGTGGTCGGACAGCTGAGGATCACCGCATGGGCCCGGGGCCGCCGGTGCCCGCAGCGTGCGATCGTCTACGGCATCGCTCTCATGGGTGCTGCCTTCTTGCCGCTGGCGCTGACGGACCTGGTGGTCGGCAGCAGGTCCGGCCTCCTGGACTGGACCCTGGCACTGCTGCCGCTGTTCACCGCGGTGACTCTGCTCGGGCTGGGCACGGCCGCGGCGTACCCGTTCGAGATGGACACCGTCGTCTCGCTCGCCGGCGGCCGGCTCGTCGCCACGCACTACGGGCTCTACAACACCGTCTCCGGGCTCGGCATCACCGTGGGGAACCTGACCACGGGCGCGGTGTGGGACGCCGCCCATCGCCTCGGTCACCCGGAGTTGACGTGGTGGGTGCTGGCGTCGACGGGTGCGCTCTGTGCCGGCTGTGTCGCGCTCCTCGCACGATCCGGCCGCCTGAATCCCCGGCCGGAGCCAGAACCGTTGGCGGTGGCCTCGTGACAGGGG
Organism: Streptomyces sp. NPDC031426; assembly: GCF_055581585.1. Lineage (NCBI taxonomy): Bacteria > Bacillati > Actinomycetota > Actinomycetes > Kitasatosporales > Streptomycetaceae > Streptomyces > Streptomyces sp. NPDC031426. The sequence goes on from NZ_JBVIJE010000003.1 coordinate 516,301, forward strand.
GCACAGGCAACGGGAGCCGGGCCGGCACGTGCTTCCGGAGCGGTGAGCTCCGGGAGTTCCGCGCCGAGGAGTTCGAAGTCGATGACGACCGAGGCCAGGGCTCCTGACGCGGGCGCGATGACCAACCGAGCGGCGGGGAACGGCAGGCCCGCTCGGCGGGCCATGTCGCCGACGGACCAGGGACTTCGGCCTGTCGTTGACCTCGACGGAGCCGTCGCCGAAGTGCCGGCGCTTCCCCAGTCGCGCGGCGCTTGTCAGGCGCTCCGTCGCGAGGAGGTGGAGCAGCTGTGCGCGAGTGTGGACACCCTGCTCGCGCGGATGCGCCCCGACCTCGCGCTGCGGCGGTGGATGGACTGCTTCGCCGACCACGTCGAGGCCACGGGCGAGAGGGGCGATGCACTGCGGGCGCTGATCGACGCCGACGTGCTGACGGTGGTGAGGTCGCGCGAGCGGCTCGCAGGGGAGCACGAGGCGTAGCCGGCCTGCGTGCGAGGTCCGGCGCAGGCGCGGCCACGTACTCGGCATGTGGGCTGCCTGCCGACAAGATCGGGTTACGAACTCCGGCGAGGTCAGAGGAAGTCGGCGAGCCCGTCGAGGAGTCGGGCCACGTCGTCGGTGGTGTTGTAGGGGGCGAGGCCCGCGCGCAGGGCGGGGGCTTCGAGCTTGAGCGCGGTGAAGGGTTCGTAGGCGTAGAACGACCCTGCCGGTGCCACCACGTCGCGTGCGGCCAGATGTGCCTGGGCCTCGCGGGCGTCGCGGCCTTCGATGGACATCAGGAGCGTCGCGGTGCGGTCGGCGGCCTTCGAGTGCACGCTGATGGCGTCGCCCAGGGACTCCAGACCCTCCTGCAGCCGTGCGCGCAGCGTCAGTTCGTGCTCGTGCAGGGACTCGAAAGAGCGGGTGAGGCGCTCCCTGCGCGAGATCCCCGTGCCCGGGTCCAGCTCGGCGAGGAAGTCGACGGCGGCGGTGGCGCCCGCCAGGATCTCGTAGGGCAGTGTGCCGAACTCGAAACGTTCGGGCACCGTGTCGGGGGACGGCAGGAGCTTGTCCGGGCGCAGGGTTTCGAGGAACCCGGGTGCCGCCGCGAGCACCCCGCAGTGCGGTCCGAGGAACTTGTACGGCGAGCAGACGAACACGTCGACCCCGAGCGCGGGCACGTCCACAAGGTGGTGCGCGGCGTAGTGCACGCCGTCCACGTACACCAGGGCGCCGACTTCATGGGCACGGTCGGCGATCCGGCGGACGGGCGGCTTGGTGCCCAGCACGTTCGAGGCCGCGGTGACCGCGACCAGCCGGGTCCGGGGTGTCAGGACCCGCTCGTACGAGTCGAGGTCGAGCTCCGTGGTCTCCGGGGCGATCTCGATCCAGCGGACCGTCACTCCGGCGCGCTCGGCGGCCTGGATCCAGGGGCGGACGTTGGCGTCGTGGTCGAGGCGGCTGAGGACGATCTCGTCGCCCGCGTTCCAGGTCTTGGCCAGGTGCCGGGAGAAGTCGTACGTCAGTTGCGTGGCGCTGCGGCCGTGGACGATGCCGTTCGCGGGCACGTTCAGCAGATCGGCATAGGCGGCGCGGAAGTCCGCGACGGCGCGCTCGGCGTTGAGCTCGGACGGGCTGACGGTTCCCCGGTTGGACAGGGGGCCGGTCAGCGTCGCGGCGATGGCGTCGGCAACGGGGCGGGGGGTCTGCGTTCCGCCCGGACCGTCGAAGAAGGCGAGCCCGGTGGCGAGGGAGGGGAAGTGGGCCCGCAGGGCGGTGAGGTCGATGGCCATTCTCTCTGGTTTCTGTCGGGCGGAGTGCCTGGCGTCGAGGTGCCTCTACTCTGGCGGCGCTCCCGGGACACGTAAAGCGATGGATCCCGAAGCGAGAGTTCATGAAACATCGAAGTCCCGGCCGGACCTGAAGCTCCTGGCCACCTTCCTGGCCGTCGTACGGTGAGGCTCGATGGCAGAGGCCGCGGCCGGGCTCGGCTGCGTGCCCTCGGCGGTGTCCCCCTCGCCCAGGCGACCGAGACGCTCTCCGACGCGACTGCGCGCTTCCAGCACGCCGCCCACGGCATCGCGAATCGCGAGATAGACCCAGGTCCCCCGGATCCGGGTATCGGTCAGTCGCGGTCAGGGTGACCGCCTCATGACTCGCCTCGATACGCAGGCCAGCAAGCACCGGCATGCCGGGCTCGCGTGCGGGCGCGGTCAGGACCTGCTCGACCGCATCCGCCAGCACGGGACCCTTCCGCGCCGTGATCGGAAGACCCGGCACGTTGCCGAGCGCGGACTTGATGACAGCAGCCTTCTGCTGTGCCGCCGCCGCGTCTCCCACGACCTTCGACACATGCTCATCGAGCAGCCGGGACACCTCGGCAGCCCCGGAACCCAGTACCGCCTCGACACCAGCGCGGGGCATGGCAATCTCACGCAACTGGCGCAGCACGGTCGCCCGCGCCAGCTGGTCAGCGCTGTAGTAGCGGTAACCCGAGATCGTGTCGACTTCGGCAGGGGGCAGCAGCCCGGAGTCGGCGTAGAACCGCAACGCGCTGGAGGTCAGACCACCGCGCTGGGCAAAGACCCCGATCGGCATCAGCTCAGAATTTGGCACCTCGCCATCGTTGAGCTTCAACCAAATCGAAGATCTGCACCCGCAGCAGGGGCCTGCTGCCCCGCCCGGCGCCCCGCTCGTAAGGGCCGATGCGTGGCTCGACAGCTCGCCCGTGGGGTGGGGCCGTTCTTCAAGGGGAACGGTTGTTCCAGGTCGACCCGCTGCCAGCACCCGTACACAGGGGCGATCGGTATCAGCGGCGCGAGGTTATGCCATGTGTTAGTCTCACGCGTTTGCGTGGTCGTCGCGGTGGGCGATTCTGCCTGTTCCGTTCGGCTTGTGCGTGGGCTGTTCAAACCTGCCGGGCCTTCCTCGGTACGTCCCCCTGCGGAAGGTTGTTCATGAAGCATCCCAAGGACTCCGGCATCGCTCACGGCAGTCCCGCCCTGCCCGAGGCAACGACCCCGGCGCTGCTCCCGGCCGTCACCTTCGCCGGTCTGGAACTGCCGACGGAGGTGCTGCGGACACTGAGCGAACTCGGGGTGCGCGAACCCTTTCCGATACAGGCCGCCACACTGCCCGATGCCCTGAAGGGGCGCGACATCCTGGGACGCGGGCGCACCGGATCAGGCAAGACGCTCGCCTTCGGCCTGCCGCTGCTGACATGTACAGCCGGGCGGCGCGCCGAACCGAAGCAACCCCTCGCTCTGATCCTTGTGCCCACCCGGGAGCTGGCCCAACAGGTCACCCAGGCGCTGGCGCCGTACGCCGAGGCACTGCGGCTGCGGATCGCCACGGTCGTCGGCGGAACGTCGATCGGGCGGCAGATCGCCGCGCTGCGCCAGGGAGTCGAGGCGGTCGTCGCCACCCCCGGACGCCTGCACGACCTGATCGAGCGCAACGCCTGTCGCCTGGGACGGGTGAGAATCACCGTGCTGGACGAGGCCGACCAGATGTGCGACTTGGGATTCCTGCCGCAGGTTGCCGACGTGCTCGACCAGGTGCACCCCGACGGTCAGCGGATGCTCTTCTCGGCCACTCTCGATCGCGACGTCGATCAACTGGTCCGCCGCTACCTCCACGACCCCGTCGTCCACTCGGTCGACCCGGCCGCGGGCACGGTCACGACGATGCAGCACCACCTTCTGGTCGTCCACGGCCCTGACCGCTACGCCGTCACCACGGAAATCGCCGCCCGCGACGGCCGCGTACTGCTGTTCCTCGACACCAAGCACGCCGTCGACCAGCTCACCCGGCATCTGCGGGCCAGCGGGGTGCACGCCGGGGCCCTGCACAGCGGCAAGTCCCAGCCACAGCGCACACGGACCCTGGCGCAGTTCAAGAACAGCCAGATCACCGTTCTGGTGGCGACCAATGTCGCGGCCCGTGGCCTGCACGTCGACGACCTCGATCTCGTGGTCAACGTCGACCCGCCCACCGACGCCAAGGACTATGTGCACCGGGCGGGCCGCACCGCCCGCGCCGGTGAGTCCGGCAGCGTGGTCACGCTCGTGCTGGCGGGCCAGCGCCGCGAGACGAGCCGCATGATGGCCGGGGCCGGCATCGAGCCGACCGTCACCAAGGTGCGCTCGGGCGAGGCGGAGCTGAGCCGGATCACCGGCGCCAAGACTCCCTCCGGGATCCCGCTCGACGGCGGGCCCGCCGTCCCCCGACCCAAGAACACCAACGCTCCCTTCCGCGGCCTCGGCACCAGCAAGGGCACCTCCCGCGGCGCCGGCGGCAAGTCCCCAAAGGCCGGCGAGGCCCGCAAGCTCGCCGAGGCCCGCAAGCTCGCCGAGGCCCGCAGGGCCGCCCTCGTGCGTCGCAACGGCTGAGAGCCGTTGCCCTGGCAGCCTGGCCACGGGATCGGCAACCCTCGGCCCGGCCCGAAGCCGTCCTGTGCGCCTCACCTACGAAGTCAACGCCTTTGGCCGCGAGAGGGATACCCGCCGAAACGGAGCAGGATGACGTTGCCGGCGCCTCGCACTGCGCCCAGCATGAAAAGCTGTGCTTGCCCACCCCCGATCCCAGGAGGTCACCATGACCGCAGAGCCCCTATCTACGGAAGGTTCGGAGCCGGCTGCCCCCGAGACGTCCCCTCTGGAGCCGGACAGCGACGGCAACTACGACCTCAAGCGCAAGTTCCGCGAAGCCCTGGCGCGCAAGCGCGGTGCGCAGGCGGACGCCGCTGATACTGTCGCCAAGTCCGATGCGTCGAAGTTGCGTTCGGCGCATGGCCCGGCTGCGAGCCAGCGGTCGTTCAGGCGCAAGAGCGGCGGCTGAGTCGATGAGTCCCGCGATCTAACCGCTTCACCGGCACTCGCGCTATCCACTCGCGCGTCCCGTGCAGTGGCCCGCGACGTGCGCATGCCCGTGCGCGCGTTGCGGGCGGGGCGTAGCCGGCGGACTCGCCTGGGGGAATGGCCCAGATGCGGTTGGCTCGGGTCGGTGGCGCCGCCGAACTGGAGTTCCGGGATGAGAGCACTGCCTTGTCCGGGGGTGCGCGGCCGGTGTTGCGCGCCTTGCGTGCCCCTGTACCGCTGTGAAAATCGACTGCGGTTCTCCGGGGTGACGGTAGGCATCCGCGTGGCCAGGACATTCGTACCCCGTCCTGCTGCGGCTGATCGACGAACAGCCGGTCGCGTTCCCGGCAGCGGTCGCGCTCACCCGGACCGAGGCGCCGGCCTGCCGGCGTCCCGTTGAGACCGGCTCACCGGTTGTCATGGTGCATCGGGTCGGGACTCGTAGAGCAGGCTGTGAAAACGGCCGTTCTCCTCGCATGCCGTGGGGTCGCCCCCCAGCGCTCGTACGGCCGCGATGGCATAGCGCCGTTCCCGCTCGTCGGTGAAGAGGCGCTGTGGATACGTGCGGGAGGCATCGACCTTGGTGTTCAAACCGTGTACGGCCAATGCGCGGGCGATGCGCTGGTACGACACCGTCCGCAGCACGAACGCGTCGACCCATACCGGTCTGCGAGCGCCGTTCAGCAGTGCCGTGAACGTTCGGGCGGTGACGTAGCTGCCGCCGCCTGTCAGTGTGATGAGACCGACCTCGGCGAGCGCGCTGCTCAGCCCCGGGCTAGATAAGCCCTGTTCCAGATCGTCGGTGAAACCGGCGTCCGGCAGACCCACCTCGAGCGCGTACTGCACGGCGGGGGCCGAGACGTCCAGGCCGAACACCGGCACCGCGTCCGGTCGGCGCCGCGCGGCGTAGAAAGCCTTGTCCGATGCCCTGAGTTCCGCCATCGACATCGTCCGGCTACCGGGGCAGGCGTACCGCTCATGCATCTCTGCCAGTGTCACGTCGTGGTTGAGCAGCGCGGCATTGATCCCGTAGGAGCAGCACACGTCCAGTACCGCCGGCCGGTGGGTGCGGCCCTCGTCGAGCGCGGCCCGCTCGGTGGCAGCCTGTCGGAAGACCGGCTGGGCATGGTGCGGGATCTCGTACTCCAGCGGCGCCAGCCGCCTGAAGTACGCGCGAGGGTCCGGCCCGCTGTAGATGTCGTCGAACCGTGACATGCCGCCCCGCCACGCCCCCGGTACCGCCAGAGCCGGTTCCCTCCATGCCGCACTCCGCCTCTCACGACGAATCAGTGCTTTCATCCTGTCTCGCCTCCTCCGCCCGAGATGTCTGCCACACCGGGGCACCCCCTGTCTGCGGGCGGTCGTACCCGGCTCACCGCGGGGCGGGCTCGCTCGACTGTCCGATGCTTGTTTCGCTGTCCGACGGACCAGAGCGGCAGCGAGCCCTCGGCCCGGGAGGCGCCGGCAGGCACGCCATGGGCACGGGCATCGAAGCCGGGGACACGGTCAGGCGAGCCCTACCGGCCTTGCGAAGGGGGATCGGATCCCGGGCCCGTGGCTGTCGCGGTCCCGGCCCGGACAGGAAGACGCAGTGCCATCAGCCAGCCGACCACGGCCAGCACGGCCATGCCGGCGGCCGACACGGTCAGCGCCCGCTCCCTGGCACGTGCGTTGATCCGTACGAGCGCGTCGGCCGCGGGACCCGTGATGCCCCGTGACGTCGCCTTCGCCCGCAAGGCGTCGTCGGACACGGCGGTGATCTGGACCTGGTGCTCCACGGCCCGCGTCACCAGCTCCTTCTCGGCGGTGGGAAGAGCCCTGCTGTCGTTCACCCCGGCCTCGAACGCGTACAGCAGCGATGTGGCCATGAAGGCACCGGCGAGGGCGACTCCGAAGGAACTTCCCAGATAGCCGGCCGTGTAGGAGAGCCCTGTCACGTCGCTCACCTCGTCGCGGTCAGGTGCTGACTGGACGAGGTCGGTGAGCGTCGTGGCCAGACCTCGGCCGAGGCCGATCAGGAGGATGCCCGGCGCGAGTGCCAGGCCCACCGCGGCCAGTCCCTGTGCACGCGGACTGAACAGAACGGCGACAGCGGCGCAACCGACGCCCATGCAGACGAACGCCCCCATCGCAGCGGCGCGGTGGGTCATCCTCCCCTGCCCGATCCGCCGGGCGGCGGGCGGGGCGGCCGCCATCAGCCCCAACGAGATCGGGAGCAGCACGACTCCGCAGTGCAGCGCGCCGAATCCGAAGGCCGTCTGCAGGAAGACCGGCACCAGGAAGAGCATGCCGTTGGGCACCAAGATCAGCATCAGCTGCGTCGAGATCCCGGTACGGACGGTGAGGTTGTGCAGCACCGTCACGTGGACCAGCGGATCCCTTCCGCTCTTGACGAGATGCAGCTCCCATCCGGCGAAGGCGGCCAGGACCACCACCCCCGTACCCGACAGGACGGGAACGGGTGACAGACCGCCGCGCTCCAACAGTGCGTGGCCGAGTACCACGAAATCCTGCCGAGCCCTGAGCAGGCCGTACCGCCCCGCGGACAGGGCCGCGACGACGAGCAGGACGAGTCCTGTCGTGGACAGCAGCACCCCGGGGGCATCGAAGCGCCGTACTGAGCGTCCTGGGAACGGCCCGGCATCGACCGTATACCGTATGAGCCACGTCACGGCCAGAGTGATCGCGGCGCCCAAGAGGAACGACACGCGCCAGGTCAGGTAATTGGTGATCAGGCCGCCCAGAACGGGACCCGCTGCCGCACCGATCCCGGACGTCATGGCCAGGGTCGACAGCACCTTGGTGCGTACGGCCCCGGTGAAGGTCGCGGTGAGCATCGCCATCAGCGACGGAAGCATCAGCGCGACCCCGAGTCCCTGGAGTACGGACCAGCCGAGCAGCAAGAACGCCAGGCTCGGAGTGAGCGTGCTGATCAGCGCCCCCAGAGCGAAGATGCCGCCGCCGGTGACGAAGGCCCGCCGGTACCCGTGGCGTCCGCCCAGCTTGCTGCCGCTGATCAAGAACGCGGCGACCACCAGGGCGTACAGCGAAATCGCCGACTGCACGCCGGTCAGCGAGGTGTGCAGACCCCTGACGAGCGCCGACAGGGCCACGTTCATGGCGGTGGCGGTGTAGTTGATCAGCAGGTTCTCGGCGGCGAGGAGGAAGAACAGCGTCTTGGCGGCCGACGACGTAATCCCTTCGAACGGTTTCCTGATCCGTCGCGCCCTGTTTCGCCCATGCACGAATGCGTCCTGCCGTTCGATCGGCCCGCTCCGGACGGGCCCGTTGCTGCCAGGACCGGCCTCTGTTTCCGACTCTCCGGTTCAGAGTGCACGCCGTGCGCACCGCAGGGCTGCGTGACGCGCCTGTACAGACCCGAGCGAGCGGCATGGCCCGCCGGTCGGCCCCCGCCAGGGCTGTCGGGGTGCATCTTCCGACACGGCCACTCGCATGCGTCCCGACCCGTCCCGCCGCAGGCTGCGGCCTCCTTGCGGTGGCGACCTGCTCGTCCGTGCACAGCACACGAGGGTCCTGGGGCCCGCCTGGCCCCGCCAGCACTGTTCCGTCTGCTGCCACAGCAGGTGGAGAAGGACGACGAGGGCCAGTTCCTACGTCGCCTCCCACGGGGCCGCGCGGACAGGTCCGCGCGGAGTGCGGCCGAGTCCACGGCGCGCAACTCCCCGTGGGGGCCGCGACTGGTCCGGGACGGATTCACCTGGAGCCCGGACGGTGGCGTGGGGGCGCCGTGCTGATCACGGAGGGCAGCTCCCGTGTCGGATTGCCTGGAGCGCAACGATTGCCTCCAGGCAACCGACTTCAGGCTCTAGAAGAAGCCAAGCTTCTGAGGGCTGTAGGAACAAAGAATGTTCTTCGTCTGCTGGTAGTGCTCCAGCATCATCTTGTGCGTCTCCCGGCCGATCCCGGACTGCTTGTAGCCGCCGAACGCAGCGTGCGCGGGGTAGGCGTGGTAGCAGTTGGTCCACACCCGGCCCGCCTGGATCGCGCGCCCTGCGCGGTAGGCGGTGTTGGCGTCCCGGGTCCACACGCCCGCGCCGAGGCCGTACAGCGTGTCGTTGGCGGTCTTGATGGCGTCGTCGAAGTCGTCGAAGGAGGCCACCGAGACTACCGGGCCGAAGATCTCCTCCTGGAAGATCCGCATGCGGTTGTCGCCCTCGAAGATCGTCGGCTGGACGTAGTAGCCGCCCTTCAACTCGCCGTCGTACTCGATGCGCTCACCGCCGGTGAGGACCTTCGCGCCCTCCTGCCGGCCGATGTCCAGATAGGAGAGGATCTTCTCCAGCTGGTCGTTGGAGGCCTGGGCACCGATCATCGTGTCGGTGTCGAGCGGGTGGCCCGGCTTGATCTGCCGGGTGCGTTCGACCGCCGCCTGGAGGAACTCCGCGTAGTGACCGCGCTGGATCAGCGCCCGCGACGGGCAGGTGCAGACCTCGCCCTGGTTGAGCGCGAACATGGTGAAGCCTTCGAGCGCCTTGTCGCGGAAGTCGTCGTCGTGGGCCCACACGTCGTCGAAGAAGATGTTGGGCGACTTGCCGCCGAGCTCCAGGGTGACGGGCTTGATGTTCTCCGAGGCGTACTGCATGATCAGCCGCCCGGTCGTGGTCTCCCCGGTGAACGCCACCTTCGCCACGCGCGGGCTGGACGCCAGCGGTTTGCCCGCCTCCACCCCGAAGCCGTTGACGATGTTCAGCACGCCCGGCGGCAGCAGGTCCGCGATCAGGCTGACCCAGTAGTGGATCGAGGCCGGGGTCTGCTCGGCCGGCTTGAGGACGACCGCGTTGCCCGCGGCGAGCGCCGGCGCGAGTTTCCACGCCGCCATGAGAATCGGGAAGTTCCACGGGATGATCTGCGCGACGACCCCGAGCGGCTCATGGAAGTGGTACGCCACCGTGTCGTCGTCGATCTCGCCCAGCGACCCTTCCTGCGCCCGGATCGCGCCCGCGAAGTACCGGAAGTGGTCGATCGCCAGCGGGATGTCGGCCGCCAGTGTCTCGCGGACCGGCTTGCCGTTCTCCCAGCTCTCCGCCACCGCGAGGGCCTCGAGGTTCGCCGCCATGCGGTCGGCGATCTTCAGCAGGATGTCGCTGCGCTCCGCCACCGGCGTACGGCCCCACGCCGGCGCGGCCGCGTGCGCCGCGTCCAGCGCCCGCTCGACGTCCTCCGCGGTGCCGCGCGCGATCTCGGTGAACGGCTGTCCGTTGACCGGCGACGGATTCTCGAAGTACTGCCCGCGCAGCGGCGGCACGTATTCCCCGCCGATGAAGTGGTCGTAGCGCGCCTGGTAGGAGACGATCGCGCCCTCGGTGCCCGGCGCCGCGTAACGAGTCATGCTGGTCTGCCTCCCGGTGCAGCGCTGCCCGCCGTTGGGCAGCTCTCGGGCGCGAGGCTAGGCCGGCGGACGTTGCAACCACGTTGCGCCGCGGGCCTGCCCCCGCGGCCGGCCGGCCGGTGCCGTCAGCTCGGCCTCCAGCGCGGCGAGCCGCGACCGCACCGGCGCGCTGGGCCGCAGTGCGGCCAGCGCCCGCCACACCTCCAGGTCGTCCTCGCCCCAGGGCGCGTGCGCCCAGTCGGCCAGCAGGTCCGGGTCGCGGTGCGCGACGAGTGCCGTCCGCAGCTCGGCGGCGAGGCGGCTGCGCAGCCGTACGATCGCCGGCGCCTGCGAACCGGGCAGCAGCGGACCGGTGTACGCCTCCGCCGCCGCCGTGACCGCGCCCGCCCTGAGCCGCCGCTCCACCACGGTGACGTCCGACTCGACCGCGGCCGTCAGCCGGTACGGCCGCGAGGCGAGCAGGCCGGCACCCAACAGCCTGCGCAGCCGGGCCAGTTCGGCACGCAGGGTCACGGGCGTCACCGATTCGTCCGCGTACAGCGCGCACAGCAGCTCGTCACCGCTCAGCCCCTCGGGATGCCGGGCCAGCAGCACGAGGATCTCGCTGTGCCGACGGCTGAGCCGGATCCGGCTGCCGTCCAGCACGAACTCTGCCTCGTCCCGGCCCAGCGCGCCGAGCAACGGCGTGCCCACCGCGCTCCCCGGTGGTTCCAGTAGCGCGAGCTGCGCCTCCGCGGCCCGCGCCACCGCCTGCACGAACCCGAGGCTGTGCGGATGCGCCAGCCCGTCCCCGCCGGTGATGTCCACGGCGCCCAGGACCCGCCCGGTACGCGGATCGTGCACCGGTGCCGCCGCGCACGTCCACGGCTGGACGCGCCGTATGAAGTGCTCCGCGGCGAACACCTGCACCGGCCGGTCCACGGCGACCGCGGTCCCCGGCGCGTTGGTGCCGACCGCGCTCTCCGACCAGCGTGCCCCCGGCACGAAGTTCATGCCGTCCGCCCGGCGCCGGGTCGCCGGGTGCCCCTCGACCCACAGCAGCCTGCCGTGCGCGTCGCACACCGCCAGCAGATGCTCGCCGTCGGCGGCGAACGTGCCGAGCAGCTCCCGGAACAGCGGCATCACCCTCGCCAGCGGGTGCTCAGCCCGGTAGGCGCCGAGGTCGCCGTCGGTCAGCTCCACGCTGGCGGTGCCGTCCGGCCCGACACCGGCCCGAGCGCTGCGCCGCCACGACTCCGCCACCACCGACCGCACCGGACGCGGCACCGTGCCCGCCGTGGTGAACGTCTCGTGCGCCCGGCGCAGCACACGGACCCGCTCGGCGGGATCGGCCCCCGGCTCCAGGGCCACCCACGGATCGGTCAATTCGGCCTCCCCGGACGGTGAAACAGTGACATCGGTCCCGCGACCATCGTCTTCCGGCTAGGCGAAGTTGACCAGCCTCATGTAGCGCACCCAGTCCCAGTACGGCCCCGGATCGGTGTGGTCGGTGCCGGGCACCTGGTAGTGGCCGATGATGTGCTCCCTGTCCTTGGGGATGCCGTGCTTGTCGCAGATCGCCGCCGTGAGCCGCGCCGACTGCTCGTAGAGGGCGTTGGTGAAGTAGGCCGGCTGGTCCACCCAGCCTTCGTGCTCGATGCCGATGCTGCGGGTGTTGTAGTCCCAGTTGCCCGCGTGCCAGGCGATGTCGGCCTCGTGCACGCACTGGGCGACGTGCCCGTCCGCCGAGCGGACCAGATAGTGCGCGGACACGTTCTTCTGTGGGTTGGCGAAGATCGCCAGGGTGTTGGCGTACGTCTCCTGCGTGACATGGATGATCACGCGATCGATGGTGTAGCTGCCGGGGCGGTCGGACGCGGTGTAGTTGGAGGGGCTCGCCGACTGCCACTCGGCAGGCGGGTAGTCGACGGTCTCGGACTGCGCACCGGCGCGTGGGTCGGGGAGCAGCGCATAGGGGACGGCGGCGAGCGCCGCACCCTTCAGCAGCCGTCGTCTGCTCAGGCGGGGCTTGCCCTGGCTCGCCGGGTGCACCGGCTCTCTTCGCCGTGCAGGTCCGGCCGGGTCCATGTCCATGTCCATCGGCGGGTGCCTTTCGGGGTGTGGGGGGTTTCAGGAGTTGTGGGGGAGTGGGGGCGCCGCAAGCCGGTGGTGCGCCTTCGGGGACCTGGTCGCCGTCAGCCGCGCAGGGCCCGCGCGGTTTCTCGCAGGCGCGCGTGCACGCCCCGGTACGTCTCGCGGGCCGGCAGCCATTCCTTGCGGAGCTTGGCCACGCACGTGTAGTTCGTGTCGCACACGTTGGCCAACGGGGATTCGACCGCCTGGGTTGCGAATTGGTACGCGTCCGGCTCACTGAACCCGTAGTCGCGCGCCAGCCACTGCACCAGGTCCAGCTGCGATATCCGGAACGCGTCCTCCAGCGGCCGGGCTGAGCCGGTCGAGATGATGTGGGTGTCCGACTCCAGCCGGGGCCACGGCGTGGCGACATCCTTGAGAAGCTCGACGACCACCACGGTGTTCATCGCGCACTCCACGGCCACGCCGCAGGTCTCGCCCTCGCCCTGCCGGGCGTGCCCGTCGCCGAGGCTGAGCAGGGCACCCTCGACGTTGACGCCCAGATAGCAGGTGACGCCTGCCCGCATCTCGGGTGTGTCCATGTTCCCGCCGTGCGCGTCCGGCACCAGGGCCGAGCGCACCTCGAGATTGGCGGGGGCCACGCCCACCGTGCCGTGCATGGGGTCCATGGGCAGCGCCACCTCGATGTCGCTGTCCTGCGCCTGGAAGAGGGCGGTGCGCCGCGCCCGGTCCAGCTGCCAGATCCAGACGCGTTCCGGCAGCGGGGGCTGCAGGGTGGCCGTGGTGTGCGTGGAGGTGAGCGCGCCGAAGAGCGGGACCGTCGTCGACGCCGCCCAGTCACGGGCCGGTTCGATCGACACGAAGTGCACGGCCACCGTGTCACCGGGCTCGGCGCCCTCGATGTGGAAGGGGCCGGTCTGCGGATTCAGGAACGGGAACTCGCAGACCTCGGAGACGAGATCCTTCTCGGAGCGCACCCGGCCGGCGAAGCAGTCCTCCGTGTACAGGTCGAGAACCGTGCCGGGCGCGATCCGCGCCACGGGCGGTGCGCCGCCGAACGTCCAGGCGTAGTCGTCCGGTTCCGGGCGCACGGTGAGGATCCGGGGGTCGGTCATCGTCGAGGTGGTCCCTTCTGACGGGAGCGTTCGTGGGGAAGGGGGCTTGCGCAGGCCGGCGGGGTGGCTCTCCGTAGGGCACCGGCGGGTCAGCGGGGTACGGTCCCGTCCTGCCGGGGACCGGCCGTGTCGTACGTGTCGAGGTGCACCCGAGCGGTCTCGGCTATGCGCTCGGGGTGCCGGCGTATCAGCAGGAGCAGCACGACCACGCCGGCCACCATCCAGACGCCGACGATCGGGCCGGCGTAGGACACCGGGGCCGTAAGTTCGGTGACGAAGTCGAAGACCGGGAGGCCTGCGGCCGTCAGCAGCGCGGGGACGAAGGCCGCGATGCCGAGCACCGGGAACACCAGATGCCGTACCGGCCTGAGAGCGGCCCGGCCGGCCCGCAGAAAGTAGCCGGCGCAGGAGAGGTTCACGACGATGTAGACACCGACGACGACCGTGACGATCACCGTGGCGAGCAACAGGAACGCGGTCACGGGGTCGTAGCCGAAACCGAGTCCCAGGACCGCCCCGACCGCCACGAGGGTCTGCAGTGCGATCCCGGCCACGGGGGAGCGGTGCCGGGGGTGGAGCGTGGCGAGCAGACGGGGCAGGACCCGGCTACGGGCCAGGGCGAACGCCGTGCGGGTCGACACGTTGGCGCACGCGTTGGCGTTGGCGATCGTGGAGTTGATCACCGCCAGGAAGACCAGCACCCAGAAGAGGCCGAAGGAGGCCCGGGCGACGCCGTCCCAGGAGGCCGCGCCGGAGGCGCCGAACTTCGCGAAGCGGTCCGGGCCGAAGTAGACGGTCATCGCGTAGGTCGTGATCACATAGAACAGGCCGATGCCCAGGGCCGCTCCGAGGACCGCGCGGTGCATCGTCCGCCGGGAATCGCGTGTCTCCTCGGCGAGCGGCGCCGCCGCCTCGAACCCCGCGAACGCCAGCACCGTGTACACGGACCCGGCGAACACCCCACTGATCCCCGCGTAACCGTCGGCGGTGTGGGAAGTGCCGAACACCGACAGGGTGTTGGCGTCGCCCGCCCTGCCGATGAGCAGGGCCGCGAACACCAGAAAGACGAGGATCTCGAAGACGCCGAGGACGGTGCCGAAGCGGGCCGAGGCCCGGACGCCCAGGTAACCGGCGACGGCGATGATGCCGGCGCCCGCCAGGGACCACGGCCACCACAGGTCCGCCGGATACGAGGACCACTCCTCGTGCAGCGTGCCCGCCGCCGTGAAGCCCAGTTGGAGGAGCAGCAGCGGGGGGACCAGCATCTCCACGAAGACGTACCCCCAGCCGACGAGAAACCCGACCGCGGGGTGCAGCCCCCGCGCCGCATAGGTGGCCACCGAGCCCGCGGCCGGCAGCTCCCGGGCCAGCTCGGCCACGCACGACGCGGTGAACAGACAGGCCACCAGGGCGATCAGCACCGCCAGCGGCAGGCTGCCGCCCGCGAAGGCGGCACCGGCCGGGATCGACGCGGCCACCGCGGCTGCCGGCGCCATCGCCGTGACGCTCTGGAACAGCACCTCGCGCAGCCCGACGGCGTCACGCCGCAGCGCCCCGGTCCTCTCCTCGTGCATGTGTGTCCCCCGATGCCTGTCAGCCCACTGCCACCCGAACGCGCGTGAAATACCGTGAACCGTTCGGCCTGCCGACGACCTTGACGAGCCGTCGGCCGTGCCTCGCGTGAATCACGGTACGGCGCGGGCGGGTTGGGCAGAAGAGCGCACACCACATCCGTGGAGAGGCCTCCACTTGTGGAAAACCCGGCCACCCGAGCGGGTGAACACGGCAGCCGCGACGCCCCGATTCCCGGCAGCGTGGGAGCCCCCGGCGAGTCGGTCCGAGCCGTCAGGGACGCTCCGCCACCACTGCCGGATCGTCCAGCACAGCCCGGACGACCGAGTGCGCCGCCCCCAGCAGGGGGCCCTCCGGGCCCAGCCGGGAGACCGCCACCGGGCAGGGCGGGCCTGCCGTGCGGCTCGTCAGCTCCGTCTCCAGGGACGGCAGCAGCCAGGGGGAGAGGCCGGCCAGGGCACCGCCCAGGACCACTGTCTCGGGGTCGAGGAGGTTCACCGCCCCGGTGAGGGCGATACCGAGCGCCGTGCCGGCCTCCCGCAGGGCCGCCCGTACGCCGGCGTCGCCCTGCTCGGCGCGCCCCGCGAGCAGGCCCACCAGGTCCTCGCGCGGCTCCAGCCCCGCAGCGCGCCGCACCGCCTCCTCGCCCGCGTACTGCTCCAGGCAGCCCCGGCCGCCGCACGGACAGGGCGGCCCGTCCGGCCGCACCGGTACATGACCCAGCTCGCCCGCGAAGCCGCGGGTGCCGCGCAGCAGTCCGCCGTCCACGACGACCGCGGCGCCGATGCCGATCTCGGCCGACACGTGCAGGAAGTCACGCGGGGTGCCGTCGCCGAGCCACAACTCGGCGAGCGCACCGAAGTTGGCCTCGTTGTCCACGGCCAGCGGCCAGATCTCGGGCAGCAGGGCGCCGAGGTCGGCGTCGTGCCAGTCGAGGTTCGGGGCGCGTACGACCGTACGGCCGTCCCGTGCCACGAGTCCGGGGACGGCGACCGCGAGCCCGGCGGGCCAGAGCGCCTCCCGTTCCGCCTCGGCGACGACCCGGTGCACCAGCTCGGTCAGTTCCTCGACCACCGGTCCGGGCGCCCGGCCCCGGTTCGCGCCGTGCCGCAGGGCCCGCGCCCGGACCGCCCCGCGCAGATCGACCGCGCACACCGCGAGGTGATCGACGCCGATCTCCGCCCCGATCCCGGCCGGACCATGGCCGCTCACCGCGAGCGCCGACCCGGGCCGGCCCACCCGGCCCGGCCGCTCCGGACCCAGTTCCTCCAGCAGACCCCACCGGGTCAGCTCGTCCACCAGCGTCGACACGGCCGCCCGCGTCAGCCCGATGCGCGAGGCGACCGCGGCCCGCGACAGCGAACCCTCCGCACTGACGGCGTGCATCACCCGGGCCAGGTTGCGCCGGCGCATGCCCTGCTGGGTGTCCGGCAGGACGCGGCCGGCGCCCGGCGGACGGGCCTCGTGCAGGGGTGCGGTCATGCCTGAACTCAGTCCTCGGTGTCTGCCGCCCGGCTCATGCCCGCGGCGTGGTCTCGGTCCCCCGCTCCAGCAGCGGGGCCGCGTCGGAGAGTACCCCGGTGATCCGCTCCAGCGTCTCCTGGTCCCGCTCCACGGCGTCCAGCACCGGTCCCGCGGCCGTGTTCCAGCGGCGCGCCACCGCGCCCGGGTCCTCGCCGGTCAGCAGGCCGGCGGCCTGTGCCGCGGCTCCGAGGGCGACCAGTTCCCGGGCCTCGGGGACCTGGACCGGCCGCCCGGACAGCCGCCGTACCGTCTGCTGCCAGGCCGTCCCGCGTGCCCCGCCACCGATCAGCAGCAGCGGGGTGCTGCGGTCCGCGTCCTCGTCCAGGACCAGGTCGAGCGCCCCCAGCAGCGCGTGCACGGCGCCGTCGTACGCGGCCTGCAGCAGCTGCCCGGCGGTCGTGTCGTGACGCAGGCCGTGCAGCAGACCGGAGGCGTTCGGCAGGTTGGGGGTGCGCTCGCCGTCCAGGTACGGCAGCAGGGTCACGGCGCCGCCGGGTGCCACCGCCTCGCGGTCCAGGCCCAGCAGGGTCGCGACGCGGTCCACGGCGAGCGTGCAGTTCAGGGTGCAGGCCAGGGGCAGCCAGTCCCTGTGTGCGTCGGCGAACCCCGCCACCGTGCCGGTCGGATCGGCCGGACGGTGCCGGGAGACGGCGTACACCGTGCCGGACGTGCCGAGGCTGAGCACCGGGGTGCCGGGCCGCAGGCCGAGACCGAGCGCGGCAGCCGCGTTGTCGCCGGTTCCCGGGGCGACCAGCGTGCCCTTGGAGAACGGCAGGTCATGGCTGTCGCGAACGGTGCCGGCGACCTCGCCCGGCCGCACCACCCGGGGCAGCAGCGCCGGGTCGAGACCGACGTGCGCCAGGGTCTCCGCGTCGTACGCCTCCGTGCCGGACGCCCACCAGCCGGTGCCGGACGCGTCGCCGCGGTCGGTGGTGCCCTGCCCGGTCAGGCGCTCGGTGAGGTAGTCGTGGGGAAGCCGAACCGCCCTGGTCGCGCGGACCGACTCCGGCTCGTGCTCGGCCAGCCATGCCCACTTGGCGACCGTGAAGGACGCCCCGGGCACGCTGCCGGTGCGCTCCGCCCAGGCCTTCGGACCGCCCAGTTCCTCCACCAGCCGGCGGGCCTGCGGCGCCGAGCGGACGTCGTTCCACAGCAGTGCCGGACGCACCGGCTCGCCCCGCTCGTCCAGGGTGACCAGGCCGTGCTGCTGGCCGCCGATGGACACCGCGGCCGCCTCGTGCGCCGCGTCACCGCACTGGCGCAATGCCTCGCACAGCGCGTCCCACCACTGACGCGGGTCGCTCTCGCGGCCCGCGCCGGCGGACACGGTATGCGGTGCCTGGCCGCTCGCCACCACCTGGCCGGTGGCCGCGTCGACGACCAGTGCCTTCGTGGACTGGGTGGATGTGTCCACGCCGACGACGAGCGGACCCTCGGCTGCTGACATCGGGCTCTCCCTTTTCCGCGACGTTCCGCGATTCGCGTGACTTTCCGTGACTCTGCGGGACAAAGACATCTTGTCTCTTCCCAGAGGCGTGAGCGCATACTAATTTGTAAACGGCCATGACGAAATAGTCGCAACGCAGCAAGGAGCCGCGGCATGAGCTACCAGCCCACCCCCGAGGACAGGTTCACCTTCGGACTGTGGACCGTCGGCTGGCAGGGAAGGGATCCGTTCGGCGACGCCACCCGCCGCGCCCTGGACCCTGTCGAGACGGTGCAGCGCCTGGCCGAGCTGGGTGCTTACGGGGTGACCTTCCACGACGACGACCTGATCCCGTTCGGGTCCTCGGAGACCGAGCGCGAGTCGCACATCAAGCGGTTCCGCCAGGCCCTGGACGCCACTGGCATGACCGTGCCGATGGCCACCACCAACCTGTTCACGCACCCGGTGTTCAAGGACGGCGCCTTCACCGCCAACGACCGCGACGTGCGCCGCTACGCACTGCGCAAGACCATCCGCAACATCGATCTCGCCGTGGAGCTCGGCGCGAAGACGTACGTCGCCTGGGGCGGCCGCGAGGGAGCCGAGTCGGGCGCCGCCAAGGACGTGCGCGCAGCGCTGGACCGGATGAAGGAGGCCTTCGACCTGCTCGGCGAGTACGTCACCGCCCAGGGTTACGACCTGAGGTTCGCGATCGAGCCGAAGCCGAACGAGCCGCGCGGCGACATCCTGCTCCCCACCGTCGGCCACGCGCTCGCGTTCATCGAGCGCCTGGAGCGCCCCGAGCTGTACGGCGTCAACCCCGAGGTGGGCCATGAGCAGATGGCGGGCCTGAACTTCCCGCACGGCATCGCGCAGGCGTTGTGGGCGGGCAAGCTGTTCCACATCGACCTCAACGGCCAGTCCGGCATCAAGTACGACCAGGACCTGCGGTTCGGTGCCGGTGACCTGCGGGCGGCGTTCTGGCTGGTCGACCTGCTGGAGAGCGCCGGCTACGACGGCCCGCGGCACTTCGACTTCAAGCCGCCGCGGACCGAGGACCTCGACGGGGTGTGGGCCTCGGCGGCCGGCTGCATGCGCAACTACCTCATCCTCAAGGAGCGCGCCGCGGCCTTCCGCGCCGACCCGGAGGTCCAGGAGGCGCTGCGTGCCTCGCGGCTGGACCAGCTGGCCCAGCCGACCGCGGCCGACGGCCTGCAGGCGCTGCTTGCGGACCGTTCGGCCTTCGAGGACTTCGACGTCGAGGCCGCTGCGGCGCGCGGCATGGCGTTCGAGCGGCTCGACCAGCTCGCGATGGACCACTTGCTGGGCGCGCGAGGCTGAACGCGAAGGGCCGGGGTGCGGTACATGCCGCACCCCGGCCCGCCGTCAGTCCACTTTCCGGACTGTCCCGTCGAGGAACCTCACAGTTCCTCGGGCAGCCGGACGTACACGACGCTCGTCTTGATCCCGCTGTCGACCAGTCGGCCCTGCGCGTCGAAAGAGCCCGGGCCGTCGGCCATCCCGAAGTCGTTGTCGTTGATCAGGGCGAGCGTGTCGTGGTCCACGCGCGCGATGCCCTCGATCTTCCGCTGCACGCCGTCGACCTTGTTCAGGTCGACCACGAGGCGCTTGTCCAGCACCGGCACACCGTCAGCCGCCGGATCGTCCAGCTGCTCCAGGGACGGCGAGGTCGTGTCGGCGTCCCAGGGTCCGCCGAGAATGCTCGACTTACGCCCCAGCCGGACCAGTTGCAGCCGGGTCGCCTTGTCCGTGCGCTCCTCGACGAGCAGCCGGTCACCGCCCACGGCGACTATGGAGGAGATCTTCAGTTCGGAGGTGCCGTCCTCGCTCGGGTCGACCACGTTCACCGGGTCGAACCGGTAGGCGTACTCGGCGGTGACGGCCTTCTCGCGCGGCGAGAAGCGCAGCAGCCGTGTGGTGCGCGAGGCGTCTCCGGCGTCTGCGTCCGGCAGCGACAGCGGGCTCTGCAGGGCCATCACCAGATCACCGTCGGGAAGCTGCGCGAGCCCCTCGAACCCCCGGTTGATCTTGCGGTGCAGGAAGATCGACGGCAGCGCCTCCACCACCGGGTAGTCGGCGCCCGTCAGGCCGAGCCCCTTGGGTACGAATCGGGTGAGCACCTCCCCGCGCGCGGAGACGTGGATCAGCGAGGGGCCGTACTCGTCGACGAGCCAGAACGTACCGTCGGCGGCGCGCACGATGCCCTCGGTGTCGAGCCCGTTCGGGTTGTACGAGAGCGGCGTCTTCGCGTCGTAGGTGTACGGCGCCTCGTCGCGGCCCTGCTGATGGGGCAGCCCGGTGACGGCCTTCCCGGATGAGGTGGTCAGCGGGATCGCGTCCATGACCTGGACCGTGTCTCCGCAGACCCGGATCTTCACGATCGCGGGGTCGAATCCCGGCACCGGGAAGGTGCGGCGCTTCTTGCCGTCCACCTTGATCTGCCCGTTGGGCCCGCGGTCGGTCACCGTCCAGTACTCGCCCTTGCGGCCCGCCGGATAGATGTCACTGCCGATGCCGCCGAGCTTCACCCCGTGGTCGTCGCCGACGCTGCCGGGCAGCAGTGCGTTGCTGAACGCGCCGAGCGGGATCTCGCCGAGCGTCGCGGTGCGGATGACGCGGGCGTCGCGGGACGGCGCAGCCGTGGCCGGTCCCGCGGCGAGCAGAGCGGCCGCCAGGGCCAGGGGCAGGCCCATGGCGACAGAACGGTGGACGTGGCGCCGGCCGGCATCATGCGAGGACATCGGGCCTCCTGGGGACAACTTCATTGACAACGGCCAGAGTTGGGCCCCATGAGGAACGCTGTACGACCGCGGGGTGAACGGTCGGCGTCGGCGGCTCATCGGAAGGCGGCGGATTGTGATGACGGTGTGTCAGAGGCCGTCTAACTCCTCCGATTCGGCGCCGAGCCGTGCCGCCGCCAGTGCCGTCGCCGGATCACCGTCCGGCCCGGGGTGGCCTGGGCCTCGACCGCCGGATTCCACCAGCGGTCGTAGTAGCAACGGCAGGGCGTGGTGCGCGGGCAGCAGGAGCGCGGGCGCACGGACCGGCTCGACGACGCCGTCCGTCGTGGGCAGCACTATGTCGAGTTCCACCATCGGGGAGCCGTGGAAGGCGCCGGGATCGGCTGCGCCGGGAGGGGGCGCGCCGACCGGTCGCCAGAAGGCGACCCGCCCGGTGCGTGCCGGGTCGTCCGGCACGAACACCGTGCAGCAGTGCGCCGGTTCGGAGAGTTCGGAGGATGGTGCCGTGGGAATGGTCTGCACAGCTCTGCCGTGCTCCTCAAATTTGACTACCTGGTGGGAGTCGCCGAGGGTACAGCGCGCCGAAGGACGCCCCGCCATACTGGCGTCATGATCCGGGCCACTTCACAATCTGTTCGAGTGGTGGCGGGCGATCGTGGCACGCGCGGGCACGGCATGCTGGCAACTCTTCCGCTCAGGAGCACGATGGGGCAGGGAGCGCTGTCACGGTCCTGTCCGGCGTGCGCGAGGCCGTGCATCGGTTCATGACGGCAGCGAACCTCATCCACTAGGGGGTGGGGCTCAGGGATGCCTCAGGGGCGAGTTCTGGAACCGTGGCGAGCGGGGCGCCGTTTTCAGAGCAGAGAGCGGCAGTAGCCGCGAAGGAGGCGACGCTCATGTCCAACAACGCGAAGATCGCCGTCGGGGGTGTGGCGGTCGGGCTGATCCTGCTGATCTGGCTGCCCTGGTGGGTGGCGTTCCTGATCGTGGTCGGGGTTCCGGTGGCCGCGTATCTGGCGCTGGACCCCTCACAGCGGCGCCGGCTCCGCAGGGTCACACGCAAGGAACTCGGCCGCTGACGGCACCGCCCGTGCCGCGGACAGAGCCGACTGGTGGGATGCCGGAGCCGCCGGCTTCCCGCCCGCGGAGGCCGTCAGGAGGCGCGCGGAGCTGACTGCGGGAGCCGGCCGGCCTCGGGCGCGCCCGGCCCCCGGGTCAGCGCTGGGTACGTGCCCGAGGGTCTCGCACCGCGCGGCCACCAGGATTCAGCACCGGCCATACGGCCGTCGCGGAACACGGCGGGAGTGGGCGGCGCTCCCGGCCGCCGTGTGGTGGTCGTCGGGGCTCGGGTCTTGGCGTGGGTGGTGCGGTCGTGGTTCCGCCGGGTTCCCGCGTGGGCGGTGCGGTCGGCGGGGGCGTGTGGTGGTCGTGGGGGCTCGGGTCTTGGCGTGGGTGGTGCGGTCGTGGTCCCGCCGGGTTCCCGCGTGGGCGGTGCGGTCGGCGGGGGCGTGTGGTGGTCGTCCGGGCTCGGGTCCTGGCGTGGGCGGTGCGGTCGGCGGGGTCGGGCTGTGGTCGTTCGTCCTCCGGTCGCCGCCCGGGCCGTGCGGTCGTCGGGCCTCGGGCGGCGGCGGGCCTGCGGTCGTCCGGCCCCGGAGGTGCGCCTGCCGCCGCTTGTGGCACTTCGAGCGGCGACCGTATGCGCGGCAGGCGGCGGGCCGTGAGGAGGCCTCACCAGCAGGTGGCGGGTCGTAGGGGCGCCCCGGCTCCGCCGGCCGGTCCCGCCGCCGTCCGGCCTCAGATGGGCCGTACGGCCATCTTGTCGAGTGCCTCCAGCAGGCCGGGCAACTCGGGGCCCCGGCCCACGGGTAGGACCTCGCCGGGCTCGTCGTCGAGCAGGACGAAGGCGATGTCGTCGGTGCGGGCCACCATCGACCAGCCCGGGCCGTCGGCGCGCAGCGTACGCGCGTCACCGGGCGCGAACGACGAGCGCACCCGGCCGAGCGGCGGCGGCGACTCGACGTAGGCACGAGCCTCCGCGAGCACGCGCCTGATTCCCCGGTGGCCGCCCTGCGGCACGCCCTGCCCGCCCTCGGGTGACAACTCCTCGGCCTTCGGCTCGCCGGGCTTCCCCGGCCCGTCCGGTTCCGCCTGCGCGTCCGGCACGGAGAATGCCTCGTCGTTGAGCTGCTCCCGCCACGACGCCCACTGCAGGGCTATCTCGTCGGCGCCCAGGCGGCGCTGGGCCGGTCCCCAGGTGGTGGTGTCCGGCGGGCTCAGCGCGGGCCGGTTCGCCACCTCGGGATCGGGGTCGTGCGGGGCGGGGACACCGGGAGCCGCGACGGCGACCGCCAGCGGCCAGCCCGGCAGCGCGGCCACGACCGCGCGCTCGTCCGGGGACAGCTCGTACTCCATGCCGCAGTCCCAGGACGCGATCGCCACGGCGACCAGCGAGACATCGTCGATCACGACCGTCCAGCGCGCACCGTCGCCGTCCTGGCCCAGCACCAGGCCGTACCCGTCGGCGAGGGGGGCGAGTCCCAGCGCCGCACACGCCTCCGGATAGTCGTCGCCCAGCACGCTCGGAAACTGCGCCGGCGTCAGCAGCACTGCCGTCAGCACGTACAGCGCATCGTCTCCGGCGGCGACGGCCTCCTCGTCGGTTCCGGCCATCCCTGCCTCCCAGTGGTTCGTCCAACGGCGCGCACCCTAGTGCGAGCGGAAGCCGCTTGTCACGACTGCTCACACCACGCGGACCTGCAGGTTTCCGCCTGGACGGGGGCGAAACGACCACGGCGCACGGAGAGCTTCCGCTCAGCCCGTGCGCAGCCCGAGGAGATCACGGGCCACCGCCGCGGGCGACTCGTCGCGCTCCCGGGCCAACGCGAGGACGGCCCGGCAGGCGAGTTCGCTCACCCCGAACGACAGGGCCTCCGGCGACACCCAGGCCGCCGCCTCCTCGACCCGGTCCTGATCGTCCTCCGCACGTGCCACGACATACGTGGCCGCGGCTTCGAACAAGTTGTGCGCGCGTCTCTCCCGAGCGCCTGCCGGCTGCGGGTGCGTGGAGGTGCGGAGTCTGGCGGCGTACTTGCGTATCTGACCGAACACGCGGACCACCCTCCCCCCGAACGGGGTCATCGTCGATCGTTCATCTGCTCTCTTTCAACGTAGAGTTGGACTTTCTGCGGCAGAAGGGGGGCGACGCGATGAAGCGTTTCGAGCGGCTCGGCCAGATCCGCCGACTGGACCCGGTGACGGACGCCCTGGAGATCTACCGGCTCAGTGTGGCGTTCGAGTTCCCCTGGGACTACACCCGTGCCCTTGAACTGGCCCTGTACCGCACGTACGCCGTGCCGAGCATCGGGCGGCTGCTCGCGCGGACGGCGGAGCTGACCGAGCGCCCGCAGAAGCGGTACGACGACACCGTGCTGCTCCTCGACACCGTCGTCGAGCACGGTTTCGCCACTGAGGAGGGCCGTACCGCGATCCGTCGCATCAATCAGATGCACCGCAGCTACGACATCAGCGACGACGACATGCGGTATGTACTGAGCACCTTCGTCGTGATGCCGAGGCGCTGGATCGACGCCTACGGCTGGCGCCGGCTGTCGCGGCACGAGATCGTCGCCGCCACCGAGTACTACTGCACCCTGGGCCGGCACATGGGAATTCCCGGCATCCCCAAGACGTACGAGGAGTTCGAGGCACTCCTTGACGCGTACGAGGAGGAACACTTCGGCTGGGACGAGCAGTCCCGGCGGGTCTCCGACGCCACACTCGACCTGATGGCGTCCTGGTATCCCCGGGCTCTGGCGCCACTGCTGCGCACCGCGACGCTCGCGCTGCTCGACGAGCCGCTGCTGCGCGCCTTCGATTACACCCCGCCCGGCGCGGCCACCTCGGCGTTCGTGCGTCGGGCCGTACGCGCGCGTGGCCGGCTCGTCCGGCTGCTGCCGCCGCGCCGTGCCCCGCACTTCGCCCGCCAGAACCGGGAGATCAAGGGCTACCCGGACGGCTACCGGCTGGCGGACCTGGGCACCCGCCCGGTTCCCGGGCTGCGCGGCTGCCCGGTGCGGCACCGGGACACCTCAGCGGCCGACGTCGTCGAGTGAGCAAGGGTGTCGCGCAGCAGGCGAGTTGGGCCCGGCTCGTGGCACGCGCAATGGTGGGGCGACCCCGCCGGAACGGGTCGTCCAGTTCCTCGGCGGGCAGCGGCCGGTCGCCGTCGTAGAAGAAGCCTGCCCTGCTCGGACAGCCTCAGCACGTGGCGCGGCGCGGCCACGGAGCCCGGCCGAGTTCGGCACGTGCACGTGCTGGACGGCGGACATCGAGCCGAGCCCGTGCAGATGCACCAGTGCGGGCTCCGCCCCCGGCGCCTCGTTCCACCGCAGGCCTGCGCCGGGGCTCGGACGGCCGTCGCCGGCACGGACCGCCTCGACCGGCTTTCAGCGACAGAACGTTCAGTCCTCGCGTCGGCGCACCGCGAGCGCGAGGAAACGGGCGTCCTCGTCGACGTACGACGTCATGTTCCACCCCGATCGGGCCAGCAGCGGACCGAGGTTGGCCTCGGCGCGTAGGTCGTCGGGTGTGATCCGCCGGCCCTGGCGTGCCGCCAGAGCCGCGCGACCGATGGGATGGAAAAGCGCGAGCACGCCGCCGGGCCGCACCACGCGGACGAGCTCCCGCAGGTTCTCCTCCGGGCGCGGCAGATGGGCGATCAGGCCGGCCGCGAACACGGCGTCCAGCGACCCGGCCCGCAGCGGCAGCGCGGCGACGTCCGCGAGCAGCAGGTGCCCGTTCCGGCCGCGGCCCGCCCGCACCGCGGCCTCGAGCATCGCCCGCGTCAGATCGGCACCCAGCACCACACCGGAGGGTCCCACGGCGGCCCGCAGCGGCGGCAGGGCGCGCCCCGTGCCGCAGCCGGCGTCCAACACCCGGTCGCCCGGCCGCAGTCCGAGATCGGACACAGCCGCCGCGTAGGCGGGACCGTCGTCGGGGAACCTGCTGTCCCAGTCGGCCGCACGGGCGGTGAAGAAATCCTGAACGTGTGTGTGGTCGTCGCTCATGTTCCGCATGATTCCTCACCGCCATGGGGGATACCTAGGCGCACATGTTCGGGCCGGACCCGATCGTTCCGTCGCATCTGTGTGTCATATTCCAACAGCTTTCGAAATGCGCCCCCTTTGTGCGCCCGTGCCCCCTAGCGTCCCTTGGCCATGGGACACCTGGACCACGCCGCCTTCGGCTGGCTGACCCCCGTGCTGTCGTACGTCATGGCCTGCGTGGGTGCCGCGCTCGGACTGCGCTGCACCGTGCGCGCGCTCGCCACCACCGGCCGCTCGCGCCGCAACTGGCTCGTCACCGCGGCCTCCGCCATCGGGACCGGCATCTGGACCATGCACTTCGTGGCCATGCTCGGCTTCCGCGTCAGCGGCACCGACATCCGCTACAACGTGCCGCTGACCATCCTCAGCCTCCTCGTCGCCATGGTCGTCGTCTGCGCCGGCGTCTTCGCCGTCGGCTACAGCCGCGACCGCACCCGGGCGCTCCTGCTCGGCGGCCTCACCACCGGAGTGGGCGTCGCCAGCATGCACTACCTGGGCATGGCGGCGGTCCGGCTGCACGGCGACATCAGGTACGACCCCCTCCTCGTCGGAGTGTCGGTGCTGATCGCCGTCGTGGCGGCCACCGCGGCTCTGTGGGCCGGGCTCAACATCAAGTCGCCCCTCGCGGTCACCGTCGCCTCCCTCGTCATGGGAGCGGCCGTCAGCAGCATGCACTTCACCGGGATGTTCGCGGTGAGCGTGCATGTGACCCCCTCCGGCGAGACCCTGCCCGGGGCCACGGCGATGCAGTTCATCTTCCCCCTCGCCGTCGGCCTCGGGTCCTACCTGTTCATCACCGCGGCCTTCGTCGCCCTCTCGCCCACGGCCGACGAGCGAGAGGCGTCCGCCTCCGCTCAGCGGCCCGTCGAGAGCATCGCCCGCTAGCGGGAGCCCGGCCCGAGCGCCCCGACCCACCTTCCGAGCGAGGAGGCCATGCGCCCACCCCGTACCACCCCGAAAGCCGGCACTCCCGCGCATCCGCCGCGCGGCCGCCGCGCACACGCCGGACCGCCCGCCGCCGATGAGGCCGACCGCCCGCTCGGCGTCCCACCGGCCAAGGCACGCACGCGTGGCAACCGCCGGCATCTGCGCCCCCGCACCGTGCGCGCCAAGGTGGTCAGCCTGCTGATGGTGCCGGTCGTCTCCCTCCTCGCCCTGTGGGCGTACGCCACCGTCACCACCGCCCAGGACGTGGCCCGGCTGCGGCAGTCCCAGCGGGTCGACGCCGAACTGCGCAGCCCCTTGGCCGCGGCCGTCTCCGCCCTCCAGGCCGAGCGCGCCGCAGCCGTGCGCTACGCCACCGCGCCGGGCGCGGGCGACGGCACCGACCTGCGAAGCCTGGCCGCCCGCACCGACCGGGCGGTGGCCGAACTGCGGCTCGGCGACAACAACACCGTCGCCGACAGCGAGGAACTGCCGGCCGGTGTCTCCGGGCGCCTCGGCGCCTTCGTCACCGGTGCCGAGCACCTGAGCACCGTGCGCACGGCCGTACTCGACCGCAAGACCGGCTGGGACACGGTGTACGCGCAGTACACGAAGACCATCGGCGCGGCCTTCGCCGTGGACGGTGCCCTCACCGGCATCCAGCGGGACGACGTCGGCTCGGACGCGCGCGTGCTGCTCGAATTCAGCCGGGCCGCCGAGGCACTGGCCCAGGAGGACACCCTGCTCGGCAGCGCACGCACCGCCGGGCCGCTGCAGGGCGAGCGGCTGCGGCTGTTTAGCGCCGCCGTCGCCGGGCGTCGTACCCTCACCGAGGCCGCGGTCGCCGATCTGCCCGCCGCACAGCGCGCCGCCTGGCAGGATCTGGCCGACAGCGACGTCTACACCGCTCTCGGTGCCACCGAGGACAAGATCATCACAGCCGGGCCCGGCGGCAAGTCGGCCGACGCGGCCACGCAGGGCGCCTGGAACGCCGCCCACGCGCGCGTGCAGGACGGCATGCAGGGCATAGCGGCGGACACCGGCCGGGCCGTCGCGGGCCTGGCCGACCCCTTCACACGCGGCCTGCTCAGCCCCGCCGGCGCGGCCGTGCTCCTCGGCCTGGCCGCCGTCGTCGCCTCGCTCGTCATCTCCGTCCGCATCGGACGCGGTCTCGTGGTCGAACTCGTGAGCCTGCGCAACGACGCCCTGGAGATCGCCCGCCGCAAACTCCCCGAGGCGATGCGCAGACTGCGCGCGGGCGAGGAGATCGACATCCAGGCGGAGGCACCCGCCGGACCACCCGCCGAGGACGAGACGGCGCAGGTCTCGGAAGCGCTGACCACCGTCCACCGCGCCGCCCTGCGCGCCGCCGTGGAACGGGCCGAACTCGCCAGCGGCATCTCCGGCGTCTTCGTCAACCTGGCCCGCCGCAGCCAGGTACTGGTCCACCGCCAGCTCAGCCTCCTGGACAGCATGGAGCGCCGCTCGGACGATCCCAACGAACTGAGCGACCTGTTCCGCCTGGACCACCTCACCACACGCATGCGGCGGCACGCCGAGAGCCTGATCATCCTCTCCGGCGCCGCACCCGGCCGGGCCTGGCGCATGCCGGTGTCCCTGACCAACGTCGTACGGGCCGCCGTGTCGGAAGTCGAGGACTACGCGCGCGTGGAGGTGCGTCAGCTCCCCGAGGCCCGTGTCGTCGGCACCGCCGTCGCCGACCTCACCCACCTGCTCGCCGAACTCGTCGAGAACGCGGCCCAGTTCTCCCCGCCCCACACGCGCGTGCGCGTCACCGGCGAACCCGTCGGCAACGGCTACGCCCTGGAGATCGAGGACCGGGGACTCGGCATGGGCGCCGAGACCCTCGCGGAGGCCAACCGCCGCATCGAACAGTCCGAGGCCCTCGACCTGTTCGACAGCGATCGGCTCGGCCTGTTCGTGGTCAGCCGGCTCGCCTCCCGGCACGACGTGAAGGTGCATCTGCGGACCTCCCCCTACGGAGGCACCACCGCGGTCGTCCTGCTGCCCACCGCCCTGCTGCACGGCGGCGCGGCGGAACGTCTCTCCCGCCAAGGTGAGCAGTCCCGTCAGGAGCCGGAACCCGAGTACGCGCGCGTGCCCGGCACAAATCCACACCAGGAGGCCGTCGCCGCACGGTCGGACCGGCCCGCCCTCGCGGCCACCGCTCCCGGCCCGCACGGCGCCGTCGACGAGCCGGCCTCGCACGGATCCGGAGACGAAACCCCACCCCCCGGAGTCACCGCCTTGAGGCTGCACCGACCGCCGAACGACTCCGAGGACTCCGACAACCTCCCACGCCGTGTGCGCCAGGCGAGCCTCGCACCCCAGCTCCGGCAGCAGCGCCCGGAAGCGCCGACGCGGGACACCGCACGGCACGGCGACGAACGGCGCACCCCCGAACTGGTGCGGGACCGCATGGCCGCCTACCGCGACGGCTGGACGCGCGGCGGCGGCAGACAGCCCGGGCGCGGAGCCGCCCCGGAACCCGAAACGGGCAGTGACAGCAGCGAAGGAGACCCGGCATGATCCAGGACCCGAACGCGAGTGCCGGCCAGCGCTCCGGCGAACTGGACTGGTTGCTCGACGACCTGGTGATGCGCGTGAGCGAGGTACGGCACGCCGTCGTGCTCTCCAACGACGGGCTGGCCGTCGGCGCCTCCACCGGCCTCGCGCGGGAGGACGCCGAGCACCTCGCCGCCGTGGCCTCCGGCTTCAACAGCCTCGCCAAGGGCGCGGGACGGCACTTCGGAGCGGGTGGCGTGCGGCAGACCATGGTCGAGATGGACGACGCGTTCCTCTTCGTGGCCGCCGCCGGTGACGGCTCCTGCCTCGCGGTGCTCACCGCCGTCACCGCCGACATCGGATTGGTCGCCTACGAGATGGCGCGCCTGGTCAAACGGGTCGGCGAGCACCTGTACACGCCCCCGCGTGTCGCCGCACAGCCGCCCGCAGCCGGATGACCGGGAACAGGCGGCACAGATGACCGAGAACCAGAGCGCCGGTCCGTGGGAGCCGGGCAGCCAGTGGTACGACGGCGAGGCCGGACCACTCGTGCGCCCGTACGCGATGACGGGCGGGCGCACCCAGCCGGGTCCCACCGGGGTGCGCTTCGACCTGATCGCCCTCGTCACCCTCGACCCCGCGGCACCGGCGCTCGAGGACGCCGCGCTCGGCCCCGAGCACCGGACCCTGATCGAGCTGTGCCGCACGGAGACACAGTCCGTCGCCGAACTCGCGGCGGACGCCGACCTTCCCGTCGGCGTCGTCAGGGTGCTCCTCGGCGACCTCCTGGAACTCGGCTGCGTGGTCATCAGCCGTCCCGTGCCGCCGGCCCACCTGCCCGACGAGCGGATTCTGCGCGAGGTCATCGCGGGACTGCGAGCGCTGTAGATGAACGTTCCGAAGCCGCCGTACGCCACGCAGCGCCCCGATCCGTACGCGTTCCGCGTCAGACCGGACGCAAGTCAGTCACATCAGGTGCATTCCGGTCCAAGAGCCCGGAGGTGCCGCTCCGTTGTCATCATGCTGCCTTCGCGCCCGCAGCAGACGGACGCCGACCGCAGCCGGCCCTCCCGAGAGAAGTGATGATGGTCACCGAGCACTCCGAAGCCGTCGGCGACACCGCCGCCCTGGCGCTGAAGATACTGGTCGCCGGTGGGTTCGGCGTCGGCAAGACGACCCTGGTCGGGGCCGTCAGCGAGATCCGGCCGCTGCGCACCGAGGAACTCCTCAGCGAGGCAGGGCAGTTGGTGGACGACACCGACGGCGTGGACCAGAAGGTCACCACCACTGTCGCCATGGACTTCGGCCGCATCACCATCCGCTCCGGCCTGTCCCTCTACCTCTTCGGCACACCTGGACAGGACCGCTTCTGGTTCCTCTGGGACGAGTTGTCCCAGGGCGCCCTCGGCGCCGTCGTCCTCGCGGACACCCGGCGCCTGGAGGACTGCTTCCCCGCGGTCGACTACTTCGAGCACCGGCGCATCCCGTTCGTGGTGGCCGTCAACTGCTTCACGGGCGCCCGCACCTACGGCGCCCATGAC
This sequence comes from Streptomyces sp. NPDC031426, assembly GCF_055581585.1. NCBI lineage: Bacteria > Bacillati > Actinomycetota > Actinomycetes > Kitasatosporales > Streptomycetaceae > Streptomyces > Streptomyces sp. NPDC031426. The sequence goes on from NZ_JBVIJE010000003.1 coordinate 547,054, forward strand.
GTCTCGCGTGCCCTCGACCTCGACCGCGGCACCCCGGTGGTGCTGTGCGACGCCCGCGACCGGGACTCCGGCAAGGAAGTCCTGATCCGGCTCGTCGAGTACGCCGGGCGGATGCACACCGCCCGGCTCCTGGACTCGGTCGGCTGATCCCACTGCTCAGGCCGCCACATCCTTCACGGCCACCACTTGGTCGACCGGGACCCGGACCAGCAGCTCGCCCGGAACGCCGTTGCGGGCGCCGTACTCCTCGGCGCGGTCCTCACCCATGTACCGGGCGGCGATCCGGGTGGCCCAGTGGCGCAGCTCGTCCAGGTTCTCCGACAGCCGTGCCCGGCCGTTGAGCACCACGAAGTGGAACGGCGGCCGATCATCGTCCACACACAGGGCGACCCGCCCGTCCTGGGCGAGATTGCGCCCCTTCACCGTGTCCTTGCCCGTGTTGAAGACCAGTTCGTCCCCGTCCAGCAGAAACCAGATGGGGGCCACATGAGGGCTCCCATCGGCGCGAACGGTGGACAGCTTGCCGGTCCGGGTGCCCTTCGAGACGAACGCCCGCCATTCCTCGTCGGTCATCTTCTGTGCCATGCGCCCATCCTGCTTGCCCGGACGCCGGACGTGGGGAAGGCTGGCGGGGAGTTCCTCCAGCCAGGGGGGAGACATCACGCGGGGAGACGGAGATGGCGCAGAACCAGGGACTCGGCTGGCTCCTGGACGATCTGACCGAGCGAGTGGACGACGTGCGGCACGCGCTGGTCCTGTCGAACGACGGGCTGGTCACGGGCGCGAGCACGGGTCTACGCCGCGAGGACGCCGAGCATCTGGCCGCCGTGGCATCCGGGTTGCACAGCCTCGCCAAGGGATCGGGACGCCACTTCGGCGCCGGCAGGGTACGCCAGACCATGATCGAGTACGACGACGCGGTGCTGTTCGTGACCGCGGCGGGCACCGGCAGCTGCCTGTGCGTGCTCAGTGGCGCGGAGGCCGACATCGGCCAGATCGCCTACGAGATGACCCTGCTCGTCAATCGGGTCGGCGAGCACCTCGGCGTCGACGCCCGGCAACCGGAGCGCACCCCCCTCGCTGACGCCTGACCTGCTGCTTCTCCTCGCATCGCGGAGTTATCCACAGGGCCACCACGCCCTGGACCGAATTGGCTACGGTGTGTGCACGGCGAACGCACAGGGCGTGAGCCAACGACTCCACGGGGGAGTGTCACCATGTCGGCAAGCACCTTCAGCCCGCCCCGGCCCACATCCTGCACCGCGAGCCACGCCGCGCGGGAACTGGGCCTCAAACGCGGCGAGTTCGACCTCGCCGTGCACCTGGGCCTCATCCGGACGTTGCCCGACGAAGGTGGGGGAGGAGGTCGCAGGGTGGAGCGCGCGGAGATCGACCGCCTCCGCGCACAGAAGGGCTACCCTGACACTCTCCAGGAGCGCGTGCGGGTGGTGGGCACCACCGAGGGCGCAGCGCTCATGAAGATCCCGGCCGGGCGCTTCACCCGCCTCGCCCGCCTGGGCCTGCTCGTGCCGGTGAAGTGGTATTTGAACCGGTACCGAGCCGTGGTCTGGCTGTATCTGGCCGAAGACCTGCGGCACTTCATCTCGGGCACCGAGAACGCCCACCTGCTCAAGGGGCGGACGCCCGAGAGCCTGCGGGGCCAGCTGGAGGCCGGGGTGGACCTGCGCGCCCGCAACTGGCGGGGACGCCACCTCGGGTTCCTGCTCCGCCAGGCAGAGGATCCGTGGGTTCGGGCCGGTGCCGTGGCTGCCTTCCTCCCGCCCATTGAGATCGCCGATCTCGTCAAGGATCCGTACGACCGCGCCTATCTGCATCGGTTCCGGCCCGCGTTCCCTGGTCAGGGCATTCCGGGATCGCCTGCCGCGCACCTCGCCGAGCGGATCGCCACCGCGCAGGACGCGGACGAGATCGAGTGGCTCCGCAGCGAACTAATCCAGGTGCTCCAGGAGGCGCGCGCCCTCTCACCTGCCCCGCGCCCGGCCGCCCGGTGTGCCGCACCGACCATGCGAGCAGTCGCACGGCCCGTCCCGCCCATGGCCCGCACGGTCACACCGCCCACGGAGCCGGCGGTGCCGTCGGAGGCCGGGGCGGAGCCGGCCGTGGCCCGGGTATCCGAGCAGCTGCTGCTGGGATCGCCCGAGCCGGAGGGCGGGCCGGTGACAGTGGCGTCCGGGGCGAGCGGCAGACCGCTGCCGGGGGCGCCCGAGCCGAAGGACGAGCCCGTGGTCCGGGCCTTCGGGTGGCACGGCCCGCCCACTGTGCCGGCGGCCGCGCTGTCGTCGGCCCACCGGGGACACCGCCCGGCCGAGCAGTCCCGGACGCGGACCGACCGCGGCCTGCGTGGCTGGCTGCGGCGCAGAAGCCACCGGCCCGCGCAGGCCTGAACCACCCGGCCGCAGGCCCTGCCGTCGGCTTGCTAGAGGGACCTGAACAGGCCCTCCTGGACGACGGAGACGAGCAGACGCCCCTGCAGGTCGTAGATGCGCCCGCGGGCCAGGCCCCGGCCACCGGTGGCGATCGGCGACTCCTGGTCGTACAGGAACCACTCGTCCGCGCGGAACGGCCGGTGGAACCACATGGCGTGATCCAGCGAGGCCATGTCGAAGTTCCGCGCTCCCCACAGCGGTTCGACGGGGATGCGCACCGCGTCCAGGAGGGTCATGTCACTGGCGTAGGTCAGCGCGCACGTGTGCACCAGCGGGTCGTCACCGAGCGGTCCGACCGCGCGCATCCATACGGCACTGCGCGGCTCGGCCCCCTTGATTTCCTCGGCGTTCCAGCGCAGCCGGTCGACATAGCGGATGTCGAAGGGCTGGCGGCGCGCCATCCGCTCCAACTGCTCCGGCAGCGCGCCCAGGTGCTTGCGGATCTCCTCGGAGACCGTCGGCAGCGATTCCGGGTCCGGCACCTCACGGGCCGGCGGCAGCTGGTGCTCGAACGGTCCTTCCTCAGGCTTGTGAAAGGAGGCGGTCAGATTGAAGATGGTGCGGCCCTGCTGCACGGCCGTGACCCGGCGCGTGGTGAACGACCGGCCGTCGCGCACCCGTTCCACCTGGTACACGATGGGCACGCCGGGGCGGCCCGGGCGCAGGAAGTACGCGTGCAGCGAGTGCACCGGGCGGTCGCCGTCCGTGGTGCGGCCGGCGGCGACCAGCGCCTGGCCCGCCACCTGGCCTCCGAAGACCCGCTGGAGCGACTCCTGCGGGCTTCGGCCACGGAAGATGTTGACCTCGATCTGCTCCAGGTCGAGCAGGTCGACCAGTCGCTCGGCCGGGTTCGTCATCGGTGGCATTCTCCTTGGCTCACAACTGGTCGAAAAGCGCTCACAGCTGGCCCACGTCGGTGACGCGGACGATCGCACGGCCCTCGGCGTCCGAGGCCGCGAGATCGACCTCGGCGCTGATGCCCCAGTCGTGGTCGCCGTTCGGGTCGTCGAAGATCTGGCGGACGCGCCAGATGCCTTTCGCCGGCTCCTCGTTGATGACCAGCAGCTTGGGGCCGCGGGCGTCCGGACCGGTGCCGAGGTCGTCGTACTCGTCCCAGTACTTGTCCATCGCCTCGCCCCAGGCGTCGGCGTCCCATCCGGCGTCGGCGTCCATCTCGCCGAGCTCCTCGACCTGGTCGAGGGCGGCCAGCTCCACGCGACGGAACATGGCGTTGCGGACGAGGACGCGGAAGGCGCGCGCGTTGGTGGTGACCGGCTTGACCTCGTCGGCCTTTTCCTGGGCCTCCTCGGCGGTCATCTCCTCCGGGTTCGCCAGCTGCTCCCATTCGTCCAGCAGGCTGGAGTCCACCTGGCGCACCATCTCGCCGAGCCACTCGATCAGGTCCTGCAGGTCCTCGGACTTGAGGTCGTCCGGGATGGTGTGGTCGAGGGTCTTGTAGGCGCTGGCCAGGTAGCGCAGCACGATGCCCTCCGTGCGGGCCAGCTCGTAGAAGGACACCAACTCCGTGAAGGACAACGCCCGTTCGTACATGTCCCGGATGACCGACTTCGGCGACAGCGGGTGGTCGCCGACCCAGGGGTGGCTCTTGCGGTAGGTGTTGTACGCGTGGAAGAGCAGCTCCTCCAGCGGCTTCGGGTACGTGATGTCCTGGAGGCGCTCCATGCGCTCCTCGTACTCGACGCCGTCCGCCTTCATCGCGGCGACGGCCTCGCCGCGCGCCTTGTTCTGCTGGGCGACGAGGATCTGTCGCGGGTCGTCCAGGGTGGACTCGACGACGGAGACCATGTCGAGGGCGTAGGACGGCGACTCGGGGTCGAGGAGTTCGAACGCGGCGAGCGCGAACGTGGACAGCGGCTGGTTGAGCGCGAAGTCCTGCTGCAGGTCGACCGTGAGCCGGACGATCCGGCCCTCGGCGTCGGGCTTGTCCAGCTTCTCCACGATCCCGCCGTCGAGCAGCGACCGGTAGATCGCGATCGCCCGTCGGATGTGCCTCAACTGCTGCCTGCGCGGCTCGTGGTTGTCCTCCAGGAGGTGGCGCATCGCCTCGAACGCGTTGCCCGGGCGGGCGATCACCGACAGCAGCATCGTGTGCGTCACCCGGAAACGCGAGGTCAGCGGCTCCGGTTCCGACTCGATCAGCTTCTGGAAGGTGTTCTCCGTCCAGCCGACAAAACCCTCCGGCGCCTTCTTGCGCACCACCTTGCGCCGCTTCTTCGGGTCGTCGCCCGCCTTCGCCAGCGCCTTCTCGTTCTCGATGACGTGTTCCGGCGCCTGCGCCACGACCAGCCCCGCCGTGTCGAAGCCGGCCCGGCCGGCCCGGCCTGCGATCTGGTGGAACTCCCGGGCCCGCAGCGTGCGCACCCGGCTGCCGTCGTACTTGGTGAGGGCGGTGAACAGCACCGTGCGGATGGGCACGTTGACGCCCACGCCGAGCGTGTCCGTGCCGCAGATGACCTTGAGCAGGCCCGCCTGGGCGAGCTTCTCCACCAGGCGCCGGTACTTGGGCAGCATGCCGGCGTGGTGGACGCCGATCCCGTGCCGTACGTAACGGGAGAGGTTGCGGCCGAACTTGGTGGTGAACCGGAAGTTGCCGATCAGCTCGGCGATCTGGTCCTTCTCCTCGCGCGAGCACATGTTGATGCTCATCAGCGCCTGCGCCCGCTCCACGGCCTGCGCCTGCGTGAAGTGCACGATGTACACCGGGGCCTGCTTGGACTCCAGCAGGTCGGTGAGCGTCTCGGTGAGCGGGGTGAGCTTGTACTCGTAGGAGAGGGGCACCGGCCGGGTCGCCGAGCGGACCACCGATGTGGGGCGGCCGGTGCGGCGCGTGAGGTCCTTCTCGAAGAAGGACACATCCCCCAAAGTGGCCGACATCAGGATGAACTGCGCCTGGGGAAGCTCCAGCAGCGGGATCTGCCAGGCCCAGCCGCGGTCGCCCTCGGCGTAGAAGTGGAACTCGTCCATGACCACCTGGCCGATGTCCGCGTCCTTGCCGTCGCGCAGCGCGATCGACGCCAGGACCTCGGCGGTGCAGCAGATCACGGGCGCGTCGGCGTTCACGGAGGCGTCGCCGGTGAGCATGCCGACGTTCTCGGTGCCGAACAGCTTGCACAGCTCGAAGAACTTCTCCGACACCAGCGCCTTGATCGGGGCGGTGTAGAAGGTGACCTCGTCCCGGGCCAGCGCGGCGAAGTGCGCGCCCGCGGCGATCATGCTCTTGCCGGAGCCGGTGGGCGTCGAGACGATCACGTTCGCCCCGGAGACCACCTCGATCAGCGCCTCCTCCTGGTGCGGGTAGAGGGTGAGGCCGCGCTCCTGCGCCCACGACTCGAAGGCTTCGTACAGGGCGTCTGGGTCGGCGGTCGGCGGCAGCTGATCGATGAGGGTCACGCACCCATCTTGCCTGGCCTCGCCCCTGAGAGGGGAATCGGCTGCGAGCACGAAGATCACGGCCGCTACGCTGTGGCGCCGACGAGATGTCAGCGCACCAGGTCAACTGGACAGCGGCACACGAGGAATGGGGCGGGAAGCGGCCATGATGGGACCAGCACACTCACTGTCGGGGGCCGCGGCCTGGCTAGGCGTCGGAGCGGCGGCGGCCGCGGCGGGTCACCCGATGCCCTGGCCGGTCCTCCTCGTCGGCGCCCTGATCTGCGCCGGCGCCGCGCTCGCCCCGGACCTCGACCACAAGGCGGCCACGATCTCGCGGGCCTTCGGGCCGATCTCGCACTGGATCTGCGAGATCGTGGACAAGCTGTCGTACGCCGTCTACAAGGCGACCCGGATGAAGGGCGACCCGCGTCGCTCCGGCGGTCACCGTACGCTGACGCACACGTGGCTGTGGGCGGTTCTGCTCGGTGCCGGCTGCTCAGCGGCGGCGATCGCGGGCGGCCGCTGGGCCGTGCTGGCGATCCTTTTCGTGCACATGGTGCTGGCGATCGAGGGGCTGCTGTGGCGGGCGGCGCGTGGCTCCAGCAGCGATGTCCTGGTCTGGCTGTTGGCGGCGACCACCGCGTGGATTCTCGCCGGCGTCCTGGACAAGCCGGGCAACGGCTCCGACTGGCTGTTCACGGCACCGGGCCAGCAGTACCTGTGGCTGGGGCTGCCGATCGTGCTCGGCGCGCTGGTGCACGACATCGGGGACGCGCTGACGGTGTCCGGCTGCCCGATCCTGTGGCCGATTCCCTTGGGCCGCAAGCGCTGGTATCCCGTGGGGCCGCCGAAGGCGATGCGGTTCCGGGCCGGGAGCTGGGTGGAGCTGAAGGTGCTGATGCCCGTGTTCATGCTGTTGGGCGGGGTGGGCTGCGCGGCGGCCCTCAACGTGATCTGAGGCGCTCGCTCCGGATCGGCCGGCTGAACGGTGGCTCAGGTGTCCTCGGCGGCCTCCGCCTCGCCGGCCTCGGCCCCGCCGTAGCGGCGCTCGAAGCGGGCGATACGGCCCTCGGTGTCGACCGTGCGGGCCTTGCCCGTGTAGAAGGGGTGGCTCTCCGAGGAGATCTCCACGTCGACAACCGGGTAGGTCCGGCCGTCGTCCCACTCGATGGTCTGCTCGCTCCGCGCGGTCGAGCGGGTGAGGAAGGCGTAGCCGGCGGCGCGGTCACGGAAGACCACGGGCTGGTAGTCCGGGTGCTTGTCCCGCTGCATGGCGGCTCCTCGTGCGAGGCGGTCGGGCAGGGCATGGGCGGGTCGACCGGGGTCTGCGAATCAGCCGGGCAGGGAGTCCTCGTCGACGATGTGCATCGCGGCCTCCTCGGCGGAGGCGGCGGCTCCGTCGATGCCGACGTCGGTGGCGACGAGGGCGGCCTCCTCGTCCTCGTGCGCCCCCTCGTCCGGGGCCACCAGCCGACCGGAGCGGAGGTTGCCGACCTCGTCGTCGAGGGGTTCCCCGTCGGTGTCGTGGTCACCGATGTCATCACCGTCGCGGGCGACGAGGTCGGGCTGCTCCTCGGCGAGCCGCTGGTCCAGGGTCTCGCCCGCCTGGCGTTCGGCCGCCGTCACCCCTGTGTGCTCCACCGCCCAGGGTCGTTCGGGCGGGGACCAGCCACGGTCGAGCGGGTCGTTGACGCCGTCGAAATCCAGTGTGTCCTCGACGTCGAGCACCCCCGAGTCCTCCCGGATCTCCGAGGGATCGGGCTGGTAGACGTCGTCCCCCCAGCCGTCGACGCTGTCCACGAGTACCTCCAGATGGTGAGGACGGCCGGGCGCCACCGCAACGGGCGGCAGACCGCCGGCACGCCTGGCACGAGGGTCACACGCCGCGAACCGGGTGGTTCCGTCGCGTTCCCCGCACCGGTGCCGTTCTCCAGACTTCCACCCCTGCTCGGGACCGCGCAACGGCACGAGCACCGGCCAGTGCCCGGGCCCTGGCCCAGGCGCCGATCCCACCCCACACAGGGCCCGCTCGCCGCGCCCCGGCTCCGCACAGAGCGCTCGCTCACCGCGGCCCGGTTCCCCGCCGCGCGCCGGCTCACAGGGGGCAGGCCGTGGCAGAAGCCGACAGCCGAGACCATGGCCCCCAGCGGTGCTCCCCGGGGCACCGCGGGCAGCGCCGCCGCGATCGCGGGGACCGGCCTTGCCCGCAGGCACCGCGCCGCAGGGCCGGTCGCCCGCACCCTCGCCGGATCCTCACCCGTGCCAGGACCGCCACAGCGCCGCGTACGCGCCGTCCGTCGCGACCAGCTCGTCATGACTGCCCAGCTCGCTGATGCGGCCGTCCTCCACGACGGCGATCACGTCCGCGTCATGAGCGGTGTGCAGGCGGTGGGCGATGGCGACCACCGTGCGGCCGTCCAGCACCCGGGCCAGGGACCGTTCCAGATGCCGGGCCGCGCGCGGGTCCAGCAGCGAGGTCGCCTCGTCCAGGACCAGCGTGTGCGGATCGGCGAGCACCAGCCGGGCCAGCGCGATCTGCTGGGCCTGCGCCGGGGTCAGCGCAAGACCGCCGGAGCCGACCTCGGTGTCCAGCCCGTCGTCCAGTGCCCGGGCCCAGCCGTCCGCATCGACCGAGCCCAGCGCCGCCCACAGCTCGGCGTCTGTCGCGACGGTGCGGGCCAGCAGGAGGTTGTCGCGCAGGGAGCCGACGAAGACGTGGTGCTCCTGGTTGACCAGGGCGACGTGCGAGCGGACGCGTTCCGCGGGCATCCGGGACAGCTCGGCGCCGCCCAGGGTGATCCGGCCGTCACGGGGTGCGTAGATCCCGGCGAGCAGCCTGCCCAGGGTGGACTTGCCCGCGCCCGAGGGACCGACCAGGGCCAGCCGGGTGCCCGGGGAGACCTCAAGGGACACCTTGCGCAGCACGTCGACGCCCTCGCGGTAGCCGAAGTGGATCCGCTCGGCCCGCACGTCCCTTCCGTCCGGCGCCAGCGAGGCGTCCGCGGCGTCGGCCTCGATGTCCCGCACGCCGACCAGGCGGGCGAGCGACACCTGGGCGACCTGCACCTCGTCGTACCAGCGCAGGATCAGGTTCACCGGGTCGACGAGCATCTGCGCGATGAGCGAACCCGTGGTCAGCTGCCCCACCCCGATCCAGCCGTTCAGAACGAACACCCCGCCGACCATCAGCACCGAGCCGAGCACGATGACGTGCACGGCGTTGATGACCGGGAAGAGCACGGACCGCAGCCACAGCGTGTACCGCTCCCAGGCGGTCCACTCCTTGATCCGCCGCTCCGACAGGGTGACGCGGCGGGCGCCGAGCCGGTGCGCCTCGATGGTGTGACCCGCGTCCACCGTCTCGGCGAGCGCGGCGGCGACCGCGGCGTACCCGGCGGCCTCGGAGCGGTAGCCGGAGGGCGCCCGCTTGAAGTACCAGCGGCACCCGGCCACCAGTACGGGCACCGCGAGCAGCACCGCGGCGGCCAGCGGCGGAGCCGTCACGACGAGCCCGCCGAGCAGCAGCAGAGCCCACACGACACCGATGGCCAGCTGCGGCACGGCCTCGCGCATGGCGTTGGCCAGGCGGTCGATGTCGGTGGTGATGCGGGAGAGCAGATCGCCGGTGCCCGCCCGTTCCAGCACGCCCGGGGGCAGCCCGACCGACCGGACGAGGAAGTCCTCGCGCAGGTCGGCCAGCATCCGCTCGCCGAGCACCGCGCCCCGCAGCCGCACCTGCCAGGTGAACACGGCCTGCACGGCCAGCGCGAGCACGAACAACCCGGCGGTCAGGCCCAGATGCGGCTCCCGCGACCGGTCGGACACCCGCTCGACCAGGCCGCCGAGCAGGTACGGACCCACCATGGAGGCGATCACAGCCACCGTGTTGACGCCGATGAGCAGCAGGAACGCCCGGCGGTGCCGGTGGAACAGCTCGCCGACGTAGGCACGCACGGTCGCGGCCGCGCCGATGGGCAGGGTGGTGGCTGTCGTCGGGGCCGCCGGGTCGTACGCCGGTGGCGCAACGCCGATCATGCGCTCTCCTCGATCTCTTCCAGCTCCGGGCGCGCGCCCACGAGGGCGGCCTCGTCTGCGCCGGCCAGTTCGTCGTCCGTCTCCCGGGTCACCACGGCCCGGTACCGTGGCTCGCTGTCGACCAGTTCGCGGTGCACACCGACCGCCACGACCTCGCCCTCGTGGACCAGGGCGACCTGGTCCGCGCGGTCGAGCAGCAGCGGCGAAGAGGTGAACACCACGGTCGTGCGGCCCGAGCGCAGCCCGCGCAGTCCGTCCGCGATGCGTGCCTCGGTGTGCGAGTCGACGGCGGAGGTCGGCTCGTCGAGCACCAGCACCTCGGGGTCGGTGATCAGCGACCGGGCCAGCGCGAGCCGCTGGCGCTGGCCGCCGGACAGGGACCGTCCGCGTTCGGTGATGCGGGCGTCCATCGGGTCGGCGGCGTCCAGTGATCCCTGGACCAGGGCGTCCAGGACGTCGTCGCACTGCGCCGCGGCCAGTGCGTCCGCGGCCCGTACGGCTCCCGAGGCGGGCACGTCGAGCAGCTCGCGCAGACTGCCGGACAGCAGCACCGGGTCTTTGTCCTGGACGAGGACGGCGGTGCGGGCGCTGTCCAGCGGGAGGTCGTCCAGGGCTACCCCGCCGAGCAGGACCGAGCGACCCGGCTCGGTCGGATGGCCGCCCAGCCGCTCGGCGAGCCTGCCCGCCGCGTCCGGGTCACCGCAGACCACGGCGGTGAGACGGCCGGCCGGAGCGAGCAGACCGGTGGCGGGGTCGTACAGGTCGCCGCCCGGCGCCTGCACCTCCCGGGTGCCGCCGGTGTCTGTGGACCGCTCCAGCGACAGCACGTGGGCCGCCCGTTTGGCCGAGGGGCGGGAGAAGGAGTAGGCCATCGCGATCTCTTCGAAATGGCGCAACGGATAATTCAGGATCATCACGGCGCTGTAGACGGTGACGAGTTCGCCGACGGTGATCCGGCCCTGGCGGGCCAGGTGGATGCCGTGCCAGACGACGGCGATGAGCAGCAGCCCGGGCAGCAGCACCTGGACGGCGGAGATCAGCGACCACATCCGGGCGCTGCGCACCGCGGCGTGCCGTACCTCCTGCGACGCGCGGCGGTAGCGGTCCAGGAACAGCTCCTCGCCGCCGATGCCGCGCAGCACCCGCAGCCCGGCGACCGTGTCCGAGGCCAGCTCGGTGGCCCGGCCCGCCTTCTCCCGCTGCACATCGGCGCGGCGCGTCGCCCGGGGCAGCAGCGGAAGCACCGCGAGCGCCACGATGGGCAGTCCGACGGCGACGACCACCCCCAGGGCGGGCTGGTAGACGAGGAGGCCGACACAGACCACGACGACCGTGAGCGCAGCCGCGGTGAACCGGGACACCGCCTCGACGAACCAGCCGATCTTCTCGACGTCGCCGGTGGAGACCGCCACCACCTCGCCGGCGGCGACCCGCCGGGTCAGGGCGGAGCCCAAATGGGCGGCCTTGCGGGCCAGCAGTTGCTGGACGCGGGCGGCGGCCGTGATCCAGTTGGTGACGGCGGCCCGGTGCAGGAAGGTGTCGCCGACCGCGATACCCGTGCCGCACAGCAGCATCAGACCGCCCGTCAGGGTGAGCTGGGTGCCGGAGCGCTCGACGACGGCGTCTACGGCGAGGCCGACACAGAAGGGCAGGGCGGAGACGGAGACGAAGTGCAGCAGGCCCCAGGCGAGCGACTTCAGCTGTCCGCCCAGCTGGTTCCGCCCGAGCCACCACAGGAATCGGGCGCCCGAACGTGCGTCCGGGACGCCCGGATCGGCGTAGGGAAGGTCTTGAATCTGCATGACGTCCCAGTGGCTCGTGTCAGGAGGGAAGGGATGGCGAGGGGATCGGGGTGAAGCGGGGAAGCGGCGAAAGGCGGTGACGAGCCGTGAAAGGTTCGCGTCGCCGAGTGGTGAATTTCAAACGGTTTTTCTGACGGAGCAGCGAATTCCACCGGCTTCCGGCCACTGGCCGCCGGTCCGGGCTCGGCCTGTGTGGCCGCGGACGGCTCTCCGCGGGCAGATCGCCGGCCGGTCGAACACGCACATCCGGCCGTCACTCGAATGTCCGGAAGATCGCACAATGAACCGGTACGTGGTGCCACGATGGTCGCGTGCGGATCCAGGGTGTGCGGCGAATGTCGGTAGCGGTGACGGCTCTTGTCACGCTTCTGCCGGCGTGCGGCACCGACACCTCCGGCCCGGTCCGCGCCGGCGGGGCGACCGGCTCCCGCGGCCAGGCCGGGCCGAGCCCGGCGGTGTCGGCCGCCCCCTCGGCCGGCCCGACCCGCATCCCGGGCGTGGGTGGCCGGCTGTTCCGGCAGATCCCCCGTGACTCCGGGCAGGTCGTCGTGGTGTATGGCGAGGGTGAGGACTCGGCCTACTCCACGGTCGTGCTGTACACGCGGGAGGGTCCGGAGTGGCGCCCGGTGACCAGTTGGCCGGCGCACAACGGCCGCAACGGCTGGACCACGGACCATCACATGGGCGACGAGCGCAGTCCCGTCGGCGTGTTCGGTCTCTCCGACGCGGGAGGTGTGCTCGACGACCCCGGCACCCGGCTGCCGTACAACCAGGACGAGGCCGCCTACGCGCCGCCGGACGACTGGGACGAGGCGCACCAGCACGTCTTCGACTATGTCATCGCCATCGACTACAACCGTCTCCCTGGCACCCCGCCGCACGACGCCACACGCCCCGAGGGTGACGACAAGGGCGGCGGTATCTGGCTGCATCTCGACCACGGCGACGGCACGTCCGCATGCGTCAGCGTGTCCAAGGACGCCATGGAGTTCCTGCTGCGCACGCTCGACCCGGCCCAGGATCCGGTGATGGTGATGGGCGACCGGGCGGAACTGCGCGCCTGACGCACTGACGCGGACGCCGTCCGGCGGCCATGGCAAGAGGAACGCGATCGCGGTGTCGATGCCCGCGGAGGGGCGACTCGGCATGGGCCCGCCCGATGTCCGATCGCGCCGTTCTCCCCGAGGCGTCATTGCGGGCCGGCCCGACTGGCCGTAGAACACCGGCCATGAGAAGACGGATAGTCATGTCCATGCTTGCCGGGGCGACCCTCTTGGCAAGCGCGCTCTTCGGCACCGGAGCCGCTGCGGCCCAAGCGGCCGACGTCCCGGCCGAGTTCGGTTCCGACTGGCACGACCCGGTCACCGCGGCACCGCCCGTCGAGCGCCCGCACTCCAAGTCGTGCCAGGTCACCCTCGCCGACGCCCAGTTCCGCGACTTCACGCCGTACCGGGGCGCGTACGCCCCGCCCCAGGGCTGCGGCGACCACTGGAGCAAGGTCGTCCTGCGGCTCGACGGCAAGGTGCAGGGCCGTCAGTACGACCGCCTCGGCTATCTGCACGTCGGCGGGGTCGAGATCCTGCGCACCTCCACGCCGGAGCCCTCGCCCGACGGCATCGAATGGCACGTCGAGAAGGACGTCACCCGCTACAGCGACACCTTCCGCAGCCCGCAGGGCGTCGAGATGCTGATAGGCAACGTCGTGAACGACACCTACACCGGCGTCATCGACGTACACGTCACCCTGACCTTCTACGCGGGCCGCCCCGCACAGCGGACTCCCGACCGCGTGCTGACCCTCGCCGACACGCCCGACGGGACGACCCTCACCACTCCGCGCAACAGCGAGCGGATCGTCGCCGAGGTCTATGCGACCGGGTCGGGCGGCGGCTGCGAGGAGTTCTGGTACCTGACCGTGGCCGACCCGGCGTCGTACTCCTGCAAGGCCGATCACGGTCCCTACCGAGAGGTGCAGATCAAGGTCGACGGCCAACTCGCCGGAATCGCCGCGCCGTTCCCGAACGTCTGGACCGGCGGCTGGTCCGACCCCTTCCTCTGGTACGTCATTCCGGCGCCGGGCGCCTTCGACGTGCGGCCGATCGAATACGACCTCACCCCCTTCGCGGCCCTGCTCGACGACGGGCGTCCGCACCGCGTCGAGGTCTCCGTCGTCGGCGTGCCCGCGGGTCAGTCGGGGTGGAGCGCGCCGGTGAACGTCCTGGTCTGGCAGGACGCGCACCGCGCCCACGTGACGGGGGCGCTCACCGAGGACAAGGCGACGGACATCGCCAACTCCTCCACCTACACGCCCGGTTCGGAGAACCGCGTGAACAGCGAGGCCGGGCACCGGCTCACCGTGTCCGGTTACCTCGACACCTCGCACGGCCGCGTGACCACCACCGTCACCCGGACACTCGCCAACACCTCTGTTCACCGCTGGACCGACGGCGAGAACATGGACGGACTGGACGCGACCTGGTCCGACGACCAGACGGTCACCGTCGGCGGCGACGGTCCCGCGCGGACGACTCACACAGACCGGACGTACACCATGAACGGCGAGACGACCATCGGTGCCGACGATCGGCTGCGCACCGTGCTGACGCTCGGCGACCGTGCGTCGGTCGTGGCACTGCGGGACGGCCGGCGCACCGCGTGGTCGCGGCTCGACGACACCTACAGTGGCGACGCGACGTACACGATCAACGTCCCGCGCGACCAGCGGCACGCGGTCGGCACGTCGAGCGAGCGCTATCGGCTGTACGGCTCCGACGGCTGCTACGACCGTTCGCTGACCACGGTTCAGGGAGTGCTGACGGAGGATCGCGAGCGCTGTTGAGGACGGCGGGGTGGAGTGCGCCACTCGCGGGGTGATTTACCTGGCTGTGGCACGGGTGGCTCCGCAGGGATCGACAGAGCCCGCACCGGATGCGGGCTGACCGCATGCGGAGGGCCGCACACCGCGATCGCTGTGCGGCCCTCCGTGCTTGTACGCGTTGTGTCGTCCGCCGCGGCCGGTGGGAGTCAGCAGCTCTTGCCGCCGTCTCCCTCGATGAGTGTGTCCAGCAGCACGCCGAGCACCTGGCGTTCCTTCTCCGTCAGCGGCGCGAGGATCTCCTCGGCCGCCGAGCGGCGTGCGCCGCGCAGTTCGCGCAGGGTCGTACGCCCCTCGTCCGTGAGGGCGATCCGGGTCACCCGCCGGTTCGTCGGATCCGGCACCCGCCGTACCTTCCCGCTTGCCTCCAGCCCGTCGACCAGGGTCGTCACCGCGCGCGGCACCACCTCCAGACGGTCGGCGAGGTCGGCCATGCGCGGGGGTGAGGCGTAGTGCGCGAGGGTGCGCAGCAGCCGGGACTGGGCCGGGGTGACACCCAGGTCGTGCCGTTCCAGATGGCGTTTCTGGATGCGGTGTACCCGGCGGGTCAGCCGCAGCAACTGCTCGGCGAGCAGGCCGTCGGGATCTGGGGTGGTCATGCGGGAACAATATCAGGATGCCGTTCATTGTGAGTATAGGTAACAATGAGCTACGATCCGTTCGTCAAGCGTCGGCCGCCTCCAGACCGGCGCCCGTTCACTTCCGTAGGAGCCCATGCACCCCGATCGAGAACCGTCCTGGACCCCGCCTGCCGACGCCAAGGAACAGCCCCGGCAGGTGCGCCGCATCCTGAAGCTCTTCCGTCCCTACCGCGGGCGGCTCGCGATCGTCGGCCTGCTGGTCGGCGCCTCCTCGCTGGTTTCGGTGACCACACCGTTCCTGCTCAAGGAGACCCTGGACGTCGCGATCCCCCAGGGCCGCACCGGCCTGCTCAGCCTGCTCGCGCTCGGCATGATCCTCAGTGCCGTCCTCTCCAGCGTCTTCGGCGTGCTTCAGACGCTGATCTCGACCACCGTCGGCCAGCGCGTCATGCACGACCTGCGCACCGCCGTCTACGGCCGCCTGCAGCGCATGTCGCTCGCCTTCTTCACGCGCACGCGTACCGGCGAGGTGCAGTCCCGGATCGCCAACGACATCGGGGGCATGCAGGCCACCGTCACCTCGACGGCCACTTCTCTGGTCTCCAACGTCACCAGCGTGGTCGCCACGATCGTCGCGATGATCGCCCTCGACTGGCGGCTCACGATCGTCTCGCTGCTCCTGCTCCCGGTGTTCGTGTGGATCAGCCGCCGCGTCGGCAACGAACGCAAGAAGATCACCACACAGCGGCAGAAGCAGATGGCCGCGATGGCGGCCACCGTCACCGAGTCGCTCTCGGTCAGCGGCATCCTGCTCGGCCGCACCATGGGCCGCTCCGACTCGCTCACCGCGTCCTTCGCGGAGGAGTCCGAGCGCCTGGTCGACCTGGAAGTGAAGTCGAACATGGCCGGGCGCTGGCGCATGGCCGTGATCACGATCGTCATGGCCGCGATGCCGGCCGTCATCTACTGGACGGCAGGTCTGGCCCTGCAGTTCGGCGGCCCCAAGGTCTCGCTCGGCACCATCGTCGCCTTCGTCTCGCTGCAGCAGGGACTGTTCCGGCCGGCCGTGAGCCTGCTCGCCACCGGTGTCCAGATCCAGACCTCCCTCGCCCTCTTCCAGCGCATCTTCGAGTATCTGGACCTGCCCATCGACATCACGGAGCGCGAGCTGCCCGTCCATCTCGACCAGGTCAAGGGCGAAGTCCGCTTCGAAGGCGTCGAGTTCCGCTACGACAACGACGACAGGGCCCGCCCCGTCCTCGACGGCGTCGACGTCACCGTGCCGGCCGGCGGCAGCCTCGCGGTCGTCGGCCCCACCGGCGCGGGCAAGTCCACGCTCGGCTATCTGGTGCCCCGCCTCTACGACGTCACCGGCGGCCGCGTCACCATCGACGGAGTCGACGTCCGGGACCTCGACTTCGACACCCTCGCCCGCGCGGTCGGCGTCGTCTCGCAGGAGACGTACCTCTTTCACGCCTCGGTCGCCGACAACCTCCGCTTCGCCAAGCCGGACGCCACGGACGAGGAGCTGCGGGCGGCGGCCAGGGCGGCACAGATACACGAGCACATAGCCGCCCTGCCCGACGGTTACGACACGGTCGTCGGTGAACGCGGCCACCGCTTCTCCGGCGGTGAGAAGCAGCGCCTCGCGATCGCCCGCACCATCCTGCGCGATCCGCCGGTCCTCATCCTCGACGAGGCGACCAGCGCGCTCGACACCCGTACGGAGGCCGCTGTCCAGGAGGCGATCGACGCCCTGTCGGCCGACCGGACGACGATCACCATCGCCCACCGGCTGTCCACGATCCGGGGCGCCGACCAGATCGTGGTCCTCGACTCCGGACGGGTCGCCGAAAGCGGCAGCCACGAGGAACTGCTGGATCTCGGCGGGCGGTACGCCGCACTCGTGCGCAGGGACGCGCAACTGGAACCGACGAGCTGAACGCGGCCGTGGACGAAGCGCTGACGCTGCGGCCGACAGGCTGAATATATGCCGGGTTTGCGCTGATATGCGTATTACCGTTCCCGCATGCAGACGAACAATCCGCCACGGAGCACGATTCGACTGACGCGCCGGGGCAGACTCGCCCTCGTCGTGGCCGGCACCGTCGTGGCCGGTACCGCCGTGGCGGTGCCGTTGCTGATGCGGGAGAGCCGAGCCGAGCAGACACCGTACGCCGGGCTGGTCGTCCCGGAGGGCTGGCGTGCGAGCCAGGTGTACGACGCGATCGACAGAGTCCTCCAGTTGCCGCCGGGAAGCACGCGCAAGTCCGTCGGGAAGGCCGGTCTGAAGCTGCCGGGCGATGCCGCGGGCAACCCGGAGGGCTATCTCTTCCCTGCGACATATCCCGTCGAGAAGGGAGCGACGCCCGAGTCCCTGCTGCGCTTCATGGTCGACACCGCCGACAGCAAGTTCCATGTGGTGCCGATCGCGGCCGGCGCGCAGCGCAACGCGATGAACGTCTACCAGACCGTCACCGTCGCCAGCATCGTGCAGGCCGAGGCCGCGACCAAGGCGGACATGGGCAAGGTCGCCCGGGTCGTCTTCAACCGGCTGGAGCGCGGGATGCCGCTGCAGATGGACTCGACGATCAACTACGCGCTGAACCGCAACACCCTCCGCACCGGCCAGGACGACACCCGTATCGCGAGCCCCTACAACTCCTACCAGCGCATGGGCCTGCCGCCCACACCGATCGACAATCCCGGTGAGGACGCGATGCGTGCCGCTCTCAACCCGACGCCGGGCAACTGGCTGTACTTCGTCACGGTCAAGCCCGGAGACACCCGCTTCACCTCCGACTACAGGACGCACCTGCGCAACGTGGCGGAGTTCAACTCCCTCCACCAGGGCAGGGGACAGGCGCCAGGCCCGAGCCAGACTCCGGCCTCCCCGCTGCCCTCGGTCAGCTGAGCCGACGGGCCGTCACGCGGCGACCGGCTGTTCCTCGGCCAGCAGTCGCCTGATGTCCCGGACGGCCGCGCGGCCCGCCCGGTTCGCGCCGATGGTGCTGGCCGAGGGGCCGTAGCCGACGAGATGGACGCGCGGATCGGCCACCGCCCGGGTGCCCTCGACCCGGATCCCGCCGCCCGGCTCGCGCAGCCGCAGCGGACGGAGATGGTCCAGCGCGGCGCGGAACCCCGTCGCCCAGAGGATCACATCGGCGCTGACGTGCCGTCCGTCGGCCCACTCCACACCGTCCGGAGTGATCCGGTCGAACATCGGCTGCCGGTCCAGGACACCGTCCGTGAGCCCCTGCCGGACGGCGTCGTTTAGGGGCAGCCCGGTGACCGAGACCACGCTGCGCGGGGGCAGCCCCTGGCGCACCCGCTCCTCCACCAGCGCGACGGCCGCCCGGCCCACCTCCTCGTCGAACGGTCCCTCGCGGAACACCGGAGGCCGCCGGGTGACCCAGGTGGTCGCGGCCGCGTACGGGGCCAGTTCCAGCAGGTGCTGGGTGCCCGAGGCGCCGCCGCCCACGACCACCACCCGCTGGCCGGCGAACTCCTCGGGTCCGGCGTACTGCGCGGTGTGCAACTGCCGCCCGCGGAAGGTCTCCTGACCGGGATAATGCGGCCAGAACGGCCGGTCCCAGGTGCCGGTCGCATTGATCAGGGCACGGGTCGACCAGGTGCCGTCCGAGGTCTCCACGAGCAGCCGCCCGCCGTCGCCCTCCCGCACCGCCCGTACGTCGACGGGCCGTCGCACACGCAGGTCGAAGGTGCGCTCGTACCGGTCGAAGTACTCACCGATCACCTCCGCCGAGGGGCGTGCGGGATCCGCGTCGGTGAGGTCCATGCCGGGCAGCGCGTGCATCCCGTGCACCTTGCTGTACGTCAGTGAGGGCCACCGGAACTGCCAGGCGCCGCCGGGGGCGGGGGAGTGATCGAGGACGACGAAGTCGCGGTCCGGCTCGAAACCGGTGCGCCGCAGATGGTAGGCGCTGGACAGCCCAGCCTGACCGGCGCCGATGACGACGACCTCGACCTCACGCGATTCGTTCACGCTTCTACCAACCGGACTCAGGGTGCGGATCTTCCCGAGAGCCGGCTGTGGGTTCTCATTTCGCTTGTCCTTTTCCCATGAGGCTTGGCCCATGTCCGGCCCAAAGGACAGCACGGTGAGACGAACGCGCGTTTGATGGTTCACTCGTAGTAGTGCAGATCGTACTTTCGGCTGTGAAGGCGGTGTGCTCCGGTGTGACCCTGGGGCGGCTCGGCTGATTGAGGCTGGCTCTCATATCGCGCCTTTGTTGCTCGCGGGTGGGGCGTGTCGCGCGTCGTCGACGAAGTCTCCGTGAGCCTGCGTCGCACGGACGGGACGATCGAGGGGGACCGGCCTTGGCCTTCGACGGGCGTCGATGACCTCGGGCCGTCGAAGCCTTGGGGGACGGTTCGCTGGCGGCGCGAGCAGAAGCACTACTCGGGCACGTATTGGTCCTCCACAGCGTGGGATCACGTTGCCTACGAGTCGCGACTTGAGTTGACACGCTTGCTCTATGCCGACTTCGAGCGCCAAGTGGTCAGGCTCAGCGACCTGAGCGAAGCACCCATCAGGTTCTTGGTCTCCTTGTGGTACACGACCTCACCCGGTTCTGACCTGCGGCAACGGGTGGAATCGCTTGATGCGGAGCCGAGTCCGGTCCGCACCTGGTCCGGCTCTTGGTGTGGTGCCGGCGGAGGAGCTTCCTGCGGTGCTCCATGGCACAGGTCGTAAGGCCCAGGCGAGCAGTCAGTTGCCGTGAACGTTCAGCTCGTCAGGACGCCGTGCAGAAGCAGGTCGATGAGCGGCGCCGCGAGGTCGGGGCGCCGCTCGGTGTCTGTCATGACGCTGATCCCACCGAGCGCCATCAGGACGTCCTACCGCGTCACCGCGAGCAGCCGGCCCTATGCTGCGTGCCCCACGATCTGGACCGATAGGTCAAGAAGAAGGTAGGCTGCAGTCATGGGGCGACCGCGGAATTTCGATGACAACCAGGTACTGCAGTCTGCGCGCGAGCAGTTCTGGAATCAGGGGTACGCGGCTACGTCACTGCAGAACCTGACGGACGCCACCGGACTGGGCAAGGGAAGTCTGTACGGCGCCTTCGGCGACAAGCGGCAGCTGTTCTTGCACGTACTGGACGGCTACCGCGAGGAACAGCTGAACGGCGTCCGGGCGGTCCTCACCGGGCCCGGGACGCCCTTCGAACGCCTGACCCTGCTCGTTGAGGGGGTGGCCAAGGGATTCACGGAGGACCCGCAGCGCCGCGGCTGTCTTCTGGTCAACAGCACGTCCGAGCTGCACAGCACCGATCCGGATGTGGTCTCCCGAGCCCGGACCACCTATCAAGCGGTCGAAGATCTTCTGATCGCCTGCGTAAAGGAAGCCCAGGACGACGGGACGGTCGAACCGAGCGCGGACGCCCAGGAGCTCGGGCGCCTGCTCCTCGCCGTCATGCAGGGCATCGAGTTTCTCGCCAAGACCGACATGGACGGCTCAGCTCTGCTGCAGATAGGCCAGGCCGCCCTCAAACAGCTGTCCCGGCACTGAACATCCTGCGGGTCGGCATCGTCCACAGGTGATATGCCGACAAACAGCGATCAGGGCGGGCCCGCCTGGGATCAGCGCGCGAGCGTCCAGCTCACCTGCCCTTCGAACGTTCCCACGAGTGGCCCGGCCGCCCGCCCCGGCACAGTTGGCGGCCCGCCCCTTTCGTCATGCCCTTGAGCGGGCCATCTTCGGCCGTGCGCCACCGACCGCGCCTCACCGTGGGCCGGACGACGCTCTGGCAGCCGACGGCGCCGGAGGTTTCACACGAGCGCTGCGGGCGAGCTCTACAGATTCCCGCACAGGACCTTGTTCGCGGCTCTCTTTCGCATGCCGACGGCGCGGCGAGCACTCAAATAGTGCATTGATCGACTGGCTTCGCAACGCATTTGAAGGAGGCATACGTTCTTGACTGTACGGTCCATAAACTCTACCTTTGAACTGCGACCCGTGGATTCGCTACTGCAAGGGGACGTCGGGTCGGCGGTAGACAGGTACAGACTGTTTCCGCTGCACAGCAGGGAAACGCCGGGGCGGGACTGCGCGAGGGTCTCGCATGCCCCTCCGCAAACGACTGCACACCCTCAACGAAAAGTGATCACCATGACCACCCCTCCCCAGCCGCTCTTCACCTACAGCCTCCACAACGTGACGATTTCCGTCAGTGACCTCGACGCGTCGATCCAGTGGTGGAACCGGGTGTTCGGCCTCACCCTGCTGGCGAAGTCCCGCTTCGACGCCATCGGAGCGGACGTTGCCTTCTTGGAGGGGCCCGGTTTTCGGCTGGAGCTCCTTCAGCCCGCAAACGGTGTGCGGATCCCTGAACTGACGGCAGAGCCCCCCGCCCACATCCGCCCGATCGGCAACAAGGCCCTGGTCTTCCGTGTCGAGGACCTCGACAGCGTGACCCGCACCTTCCGTGATCTGGGGGTGACGACCGTCTGGGAGCAGATGGACCTCGGCGACGGCAGTATCTCGACCGCGATCCGTGACAACGACGGAAATCTCATCAACGTCTTCCAGCAAGGCGCAAGCCCGGTCGGCTGACACGGCGAACCGATCAACCTGGCCGCCGAGCCAGATTCAGCCGCTCCGGACGTAGTTGCCCGGGACATGGTTCGGGAGCGCCGCCGACCGCCGCCGCTGCCTAACGCAGGTTTGCGGCGGCCGGCCGGCGAATGCCCTTTGCGCATGCAGCCAACGCGCGGTCTGTCAGGCGATGAGCCGGCGCTCCCGGGCGGCCAATTCACAGCGCCGATTCCCAGCAGTTCCAGCGGTAGTGCTGCCGTTCACCGGCGCGCGAGCCGCCGCTAACTCCGCGCGAACTCAAGCAGGTCTTTGTTGAAGATCTCGGCGTACTTGGGCACCATCGCAAGGCCATGAGGTGCGCCCTCGTAAACCTTGTACTGCGCGCCCTTGACGATCTTGGATGATTTGGCGCCCGCGGAGACGATGGGCACGATCTGGTCGTCGTCGCCATGCACGATCAGTGTCGGCACATCGACCTTCTTCAGGTCCTCGGTCGTGTCCGTCTCGGAGAACGCCTTGATGCAGTCGTAGGCGCCCTTGATGCCGACTGTCATGCTCCAGAGCCAGAACTCGTCACGCGTTCCCTGGGAGACGGTCGAGCCCTCACGGTTGGCACCGTAGAACGGGGCACTGAGGTCCTTGTAGTACTGCGAGCGGTCCGTGAGCACACCCTGGCGGATCTCGTCGAACACCTCGATCGGCAGGCCCTCAGGGTTGGCTTCCGTCTTCAGCATCAGCGGCGGGATCGCGCCGAGCAGGACCAGCTTGGCGACCCGTGCCGTGCCGTGCCGGCCGATGTAGCGGGTGACTTCGCCGCCGCCGGTGGAGTGCCCGACCAGAATGACGTCGTGCAGGTCTTCGGTTTCGATGACCGCGGCCAGGTCGTCGGCGTACGTGTCGAGGTTGTTGCCGTCCCAGGGCTGACCGGAGCGGCCGCCACCGCGCCGGTCGTGAGCGATGGCGCGGAATCCGTTGTCCACCATGAGCTTCATCTGGGGGTCCCAGGCGTCGGCGGTGAGCGGCCAGCCGTGGGAGAAGAGCACGGGCTGGCCCGAGCCCCAGTCCTTGTAGAAGATCTGCGTGCCGTCCTCGGCGGTGGCGAAGGGCATAGTTGCGCTCCTCTCGATGTCCGCTCGCGGGCCCCTTGCGTCACGCCCTCCGGGGATGTGACGCGAAAGCGGCGCCGCATGAGGTCAACATAATTGTCGGGCAGCGATTCAGCGCGTCTGGAACCACCGCTTAGGTACGAGTGGGACGGTCGTTGCCTGACAGGCGAGGAAGTGGTCTGTCTCGTACGGTGGTCCTTGCGGTCAGGAGAATTCACCGGTCCCGCCACCCGAGTGAATTCCCGGGCACGGTCACCCACCCGCCCTGAACATCACCACCGGTGGCGGGCGGCAGCCAGGTGATCACGGGTCGTTATCACTCGTTCTGTGACACGCGGAGGGCAGGACATGGGATCCGACGTTGAGGTGCTGGTCGTCGGTGCTGGTCCAGCGGGGTTGCTGCTCGCAGGTGACCTGGCCGAGGCCGGAGTGCGCTGCACCGTCGTGGAACGGCGAGAAGGGGAATCCCAGCTGACACGCGCATTCGCCGTTCACGCCCGAACGATGGAGCAACTGGACGCCCGCGGCCTGGCCGACGACCTGCTGCTGACCGGCCTCCGCAACCCGATCTTGCAATTTCTGCGGATCGATCTGTCGCACCTGCCGACCCGTTACCCCCACGTGCTCGTGACGCCCCAGTACAACACCGAGCGACTGCTCCTGTCCCGCGCCCTGACACACGGCGTGAACATCATGCGGGCCCACGAAGTGACTGGCGTCCAGCAAGACCCGAGCGGTGTCGATGTCACCGTGAAGACACCAGCCGGCACTGAACACAGCCTGCGCGCAGACTTCGTCGTCGGCGCAGACGGACGAAACAGCTGCGTGCGCCAGTCCCTCGGCCTCCCATTCCCCGGCCGCTCCGCCGTTCGCTCCATGATGCTCGCAGACGTCCGGATGGCTGATCCGCCGAAGAAGCCGCCCACCGTGGCGGCGACCGGAGACGCCTTCGCCATTGTCGTCCCGTTCGGCGACGGCTGGTTCAGGGTCATGGCCTGGAATCGCCACCACCCCATGCCCGACAACGCATCGGTCGATCTGGAAGAAATCAAAGACGTCTCCCGCCAGGCGCTCGGCAGCGACTTCGGCATGCACGACCCTCGCTGGCTCTCCAGATTCCACAGCGACGAACGCCAGTCACCCCGCTACCGAGTAGGCCGAGTATTCCTCGTCGGCGACGCCGCCCACGTCCATTCCCCGGCCGGCGGCATGGGCCTCAACACCAGCATCCAGGACTCCGCAAACCTGAGCTGGAAACTCGCAGCCGTTCAGCGTGGCCGCGCACCAGACACCCTGCTCGACACCTATCAGAACGAACGGCACCCGGTGGGACACCGGGTTCTGCGGATGAGCGGGGCACTGCTCCGCGGCGTCCTCACCACGCCACGGGCATTGTGCGGCCTCCGTGACTTGTCAGCGCGTACGGTGCTGCAAACCCCACCAGTGGCCCGACGACTGGCCATGGCAATCTCGGGAATCGACATTTCCTACGCCGCCGCGGTCGGCGCGCATCCCCTTGTCGGGAAGCGGGCACCTGACGTCCCCCTCAGCGACGGACGCAGACTCTACGAAGCCCTCCGTAAGCGACGGTTCGTCCTTGTCACACCGTCCGACACGGAGCGCTTCCCCTCACTGATCACAGAGTGGGCCGGCGAGGTGGAGATCGTATCCCCGAAGGGTGCTACCAAAAAGAGCGTTCTGGTCAGACCAGACGCCTATATCGCATGGGCCATCTCGGACGAGTCACCTGAACATCGCATCGACGCGGCCCGTCAAGCATTGACCGAATGGTGCGGCACACAGGGCTCCAGCTCTGTAGCCCCTTCACCCGACTAGCTTGACTCTGTCGGGGATCTTGAAGCAGTGGAGGTCAACTGCCCAGCGTTCGCCAGGACTTCGCCCGGGCGATGCCGTGCTGGTCCAGGAA